>NZ_JBWKQZ010000024.1:0-130468 GCF_059419025.1 Cupriavidus sp. GW821-FHT07C08
CCATCGTGCGTGACATGCGCAAATTGTGCATAACTGCGTAGGAATGCGCAACTACGTTTGCGGCAGTTCAAGCCCCTGCAGGTGCGCAATGCGATGGGCAACATCACGGCCAACGTCCCCGCCACATACCGCTTTGGCGCGCGCTACATCGGCCTGGGCGGCACGCCCTCGCCGGGGACGGTATCAAGCGCGATGATCTTTACCATGGATTATCAGTAGCGCGCACGGAAGCCGCACGGCGAAGGACTACAATAGGCGGTTGCAGTCCTTGAAGGCTTTCGCCATGTCTGACCATCCCCGCTTCACCATCAACCGTTCCATGGTCGCCCTGGTCCCGGAACAGCCGTTCCTGGACTGGATCCAGGCGGTCGATCCCCAGCCGGTGGCCGGCCTCACGCTCGAACAGGTGCGCGAGGACCAGAGCGTGTTCCTGCTCCCGGAAGAACTGGCCGATACGCACGACAATGCCATGCGCTGGGTCGAGAAGCGCTGGCAGGAATTCTTTGAATTCATGCTGGGCGAGTGGTTCGACGACTCGATGTGGCCCGAGGAACTGTCGCTGCAGATGTTCCGCGAGTGGTTCAGCGTGCGCTACCACTCGATGGTGTTCGACATGGCCCCTGACGTGCCGGTCATGCACGATGACTGGGACGACGAAGACGACGCGTCCGAGATGCTGCACTAGGATCAGGAACCGGGCCGGCAGAGCGCCGGCCCGGGTTTCAGCGTCGCCAGCGACGCCTCAGAGGAAGCGGTCGAGGATCTTGCGGCTGTGCTTGTCCAACGCCATCAGGTCGCGGATCAGGTAGTGGATGCCGTGCGTGTCCGATATCAGCAGCGTGCTGCCGGCCAGGCGCCGGATTGCCTCTTCGCCGCGCAGCACCAGCTCGGTCTGGCCGCGATCGGTCTGCACCGTCCACACGCTGGGCGTGGCATAGGTCGACACGCTGACAATACGCTCGATCTCCGGCATGAACTCGCGCGAGGCGAGTTCCGCTTCGATCATGTCGCGCTCTGCCTGCGGCACATCCTCCAGCCGCGGAACCCACACCACCTCATGCCCGTCGGTGCTCATCAGGCCGATGCCGCCCTGCGGCGCGGAAATCGGGAAGGCGCGCACCGGCACCACGCCTTCGTGGACGGTGCCGTCCCCGGCGATCAGGACCAGGCGGCCGAAAGGATTGCGATCTAGCGTAAACATGGGCGTCGGCGTGGTGGCGGGGATGTCATTGGGCATTGGCGGCCTCCGGCGTTTCGATCGCTTCGTCTTCGCCGTCACCGTCCTCGGTGTCGACATTGCGCGCCTGCGCCTGGTACAGCTTGTAGTACGCGCCTTCGCGCAACAGCAGCTCATCGTGGCTGCCGACTTCGACGATCTGGCCGCGGTCCATCACCACCAGCCGGTCGGCCTTGCGCAGTGTCGACAGGCGGTGCGCGATGGCGATGGTGGTGCGGCCCTGCACCAGGTTGTCGAGCGCCTTCTGGATTTCCTTCTCGGTGGCAGTGTCGACCGACGAGGTGGCCTCGTCCATGATCAGGATGCGCGGGTTGATCAGCAGCGCGCGCGCGATCGAGATGCGCTGGCGCTCGCCGCCCGACAGCGCCTGGCCACGTTCACCGACCAGGGAGTCATAGCCGTGCGGCAGGCGCAGGATGAACTCGTGCGCATGCGCGGCGCGCGCGGCGGCGATGATCTCTTCGCGCGTGGCGTCGGGCTTGCCGTAGGCAATGTTGTCGGCAATCGTGCCGAAGAACAGGAACGGCTCCTGCAGCACCAGGCCGATATGGCGGCGGTACTCCGACACCGGCAGCGAGCGGATATCGACGCCGTCGACGCGGATCGCGCCCTCGGAAACATCGTAGAAACGGCAGATCAGGTTGACCAGCGTGCTCTTGCCCGAGCCACTGTGCCCCACCAGGCCAATCATCTCGCCCGGCTCGATCGACAGGTTCAGCCCGCGGATCACCGCGCGGTTGCCGTAGCGGAAGCCCAGGTCGCTCATGTCGATGGCGCCTTCGACCTTGTCCAGCTTCGCCGGGCGCACCGGCTCCGGCACGCTCGACACATGGTCGAGGATGTCGAAGATGCGCTTGGCGCCGGCGGCGGCCTTCTGCGTCACCGAGACGATCCGGCTCATCGAATCCAGCCGGGTATAGAAGCGGCTGATATAGGTCAGGAACGCCACCAGCACGCCCACCGTGATGGCGCTGTGCGACACCTGCCAGATGCCGAACACCCACACGATCAGCAGGCCGATCTCGGTCAGCAGCGTGACCGTAGGCGTGAACAGCGACCATACCGCGTTGACGCGGTCGTTGATCGCCAGGTTGTGCTTATTGGCCTCGCGGAAGCGCGACACCTCACGCTTTTCCTGGGCAAATGCCTTGACCACGCGGATGCCGGGGATGGTATCGGCCAGCACATTGGTGATCTCGGACCAGATCCGGTCGATCTTCTCGAATCCGTGGCGCAGGCGGTCGCGCACCAGGTGGATCATCCAGGCGATGAACGGCAGCGGCACCAGTGTGACCAATGCCAACCACGGGTTGATCGACACCAGGATCACCGCCGTCATGACGATCATCAGCACATCGGTGGCAAAGTCCAGCAGGTGCAGCGACAGGAAGACGCAGATGCGGTCACTTTCCGAGCCGATGCGCGCCATCAGGTCGCCAGTGCGCTTGCCGCCGAAATATTCCAGCGACAGCTTTAGCAGGTGTTCATAGGTTGTTGTACGCAGATCGGCACCAATGCGCTCCGATACGCGCGCCAGCAGGTAGGTCCGCGCCCATCCCAGCGACCAGGCCACCAGCGCTGCTCCCAGCAATCCGGCCAGGTACAGGCGCACCAGGCCGTAGTCGATTGGCACGCCGTTCTGGAACGGGATCAGCACCTTGTCCATCAGCGGCATGGTCAGGTACGGCGGCACCAGCGTGGCCGCAGTGGACAGCAGCGTCAGCAGGAAGCCCGCCAGCAGTTGCCACTGGTAGGGCCGGGCAAAGCGCCACAGGCGCAGCAGCGCCCAGGTCGAGGGCGGGGTTTCCAGCTCCCGGCTGCATTGAGGGCACTGCTCCTCGTCAGGGGGCAGCGGCGCCTTGCAGGTCGGGCACAGCACCTCGCCCGCCTCGCCGGCCGGGCGCGCGCCGGCGGCGTCGCGCTGCGCTTCGAACTGGTCAGCCAGCCGCAGCGCGGCCGGATTGTAACCAAGCGTATATCGCCAGCTGGCCAGCCGGCCTTCCGGACCGCTCAATTCCAGCGCGCCCACGCCCGCGTGGTCGGTGTGCGACAGGCGCAGGGTGGGCGCGATGTTCCATTCCCGCACATTTTTTTCACCCGGAGCCCGGGCAACGATGCGCTGGTCGGTCACAACCAGCCACCCTTGGGTAAAATGCAGCTTCGCGTCGAGGTCCAGAGCCAGTCCGGCCAGGACGGTCTCGCCGGGTCGGAGCCACGATCCGGATTCAGCCCGCCAGGGCTCGTCGGCAGCAGGGGCGGTAGGGACAGACAGGGAGGACTGGGTCATGGATGGCGCGGCGTGCGTCCAGGGGGTACGGACATAACTTGAAACAAATTTAGGCCGGGCACGCTCTGGCGGCCCGCGAATTCGCCCGCAGTATACATAACGACGAACGCGCGGGTACTCCTGATGCACTGCACAATCACTTTTACACGAAGAAAGTCAACCCGCTCTGTGCTGTAACGTTACTGAAAGGTTAGGCTTCCATTTCTCGGGCGGTTCCGCCCACTGCCTCAAGCTAATTCAATGAAAAAGAAGGACATTGAGATTTTCGATGTCATGTCGCTGCGCGGCCCGAATATGTGGACATATCGGCCCGTACTGGAGGCATGGGTCGATATCGGGGAACTGGAGGACTTTCCCTCCAACACGATTCCGGGGTTCTACGAGCGCCTGTCGGCCTGGCTGCCGTCGCTGGTCGAGCATCGCTGCAGCATCGGCGAGCGCGGCGGCTTCCTGCAGCGCGTGAAGGAAGGCACCTGGCCCGGCCATATCCTGGAACACGTGACGCTTGAGCTGCAGAACCTGGCAGGCATGCCCGGCGGCTTTGGCAAGGCGCGCGAGACCCCGGTGCGCGGTGTCTACAAGGTGATCGTGCGCGCCTGGCACGAGGAAGTCACCCGCGTCGCCCTGTTCACCGCCCGCGACCTGGTCATGGCCGCGATCGAGGACCGTCCCTTCGACGTCCCTGCCGCCGTGGACAACCTGCGCCGCCTGGTGGACGAGCATTGCCTGGGCCCCAGCACCGCCTGCATCGTCGATGCCGCGGACGACCGCGACATCCCGGCGATCCGCCTGTCGGACGGCAACCTGGTGCAGCTCGGCTACGGCGCGCGCCAGCGCCGCATCTGGACCGCCGAGACCGACCGCACCAGCGCCATCGGCGAAAGCATTTCGCGCGACAAGGACCTGACCAAGAGCCTGCTGGAATCCTGCGGCGTGCCGGTCCCTGAGGGCCGCATGGTCGATTCCCCGGCCGACGCCTGGGACGCCGCCGAAGACATCGGCGTGCCGGTGGTGGTCAAGCCCTATGACGGCAACCACGGCCGCGGCGTGTTCACCAACCTGATGACCCGCGAGGAAGTCGAGACCGCCTACGGCGTGGCCATCGATGAAGGCAACGGCGTCATCGTCGAGCGCTTCATCCCCGGCAACGAGCACCGCCTGCTGGTGGTGGGCGGCCGCCTGGTGGCCGCCGCCATGGGCGAGACCGCGAGCGTGGTCGGCGACGGCAAGTCCACCATCGACGAGCTGATCGAGCTGCAGATCAATTCCGATCCGCGCCGCGGCACCACCGAGGACCATCCGCTGAACCGTGTGCGGCTGGACTCGGCCGCGCGCCTGGAACTGAAGCGCCAGGGCATGGACGCCAGCACGGTCCCGCCCGAAGGCCGCTCGGTGCTGATCCAGCGCAACGGCAACGTCGCCTTCGACGTCACCGACCGCGTGCACCCGAGCGTCGCCGCGCATGCGGCGCTGGCCGCGCGCGTGGTCGGGCTGGACATCGCCGGCGTGGACCTAGTGGCCGAGGACATCTCGCGCCCGCTGGCCGAGCAACGCGGCGCCATCGTCGAAGTCAACGCCGGCCCCGGCCTGCTGATGCATATCAAGCCGGCCGAAGGCACGCCGCGCCCGGTGGGCCGCGCCATCGTCAACCACCTGTTCCCCGAGTCCGATGACGACCAGGGCCGCATCCCGGTGGTGGGCGTGACCGGCACCAACGGCAAGACCGTGGTGGCGCGCCTGGTGGCGCGCCTGCTGCAGCTGTCGGGCAAGCATACCGGCCTGGCCTGCAGCGACGGGCTGTTCCTGGACCGCCGCCAGGTGGAAAGCGGCGACCGCGCCAACTGGCAATCGGGCCATCGCATCCTGATGAACCGCGCGGTCGAGGCCGCCGTGTTCGAGAACGACAGCGGCAGCATCCTCTCCGAAGGCCTGGTCTATGACCGCTGCCAGGTCGGCGTGGTCACCAATTTCGACCAGCCCGACCACCTCGGCGACTACTATGTCGAGGACGAGGACCGCATGTACAACGTGCTGCGCACGCAGGTCGACGTGGTGCTGGAGACCGGTGCGGCCGTGCTCAACGCGCGCGACGAACGCCTGGTAGAGATGGCCGGGCTGTGCGACGGCGACGTGATCTTCTTCGGCCTGACGCCGGAGCTGCCCGCGATCGTGTCGCACCGCGCCGCCGGCAAGCGCGCGGTGTACCTGCGCGAAGGCAAGATCGTGCTGGCCACCGGCAGCAGCGAGACCGCGCTGGTGGACGTGGCCGCGGTGCCGCTGACCTACGCCGGACGCGTCGCGTTCCAGGTCGAGAACGTGCTGGCGGCCGTGGCCGCGGGCTGGGCGCTGGGCATTTCCAACGACCTGATCCGCGCCGGCGTGGTGACCTTCGATGTCGGCCAGGTCGACGTGCCGGGCCGCTTCACGCTGTTCGAGCGCAACGGCGCCACCGTGGTGGTCGACGACGCCCACAACGCGCCCGCGCTGGAAGCGCTGGCGACCGCGCTGGAGCGCTTCCCGGCCGAGCGCCGCATGGTGGTCTACGGCGCCGGCGTGCAGCGCCGCGACGAAGACCTGGTGCGCCAGGGCATGGCGCTGGGCCAGCATTTCGACCGCGTCTTCCTGTGCGAGGACCGCAGCGTCAAGCGCGCCCTGCCCGATGCCGAGGCGCGCGCGCTGCTCAAGCAGGGCCTGTACGAAGGCCGGCGCGTGACCAAGATCATCGACGAAGGCACGCGTGCCAGCGCCATTGAAACCGCCCTGAGCCAGCTGGTGCCGGGCGACCTGCTGGTACTGCAGTGCGACGAGGCCGCCACCGGCGCCACCGTCGACCTGGTGCACCACTGGATGGGCCAGCCTGCGCGCCGCGCCTGACGCGGCCCCAAGCTCAACCGCGCATAGAAGACACGGAAACCGTTCTATGGAAGTCTCACGTATCCGGGCCCTGCGGGGCCCGAACCTGTGGTGCCGCCACACCGCCATCGAGGCGATCGTGGCCTGCCAGGATGCCACCAACATGCTGTCGGCGCTGCCCGGCTTTGAAGACCGGCTGCGCGCCCGTTTCCCTGAGATCGGGCCGCTGCGCCCGGACGAGGAATCGGGCGAGCTGTCGCTGGCCCACGTGCTGGAAGTGACGGCGCTGCGCCTGCAGGCCGCCGCCGGCTGCCCGGTCACCTTCAGCCGCACCGCGCAGACGGTCGAGCCCGGCACCTACCAGGTGATCGTGCAATACAGCGAGGAAGAAGTCGGCCGGCTTGCGTTCGAGCTGGCCGAGGCCCTGTGCCGCGCCGCGCGCAACGACACCCCGTTCGACCTCGCCGACGCGCTGCACCGCCTGCGCGAGCTGGACGAGGACGTGCGCCTGGGGCCGAGCACCGGCTCCATCGTCTACGCCGCCGTGGCGCGCGGCATTCCCTACCGGCGCCTGACGCAGGGCTCGATGGTGCAGTTTGGCTGGGGCAGCAAGCAGCGCCGCATCCAGGCCGCCGAGACCGACCGCACCAGCGCCGTGGCCGAATCGATCGCGCAGGACAAGGACCTGACCAAGACCCTGCTGCACGCCGCCGGCGTGCCGGTGCCGCTGGGCCGCTCGGTGCGCAGCGCCGAAGAGGCCTGGGCCGCCGCGCAGGAAATCGACGCCCCGGTGGTGGTCAAGCCGCGCGACGGCAACCAGGGCAAGGGCGTGGCGGTACGCATCCGCACCCGCGACGAAGTGATGACGGCCTATGAGGTCGCCTCGGACATCAGCTCGGACGTGATCGTCGAGCGCTATATCCCGGGCCACGACTTCCGCCTGCTGGTGGTCGGCAAGCAGCTGGTGGCGGCCGCGCGCCGCGATCCGCCGCAGGTCATCGGCGACGGCGTGCATACCGTGCGCCAGCTGGTCGAGGAAGTGAACCGCGACCCGCGCCGCGGCGAAGGCCATGCGACCTCGCTGACCAAGATCCGCTTCGACGATATCGCGCTGGCCGTGCTGGCCAAGCAGAACCTGACCGCCGAATCCGTGCCGGCCAAGGGCACGCGCGTGGTGTTGCGTAACAACGCCAACCTGTCCACCGGCGGCAGCGCCACCGACGTGACCGACGACGTCCACCCGGACATCGCCGCGCGTGCCGTGGCGGCGGCGCAGATGGTGGGCCTGGACATCGCCGGCGTCGACGCCGTGTGCGAGACCATGCTCAAGCCGTTCGAGGAACAGGCCGGCGGCATCGTCGAGGTCAACGCCGCGCCGGGCCTGCGCATGCACCTGCAGCCGTCGTACGGCAAGGGCCGCGCGGTCGGCGAAGCCATTGTCTCGACCATGTTCTCCGATGGCGACGATGGCCGCATCCCGGTGGTGGCCGTGTCCGGCACCAACGGCAAGACCACCACGGTCCGGCTGATCACCCACATCATGGCCACCAGCGGCCTGCGCATGGGCATGACCGGCACCGACGGCGTGTATGTCCAGGGCGAGCGCATCGACACCGGCGACTGCAGCGGCCCGCGCAGCGCGCGCAACGTGCTACTGCACCCGGACGTGGACGCCGCCGTGTTTGAAACCGCGCGCGGCGGCCTGCTGCGCGAAGGCCTGGCATTCGACCGCTGCGACGTGGCGGTGGTGACCAACGTGGGCGAAGGCGACCACCTGGGCCTGTCCTTCATCAACTCGGTGGAAGACCTGGCGGTGCTCAAGAGCGTGATCGTGCAGAACGTCGCGCCGCACGGCATGGCGGTCCTGAACGCGGCCGACCCGATGGTGGTGCGCATGGCCGACGCCTGCCCCGGCAGCGTCACCTTCTTCGCGCACGACCCCAACCAGCCAGCCATGGCCACGCACCGCGCGCAGGGCAAGCGCGTGGTGTTCGTGGACGGCGCCGACATCGTCGTATCCGAAGGCGATACCGAAGTGCGCATCGCACTGGCCGAGATCCCGCTGACGCGCAACGGCACCATCGGCTTCCAGGTCGATAACGCGATGTCGTCGATCGCCGCCGCGTGGGCGCTGGGCATCGACTGGTCGACTATCCGCCGCGGCCTGGCCACCTTCGTCAACGACGCGCAGACCGCCCCGGGACGCTTCAACGTGTTCGACTACCGCGGCGCCACGCTGATCGCCGACTACGGCCACAACCCGGATGCCATCCTGGCACTGTGCAGCGCTGTCGAGACCATCCCCGCCAAACGGCGCGTGGTGGTGATCAGCGGCGCGGGCGACCGCCGCGACGACGACATCCGCCGCCAGACCCAGATCCTGGGCGGCGTGTTCGATGAAGTCATCCTGTACCAGGACCAGTGCCAGCGCGGCCGCGCCGACGGCGAGGTGCTGGCGCTGCTGCGCGAAGGCCTGCAGGGCGCGCAACGCGCCGGCCAGGTCGAGGAGATCCGGGGCGAGTTCCTCGCCATCGATACCGCGCTGTCGCACCTGCAGCCGGGCGACCTGTGCCTGGTCCTGGTGGACCAGGTGGAAGAGGCGCTGGGGCATATCGCCAGCCGCATCGCGCAGGGCTGACCGGCCCGGCGATAAAAATGGCCAGCTCCGCGGAGCTGGCCTTTTACTTTGTGGCGCCGATCAGTGGCGCCCGGGCAGCGACAAGCGCCGCTCCAGCATATGCTGCACGCCCGACAGCCCCGTGCTCAGCACCCAGTAGATTGCCGCCACTGCCAGGTACAGCGGCAACGGCTGGTAGGTGGCCGCGATCACCTCCTGCGCCGTGCGCAGCAGCTCGGTCACGGTGATGACCGATACCAGCGAGGTGTCCTTGATCAGGCTGATCAGGCTGTTGGACAGGCTCGGCACCGCCAGCCGCAGCGCCTGCGGGCCGACCACGTAGCGCAGTGCCTGCACCGGCGTCAGGCCCAGGCTGTAGGCTGCCAGCCATTGGCCGCGCGACACGCCCAGGATGGCCCCGCGCATGCTCTCGGACAGGTAGGCGCCGACGTTCAGGCTCAGCGTCAGCACGCCCGCGGGCGTGGGCTCCAGCGCGATGCCGACGCCCGGCAGCCCGTAGTAGACGACAAAGATCTGCACCAGCAGCGGCGTGCCGCGCATGATGCTGACGTAGGTGCGCGCCACCGCCTTGAGCACGCGGCTATGGCTGATGCCCATCAGCGCCACCACCGTGCCCAGCATCAGCCCGAACACCATCGACCATAACGCGAACTTGATGGTCAGCAGCGTGCCCTGCAGCAGCACTGGCAGGGAATCGGTGACAAGCTGGAGAGCGGACATGGGCGTGGCGGCGGCAGAAGAATGAAAAAGAAAGCGGCGCGGCAGCCATGCAGGCCGCGGCGCCGCGACATGATACCGCCCGGCTTGCTGGCCGGCTTACCTGACTGGCTTTCCTCACTGTTTTACTTGATTGGCTTACCGGCGGGCCTGGTCACGTCGGTGCCGAACCACTTCACCGAGAGCTTGCCAAGCGTGCCGTCCTTGGCCAGGTCATCCAGCGCGTGGTTGATGGCCTGCGCGAACTTGGGGTTGTCCTTGCGGAACGGGATGGCCACCTGCGTGGTGGCACCGGCCACGATTGCGCCCTGCCGCAGCGGCAGGTTGGCGGTCTTGACCAGGTAGGCGACCATCAGCCGGTCATTCAGCGCGGCGTCGACGCGCTGTGCCGCCAGGTCGCGCAGGTACTCAGGCGCGCCGGGATAGGTCTTGACGTCGATGCCCGGCACCGACTTGGCCAGGTCGTTGAAATTGCTGCCCAGGCTGACGCCGAGCTTGTGGCCCTTCAGGTCTTCCAGCGACTTGAACTGGCGGTTGTCGTCCTTGCGCTGGATCAGCTGCGCATCCGAGTAGACGTAGGGCGTGGAGAAGTCCAGCACTTGCTGGCGCTGAGGCGTGACGTTGACCTGGTTGACGATCACGTCGAACTTGCCCGCCTGCAGGCCGGCAATGATGCCGCTCCACTCGGTGGTGACGAACTCCGGCTTCACGCCCAGCTTGCCCGCCACCGCACGCGCCACGTCCACGTCAAACCCTTCCAGCTCGTTCTTCGCGCCGCGGAAGCCGAACGGCGGATACGTGCCCTCCAGGCCGATCTTGAGCACGCCGGCCTGCTTGACGGTATCGAGCAGGTCGGCGGCCTGCGCCGCGGTGGACGCCAGCCCGGCGCCGGCAAGCAGCGAGGCAGCCAGCAGGGATTTGAGCCAGCCAGTACGAATCGATCGCATATGTTCTCCAGTGGATGCGGAAAAGCAGTGTGGGGGGCAGACAGCGCCGGATGCCGCTTGTGAGGGCCGCCGGCCAGTTGTGCTGCTATGAGCCTATATCGGGCTCAACACTAGCGCAAACACTATCGAACGCTAAATATTGATTCATTATGGCTAAATAACCGCCGGGCCTGATGCGTCCCGGCGGTGGCGCCCTGCCCTTACTGGTAAGCCTTGTCGTTGGGCGCCGCGAACAGCGCCTTCATGTCGGCCGACAGCGGGTAGTTCATGTTGATGCCGCGCGGCGGGATCGGCGACATGAACCACTTGTTGTACAGCTTCTCGGCACGGCCGCTGGTCTGCAGGTCTGCGATCACGCCGTCGGCCAGCTTCTTGAACGAGGGATCGTCCTTGCGGAACATGCAGGCGTAGTTCTCGGTCTGCAGCGGCGCGCCGACCACCACCCAGTCGCCCGCGCTCTTGGCCTTGGTGCGCTCGCCGTACAGCAGCGGCTCGTCCATGACGAAGGCAGCGGCGCGGCCGGTCTCCAGGATCAGGAAGGACTGGCCGTGGTCCTTGGTGCTGATCAGGTTCATGTTCATGGCCTTCTCGCCGTTCATCTTGACCAGCAGGCGCTCGCCGGTGGTGCCGGCGGTGGTGACCACGTTGCGCTCCTTCAGGTCGGTAAACTCCCTCACGCCCGAATCCTTTTTGGTCAGCATCTTGATGCCGTAGACGAACAGGCTGTTGGAGAACGCCACCTGCTTCTGGCGCTCGAGGTTGTTGGTGGTGCTGCCGCATTCGATGTCGATGGTGCCGTTCTGCACCAGCGGGATGCGGTTCTGCGAGGTGATCGGGGTCAGGCGCACCTGCAGGCCGGGCATCTTGAGTTCGCTCTTCACCTTGTCGACAATCTGCAGCAGGATCTCGTGCGAATAGCCCATCACCTCCTTGCCGTCGGTGTACGAGAACGGGATCGAAGATTCGCGATAGCCCAGCGAGATCACGCCGCTGTCCTTGATCTTCTTCAGCGTGTCGCCATCGGCGGCCTGGGCGGCGCCGGCAGCCAGCAACAGGGCGGCGGCCGCGAGCGTGCGGCGGGTGGCGGGTCGTCGGGTATGCAGTGGTTTCATGTCGCGCTCCTTGTAGTGGGGCTTGTTCGGTTGAGGCTCGTTTCCTGGACTGCTTCGCTTACTGCGTCATGAGTTGCAAACTCACGGGTACTGCAAAACCGATGCATGCCGGCGGCCCTAGGCGCGCGCGGCCTCGAAATCCCCTGCGTCGATGGCAGGACGCCGGCCCGCCAGCCGGTCGGCCAGCAGGCCGGCACTGCCCATGGCCAGCGTAAAGCCCAGCGCGCCGTGGCCGAGGTTCAGCCAAAGGCCGGACACCCGCGACGGCCCGACCAGCGGCAGGCCGTCCGGCGTGGCCGGGCGCAGGCCGGCCCACGGCTGCAACTGCGCCAGCGGCAGGTCGGGCACGAGGCCGTCGAACAACGCGCGCGTCTGCGCCACCAGGGTGCCGACCCGCTCCGGGTCGATACGGGTGCCGCCGCGCACCAGGTCGGCCATGCCCGCCACCCGCAGTGTATTGCCGATGCGCGCATAGACGATCTTGTTGGCGAAATCGGTCACGCTGATATGCGGGGCGCGCGCGCCGCTTGCGATCGGCACCGTGATGCTGTAGCCCTTGAGCGGCCACAGCATCGGCCGTACGCCCAGCGGCCGCAGCAGCGGCACGCTGCCGATGCCTCCGGCCACGATCACCACGTCGGCCGGCACCACGCCGCTGGCGGTCCGCACGCCGGTCACGCGCCCGCCCTGCTGCACCAGCTCTTGCACGACGGTGCCGAAGCGCATCGACACGCCGGCGTGCGCCCCGTCTTGCAGCAACCGTGCCAGCGACAGGCAGAAGCGGTGGCAGTCGCCCACCTCCTCGCTCGGCGTGTAGATGGCGCCGGCAATCTCGTTGCGGATGCCGGCCAGCGCGGGCTCCAGCGCCACGCAGGCATCGCGGTCCAGCGCCTGCTGCTCGCAGCCCAGGCTGGCCTGGTAATCGAGCAGGCGGCAGGCCGATGCGAATGCCTGCGCGTCGCGGTGCACCACCAGCTTGCCGCGCCGCGCAAAATCGAAGCCGGCGCCGCCGTTGTCATGATGATGCTGTTCGACAAACGCCTGCATCAGGTCGCGCGAATAGAACCCCAGCCGCAGCAGCTTGCGCGTGGTGGCCTCGCTGGTGGTGGTGTTGCACGCCCCCATGAAGGCCGCCAGCCAGCGCCACTGCGCCGGATCTGCCGCGGGGCGGAAACGCATCGGCGAATCGCGCCGCAGCAGCCAGCCCGGCACCTTGGACATCACGCCCGGCCCGGCCAGCGGCGCCACATAGCTGTAGCTGAGCTGCCCGCCATTGGCAAAGCTGGTCTCCTCGGCCGGCCCGTCGTGGCGCTCCAGCACCGTCACCTGGTGGCCGTCCTCGGCCAGGCGCCATGCCGTCGTCATGCCGACCACGCCGGCGCCCACGATCACTACCTGCATTGCCATCCCTTGATTGCTTTGTCCCGATCCGGCAAAGCGTAATGCAGGCGGCGCGGATTGCCCAATGCGAATACGTGCCAGAATATGTCATCAGGCTATGGATGCCTGCCCGCTTCCCGGATTGCCATGCGCTTGCGCCAGATTGAAGTCTTCCGCGCCGTGATGCTGACCGGCACCGTCAGCGAGGCCGCGCGCCTGCTGCACGTGTCCCAGCCGGTGGTCACCCGTGTGCTCCAGCATGCCGAGGCCTCGCTCGGCTTCCGCCTGTTCGAACGGGTGCGCGGCCGGCTGCAGGCCACGCCCGAGGCCAATGCGCTCTATGGCGATGTCGAAAGGCTATATGGCGAGATCGAGCGCGTGCGCCGGGTCTCGGAAAGCCTGCGCCACAAGGGCGCCGGGCGGCTGCGCGTGGCCGCCACCCCCAGCCTGGCCAACCCGCTGCTGGTGCCGGCGGTGCGGCGCTTCTGCGCGCGCCACCCGGACACGCAGGTGCAGGTGCTGACCCACCATACCGACGAGATCGTCGGGGCGCTGCTGGCCAACCAGATCGACCTGGGCTTTGCCTTTGCGCCGCCGGGCCACGAGGCCATCTCCTGCGAGCCGGTGGCCAGCGGCCGCATGCTGCTGGCGGTGCCGCGCGGCCAGCCGCTGCCTGCCGGCGGGCGCCGCCAGGTGGTGCCGATGCAGCGGCTGATGGAGCGCGCCTTCATCGGCTATGACGACAACAGCTCGCTCGGGCTGCTGGTGCGCCAGACCCTGGCCCGGCACGCGCTGGAGCCGCGCTCGACGCTGGAGGTGCAGACCTATTCGCTGGCGCTGGCCTTGGTCGATGCCGGGCTGGGCGTGACCCTGCTGGACCAGTACACCGCGCTCAGCGCCAGCCCGGAGCGGGTCGCGCTGCATGACGTGGCGCCGGTGCTGCCGTTCGAGATCCAGATGCTGCGCGCGAGCCACCGCGCCGGCTCCAGCCTGGCCGACGACCTGCGCGCGCAGTTTGCGCTGACCGCCGGGGAACTGGCCGCAACGCTGCCGCAGCGGCTGGAAGCGCCGGCCGCCAGCTTTGACGCGGTGTCCCGGAGCCGCAATCGAGGTCTGCCTGATGCCTGATTGACAGCCGCGCGCGCCCTGCACCATCATCAAGCCGCCTGCAGGCACAAGCTGCATGCGCCAAACCGCCTATGTTCGTCCTGATCCTGATCGCCCTTGTCCTTGTCAGCGCCTTTTTCTCGGTCTCCGAGATCGCGCTGACCGCCGCCCGCCGCACCAAGCTGCAAGTCTTGTCGGAGCGCGGCGATGGCCGCGCCACGCGCGTGCTGCGGCTCAAGGAGGAGCCCGGGAATTTCTTCACGATCGTGCAGATCGGTGTCAACAGCGTGGCAATCCTGGCCGGTATCCTCGGCGAGAAGCATGTGTCGGACCTGCTGCTGGAGACGCTATCGCCCTATATGCAGGTGGTCCACGCCCAGCGCGCGGCCAATATCGGCTCGTTCCTGATCGTGACGCTGCTGTTTATCCAGTTTGCTGACCTGATCCCCAAGCGTATCGCCATGACCTTCCCCGAGCGGTGCGCGGTGGCGGTGATCGACCCGATGCTGACGCTGCTGCGCGTGCTCAAGCCGCTGGTGTGGATCTTCAACGCCGCCGCCGATGCCACGCTGCGGCTGCTGCGCCTGCCGACCAAGCCGGTCGACCAGATCACCACCGAGGACATCGCCGCGATGGTCGATGCCGGCGCCGAAGCCGGCGTGCTGCACAAGCATGAACTCCACCTGATCGAGAATGTGTTCGAACTCGAGTTCAAGAGCATTACCGCGATCATGACGCCGCGCGACGACGTGGTCTACCTGAGTCTCGACGAACCCGCCGACAGCGTGCGCCGCAAGCTGGTCAACCAGCCGCACGCGCAATACCCGGTGTGCGGGCACGACCTCGACGACGTGCAGGGCTATATCGATTCCAAGGACATCCTGCAGTTGCTGCTGGCCGATGAAAGCGCCGCCGCGATCGGCAATATCGGCCGCCATCACGACAAGAACGTGCTGGTGATCCCCGACACGCTGACCCTGTCCGAGGCACTCACGCGCTTCCGCGAGATGCACCAGAACTTTGCCGTGGTGATGAACGAGTACGGGCTGGTGGTGGGCATCGTCACGCTGGACGATATCGTCGGCGCGCTGATGGGAGACATCCTGTATTCCAGCGAGGACGAGCAGATCGTGCGGCGCGACGACTGCTCCTGGCTGGTCGACGGCCTCACCCCGCTGGTGGACCTGAAGAAGGCGCTCGATCTCGACACCCTGCCCGGCGAGGACTATGTCGACACCGCGGCCGGGCTGGTGATCTACGCGCTCAAGCGCATCCCGAAGAAATCCGAGTCGATCACCGTGGCGGGCTATCGCTTCGAAGTGCTGGACATCGACCATCACAAGATCGACCAGCTGCTGGTGTCGCGCCTGCCACAAGTGCCGGAGACTGAAGCGCCAGCGCCGCTGGCGTAGGCGTGACGGCCTGGCGGTAGCGCTCCAGCGTATCCGGCAGCCGGAACCACGCCACATAGCTGAACGCCACCACCACCGCTGCCGCCACCACCACGCCCAGCCGCCATGGCGCCACCGATTCCTTCGGCGCCGGCACATGCAGCGTGCGGTAGGCCGTGCCGAGCAGCGCGATCCATGCCAGCCCCAGCGCATAGCCTGCGGCGACATCCGACAGCCAGTGCATGCCCAGGTACAGCCGCGACACCCCTATCGCCGCCACCGCCACCACGGTCAGCGCCAGCACCGGGATGCGCACGCGCCACGGCTGGCGCAGGCACATCAGGAAGGCCAGGAAGCCATAGGTGACCATGCTGCTGGTGGCGTGGCCGCTGGGGAAGGAATACGATTCCAGGCCGCTGTAGATGCTGGCCGGGCGCACGCGCGCCATGCCCAGCTTGAGCGCCATCACGCAGGCGCGCGCACCCAGCAGCGCGGCGGCCCAGTACAGCGCCACCGTCCAGGCGCGGCGCCAGCACAGCCAAGCGAACACCGCCACGCCCACCGCCACGGAAATGCGCGCGCCGCCCAGTTCGGTCACGGCCACCATCGCGATATCGAGCCAGTCGGTGCGCAAGGCACGCAGCCAAGCAAACACGATCTGGTCGATGCGCACCACGCCCCCTCTTTCGGCGACCTCGCCGGCCAGCCAGAACAGGGCGCTGCCGCAGGCCAGCAGCACGGCGCCGGCCAGCAGCACCACCAGCAGCTCGGCCATGTCGCGCTCGAGCACGCGCAGCGTGAGCGTGCTCAGCCGGCGCGGCTGTGCGGCCACGCGCCCGGACAGTGCGCCGGCCCCCCACACGCGCCACCGGTCCAGCCAGCGCACCACCGGCCGCAACAGCGCGACCAGCAGCGGCACCAGGCTCAGCAGCAGCACCGTCACCAGCGTGAACAGCGCCAGCAGCCCCAGCGCCGTGCCCGGCGTGAGCCAGGCCTCGGCGAAGGCGCTCGCGCGTGCCGGCACGTCAATCACGGGACGCGCCCGCCGCGCCGACGATGCGGGCGATATTGGCACGCGCCGGCGCCTCGCAGTCGGCAAAGGCGTCGGTCAGGAAAAGTTGCGGGCGCTGCGCCAGCTTGCCCAGGAACGCCGCGCGGCGGCGCATGAATTCCGTCTCCAGCGCCTCGCCCTGTAGACCGGTGCGCGCGGCCAGCAAGGCGCGGTTCTCGGCGAATACGTCCAGGCTATGGGCATCGAAAATTTCCGGCGCCGCGGCCAGCCTGAGCAGGTCGAGATCGAGCACGGTGTCGGCGCCGGCAATGCTTGGGCCATGGCCGCGCGTATCGAGCACGATCTGCACGGCACGGTCCAGCACCGCGCGGTCCTCGCCGGGCGCCACCGTTTCGATCAGCGCCGCTGATGCGGCTTCGTTGTGCTCGCACCCCGCCACATAGACCGCGTCGTGGCACAGCACCGCCAGCGCCTGCGCGCGGTCCAGCGCAATGCCGCGCGCGTGGGCGGTCTCGAACATCTCCAGGATATGGCGGCGGTCGTGGTAGTGCCGGTAAGGCGTGTCGTGCAGCGCCAGCACATCGAGCACCGCCTGGCGCGGCAGGAAGTCCAGGCAGGCCAGCGCCGCGGGCCAGGCGGGCGCAAAGCGCGGCACCTCGCCCTGCGGCGTGGCCACCGGTTCGCTGAACACATCGGCGCGGCGCACCCACAGCAATGAGGGATCGCGCATCGCGCGGTAGACCACCACGGGCGCGAGATCGGCCTCGAAGCGGCCGATGCCAACTGCCGCGTAGGCGCCGCCCTTGTAGTGCCGGTACGGCATGCCGGCGACCAGGTTGGGGTCGGCCGGCAGTTCGGCCGGATCGCCGTGGAAGACCGGTGCTGGGGGTTGGCTGGCGGGTGGCTGTGTCATGGTGCGGCATCCTGCGTTGCGGACCGCCATGATAGTGCACCCGGCAGCGCGTCCGGTACGCGGGCCAGTGCGGCGGCCCATGCCCGCCGCATGAAAAACCGGCCGCGGAAAAAAACAAAACCGACGCGCACTTTCGTGGGCGTCGGCCTGAGTTTTACTACACTGTTTTTGCCTGTCCGGTGGTCGAGCCGGGCAGCTTCTTGTTTTGGCGGAGAGGGTGGGATTCGAACCCACGGTACCGTCGCCGGTACGCCTGATTTCGAGTCAGGTACATTCGACCACTCTGCCACCTCTCCGGTAACTTGTTGCCGTGTGGCGAAACCGAGATTATAGCCATGTCCAGCCAGCCGATGCAAGAGGCTGGCTGCGGATTTTTTCCGTTCGCTTTACAGCTCCGGGTCCAGGCGGGTGATGCCGCCCATGTACGGCTGCAGCGCGGCCGGCACCGTGACCGAGCCGTCAGCGTTCTGATAGTTCTCAAGGATCGCCACCAGCGTGCGGCCGACGGCCAGGCCGGAGCCGTTGAGGGTGTGCACCAGCTCCGGCTTGCCCTGCCCCGTGCGCATGCGCGCCTGCATGCGGCGCGCCTGGAAGTCGCCCATGTTCGAGCACGAGCTGATCTCGCGGTAGGTGTTCTGCGCGGGGATCCACACTTCCAGGTCGTAGGTCTTGGTGCTGCCGAAGCCCATGTCGCCGGTGCACAGCACGATGGTGCGGAACGGCAGTTCGAGCTTCTTCAGGATCGCCTCGGCGTGGCCGGTCAGTTGCTCCAGCGCCTCGAACGACTGCGCGGCCGGCACCACCTGCACCAGCTCGACCTTGTCGAACTGGTGCTGGCGGATCATGCCGCGCGTGTCCTTGCCGTACGAGCCGGCTTCCGAGCGGAAGCACGGCGTATGCGCGACAAAGCGCAGCGGCAACTTCTCGCCCGCGACGATGGCGTCGCGCACGATATTGGTCAGCGGCACCTCGGCGGTCGGGATCAGGTAGAAGTTCTCGATGCGCTCGCCTTCCTCGCTGCCGACCTTGCGCGGCACCTTGAACAGGTCTTCCTCGAACTTGGGCAGCTGGCCGGTGCCGCGCATCGAGGCGGCGTTGACCATGTACGGCACATACATCTCGGTGTAGCCGTGTTCCTGCGTATGGGTGTCGAGCATCAGCTGCACCAGCGCGCGGTTCATGCGCGCCAGGCCACCGCGCAGCATTGAGAAGCGCGAACCGGTGACCTTGACCGCGGTGTCGAAGTCCAGGCCCAGCTTCTCGCCCACGTCGACGTGGTCGCGCACGGCAAAGTCGAACTGGCGCGGCTCGCCCACGCGGCGCACTTCGACGTTCTGGGTTTCGTCATTGCCCACCGGCACGCTTTCATGCGGCAGGTTGGGGATAGCCAGCATCAGTTCAGCCAGGTGCGCCTGGATCTCGTCCAGCCGCGCGGCCGAGGCCTTGAGCGTGTCGCCGATGCCGCCCACTTCCGCCATCACGGCCGAGGCGTCCTCGCCCTTGCCCTTGAGCATGCCGATCTGCTTGGACAGGCTGTTGCGGCGCGCCTGCAGTTCCTCGGTCTGGGTCTGCAGTTGCTTGCGTTCGGCCTCAAGTGCCTGGAACGCCGCAACGTCGAGTTGGTAGCCGCGCGTGGCAAGGCGTTGCGCCACGGCGTCGATGTCTTTGCGGAACAGCTGGATGTCGAGCATGTTGCTTTGGTGAAGTGCAGGGCCAGCGACATGCCGGCGGACCCGCCATTTTACTGCACCGGCCCCGTCCGGCGCGAACCGGGCGATACCAGGCCGCCGCGGTGTTACCGGCTCACGCCACCGCTCACTCCCCGCCCTTGCCGCCGTCCTTTGCCTTGGCCACGCGCTGCTCGCGATGCCAGGCG
Source organism: Cupriavidus sp. GW821-FHT07C08 (assembly GCF_059419025.1). Classification (NCBI taxonomy): domain Bacteria; kingdom Pseudomonadati; phylum Pseudomonadota; class Betaproteobacteria; order Burkholderiales; family Burkholderiaceae; genus Cupriavidus; species Cupriavidus sp. GW821-FHT07C08. Next base: position 19,471 of record NZ_JBWKQZ010000024.1, read on the forward strand.
GCATCCAGCTCGCGCAGGTGGCGCAGCTTCTCGGCGATCTTGCCCTCCAGCCCGCGCGGCACCGGCTGGTACCAGCCCTGGGCCTTCAGGTCGTCCGGGAAGTAGTGCTCGCCGGCGGCGTAGGCCTCGGGCTCGTCGTGCGCGTAGCGGTAGGCGTGGCCGTGGCCAAGCTCCTTCATCAGCTTGGTCGGCGCGTTGCGCAGATGCACCGGCACCGCGCGCGACTTGTCCTTGCCGACGAAGGCGCGCGCCGCGTTGTAGGCGTTGTAGCCGGCGTTGGACTTGGGCGCCACGGCCAGGTAGATCAGGGCCTGGCCCAGCGCCAGTTCGCCCTCGGGCGAGCCAAGGCGCTCATAGGTCTCGGCCGCGTCCAGCGTGATGCGGGCGGCACGGGGATCGGCCAGGCCGATATCCTCCCACGCCATGCGCACGATGCGCCGCGCCAGGTAGCGCGGGTCGGCACCGCCGTCGATCATGCGGCAGAACCAGTACAGCGCCGCGTCCGGGTCCGAGCCGCGCACGGACTTGTGCAGCGCGCTGATCTGGTCGTAGAAAGCGTCGCCGCCCTTGTCGAAGCGGCGCAGGTTTTCCGACAGCGCGCTGCCCAGCAGCGCGGTATCGATCTGCGCGGCGCCGGCGGTGCGCGCGGCGCGCGCCACGATCTCGATATTGTTCAGCAGCTTGCGCCCGTCGCCATCGGCCGAGGCCACGATCAGCTGCAGCGCTTCGTCCTGCCAGCTCAGGCCGCCCGCCTGTGCGCCGAGTTCTTCGCTGGCGCGCAGCGCCAGCTGCGTCAGCTCGGCATCGTCCAGGCTCTTGAGCACATAGACCGCCGCGCGCGACAGCAAGGCGCCGTTGACTTCGAACGAGGGATTCTCGGTGGTGGCGCCGATAAAGGTGAAGAGCCCGCTTTCCACATGCGGCAGGAAGGCATCCTGCTGGCTCTTGTTGAAGCGGTGGACTTCGTCGACGAACACCAGCGTGCGCCGCCCGTGCGCGCGGAACTGCTCGGCGCGCTCGACCGCCTCGCGGATGTCCTTGACCCCCGACAGCACCGCCGACAGCGCGATGAACTCGGCGTCGAAGGCACTGGCCATCAGCCGCGCCAGCGTGGTCTTGCCCACGCCCGGCGGGCCCCACAGGATCATCGAATGTGGCTCGCCGGACTCGAACGCCACGCGCAGCGGCTTGCCCGCACCCAGCAGGTGCTGTTGCCCAATCACCTCGTCGATGGTGCGCGGGCGCAGACGCTCGGCCAGCGGTTGCCGGGAACGGTCGGGAGTATCGGAAAACAGCGTGTCCGCCACGGTATTCAAGCCTTGTGAATGCAGAACGCCACAGTGTAGACCATCGGCGCCCTGCCCTTGCGTGGCACGCTAGGCGGCAAATGCGACCACGTCCTCGATCTCGACACGGATGCCGATGCGCTCGCCCACCGCATGGTTGTGGTGGGACGGCACCAGCGCCAGCACGCGGCCGCCGCTGGCCAGGCGCAGCGTGTACAGGATCTCGGCGCCGCGGAAGGCCTTGTGGACCACCTCGGCGCGCATCGGGCTGGCGTCGTCGTGGATGATGTCGTCGGGGCGCACCAGCACGTCGACGGCGGCGCCCGCGGGCAGCGCCAGCGGCGCCGCGGGGCGCAGCAGGCCCAGTTCCAGTTCAATCTCAGCAGTCCCGCGCAGCCGTCCCGCCATCAGCACGCCCTGCCCGATAAAGCCCGCGACAAAGCGCGATGTCGGCCGGTGGTACAGGTCGTGCGCGCTGCCCCACTGCTCGATCACCCCGTCGTGCATGACGCCGATCTCGTCGGCCATGGCAAAGGCCTCGTGCTGGTCGTGCGTGACCAGGATCGCGGTGGTGCCCTGCGCCTTCAGGATCGCGCGCACCTCCAGGCTCAGGCGTTCGCGCAGGTCGACGTCGAGGTTGGAGAACGGCTCGTCCAGCAGCAGCAGTTCCGGGCGCGGTGCCAGCGCGCGCGCCAGCGCCACGCGCTGCTGCTGGCCGCCGGACAGCTCATGCGGATACTTGCGGCCCGCGCCGGCCAGGCCGACCAGCTGCAGCACCTCGTCCACGCGCGCCGCGCGCCCGGCGCGGCTGGCCCGCACCAGGCCGAAACCCACGTTGGCCGCCACGTCCAGGTGCGGGAACAGCGCATAGTCCTGGAACACCATGCCGATGCGGCGCTGCTCCGGCGCCAGCATCGCCCCGGAAGACGACACGATCTGCCCGTCCAGCACGATGCGGCCGTCCTGCAGCGGCTCGAAACCGGCGATGGCGCGCAGCACCGTGGTCTTGCCGCAGCCGCTGGGCCCCAGCAGGCAGGCGATATTGCCGCGCGCCACCGAGAACGACAGTCCCTTGACTACCGCATGGCGGCCGAAGGCGTGGCGGATATGGTCCACCTCGATGACAGCCGCGCCGGCGCCAGTGACGTCAGCAACGCCTGCGCGGGTCGCCGGCCGGCTGCGGGCCTGGGCGCCGGGCAAGCGTGAATAGGAATCGGTTCGCATGTGCGCATTATAAAGACGCAGCCGGGGGCCGGGACCGCCTTTTGGGGCGAAAGCGTGCCCCCATTGCTAGAATGCGGCAGCCCGCACGCTGTGCGCGGCACTTCCGCCCACTTTCCGACGCATGCTCCTGTCCAGCCGCCGCCGCTTCCATCCCCTGACCCTGGCCACCCTGGTGATGGCGCTGCTGATCGCCGTGCCGGTGCTGGTGATCGCCTCGGCCGTGCTGCTGCCCGCCGGCGACACCTGGCGCCACCTGATCGACACTGTGCTGGCGGAATACGTGCTCAATACCGTCTGGCTGCTGTGCGGCGTCGCCGTGGGGGTATTGCTTCTGGGGGTGACCACCGCCTGGCTGGTATCGACCTACCGTTTCCCGGGCCACACCGTGATGGAATGGGCGCTGGTCTTGCCGATGGCGATGCCCGCCTACGTCATCGCCTATGCCTACACCGATGCGCTGCAGTTTGCCGGGCCGGTGCAGGGCTGGCTGCGCGAGCTGACCGGCTGGAAGGCGCGCGAGTACTGGTTCCCCGATATCCGCTCGCTGGGCGGCGCCATCGCGCTGTTCTCGCTGGTGCTGTACCCCTACGTCTACCTGACCGCGCGCGCCGCCTTCCTGCAGCAGACCCAGAACACGCTGGAGGCCGCGCGCCTGCTCGGCCACGGCACCTGGAGCCGGCTCTGGCGCGTGGTGCTGCCGCTGGCGCGCCCCGGCATCGTTGCCGGCACCGCGCTGGCGATGATGGAAACGCTGGCCGACTTCGGCACCGTCGCCTACTTTGCCATCCCGACTTTCTCCACCGGCATCTTCCGCGCCTGGTTTTCCCTTGGCGACAAGAACGCCGCGGCGCAGCTGTCGGCATGCATGCTGCTGTTCGTCGCCGCCATCCTGCTGATGGAGCGCGCCAGCCGCGGCCGCGCGCAGGTCTACGGCAACCAGCGCCGCGCCGTGGCCTGGACGCTGGACGGCGCGCGCGGCTGGCTGGCGCTGGCCGTATGCATGGTGCCGGTGCTGCTGGGCTTCCTGATTCCCGCGCTGATGTTGTGCCGCATGGCCTTCACCGACGGCGATGCGCAGTTCGGCCCGCGCTTTGTCGGGCTGGTGCGCAACAGCTTCCTGCTGGCCAGCGCCACCGCGCTGGCCGCGGTGGCGGTCGCGCTGGCGGTGGGCTATGCCGCGCGCGCGGTCAACGGCAAGCGCAGCTGGCTGATGCGCGGCCTGACGCGGCTGTGCGGCATGGGTTATGCGCTGCCGGGTTCGGTCATTGCCGTGGGCGTGCTGGTGCCGGTGGCGCGGCTCGACAACGCGCTGTCGGCCTGGCTGCAGCAGCAGTTCGGGCTCTCGGTGGGGCTGCTGCTGACCGGCGGCATCGCCGCGCTGGTCTATGCGTTGCTGGTGCGCTTCCTGGGCGTGGCGCTGCAGACCGTCAATGCCGGCCTGGGCAAGATCACGCCCAGCATGGACGCCGCCGCGCGCAGCCTGGGCCACGGCCCCGGCGCCACGCTGCGGCGTGTGCATTTCCCGATGCTGCGCGGCAGCCTGCTGACCGCGGCACTGATCGTCTTTGTCGACGTGATGAAGGAGTTGCCGGCCACCTTCGTGATGCGCCCGTTCAATTTCGACACGCTGGCCGTGCAGGCCTACAACCTCGCTGCCGATGAGCGCCTGGCCGAGGCCGCCACCGCCTCGCTGGTGATCGTGGCCGTGGGCCTGCTGCCGGTGATCGTGCTGTCGCGCACGATCCGGCGCGAAGCGCAGCACTGAACTTACGCCCCTTGCCGTTCCTGCGCTAAAGTCGCGCCGCCGCGCGCCGATAGCCATAAGAACCCGTTTCAGAATGAAAAAGGTCCCCTTTTTCATTCTGAAACGGGTTCTTATGGCCCGGCATTCGCCCGGGAGCGAACAGCGGCATGCCTGCCGCGCAAGAACCTATGCTGCGATATCACATCCTGCTGTTCAAGTTGAACCGGCTCAGCCGCAACAAGCTGAGCGGCGTGGAAGAAGTCTCGCTGGCCGGCCAGCTGGCGGAGATGGTCGATTCGGCCGACACGGCCGCGCGCGTGATCACTGACCTGTTCGATCACGCCAACCCGCAGGTGCGCCGCATCGCGCTCAACGCGATCCGCCGCGCGCGGCAGTTCTCGTCGCCCGAACTGCAGCCCGCGCTGGTGCGCCGCATGGCCGATGCCGAAGCGGTGCTGCGCCATGACGCCGTCTGGATCGTGCAGGAAACCCGGATGGATGGCGCCGAACTGCGCGCCGCGCTGCGCCGCCTTGCCGGCAAGGTGCAGCTGCCGTGGGATGCCGAGCGCGCCCGCGCCAATCCCGGCGACACCGCGCTGGCGGCGCAGGTGCGCGCACGCATGGCATTGGACAAGCTGCTGGAAAAGAGTGCGGCCGAACGCAACCAGGCACTGGCCGCGATGGCGCTGGGCGGGACCTCGGACCAGCCCTATGCCGAAGGCACGGTCGGCCACAAGGGCCTGCTGCACCGGGCACTGGTGCGGCGCCAGGCGGGGCGGCGGCTCAACAGCAGCGTGAAGCTGACGTTCCGCAAGCTGGAGCCGACGCAGGTGACGGGGAACAAGCGGTTCCTGCTGTAGCAGGAACCGCCCTGCTGCAAAGGCCGTGGCGGCTTACTTGAAGCCGGCGCGGTCCACCAGCTTCTGTGCCTGCGGCTGGTACTTGCCCAGTTCGGCCACGTTGATGGTGTCGGACTTGAACGTGCCCAGCGCTTCCAGCGCCGGGTTGCTGACCTTCACGCCCTGCACCACCGGCCATTCGTTATTGCCGTCGGCAAAGTAGCGCTGGGCCTCGTCGCTGGCCAGGTACTCCAGGAACTTGACCGCCGCTTCCTTGTTGGGCGCATGCTTGAGCATGCCGCCGCCCGAGACATTCATGTGCACGCCCTGGCTCGACTGGTTCGGCCACAGCACGCCCAGCTTGTCGGCCACGGCCTTGTCTTCCGGCTTGGTCGACCTCAGCAGGCGCGCGATGTAGTAGGTGTTGGCAATGGCCACGTCGCATTCGCCGGCGGCAACCGCCTTGAGCTGGTCGGTATCGCCGCCCTTGGGCACGCGCGCCAGGTTGGCGGCCACGCCGCGCGCCCATTGCTCGGTGCGTGCCTCGCCATCGTGGGCGATCAGGCTGGAAACCAGCGACAGGTTGTAGACATGGCCGCTGGAACGCGTGCAGACCTTGCCTTTCCACTTGGGATCGGCCAGGTCTTCATAGCTGGCGATATCGCCGGCCTTGACCGCGGTCTTGTTGTAGGCGATCACGCGGCCGCGCGCCGAGAAGCCGAACCATTCGCCATTGGCGTCCCGGTAGTTCGCCGGGATGCGCGATTCCAGCACCTTCGACTTTACCGGCGCAAACACGCCAGCCTGCTGGGCGCGCCACAGGCGGCCGATATCCACCGTGATGAACACGTCCGCCGGGCTGTTGGCGCCTTCATTGCGGATGCGCTCCAGCAGCGGGTCTTCCTGGCCTTCGATGCGGTTGATCTTGATGCCGGTCTGCTTGGTGAAGTTGGTGTACAGCGCTTCGTCCGTCTGGTAGTGCCGCGCGGTGTAGAGGTTGAGCACCTTTTCCTGCGCCGCCGCGGCGAGCGGCAGGGTCAGCATGGCCAGCGCCGCAGCGCGCGGCAGCAAGGTTCGGATAGTGGTCTTCACGCGGATGGCTCCCCAGCATGGTTTGGGCAGCCGCCGGGCACCCCGGGGCCGCCCGGTTATTGGATTCCGGTCAGCGGGAAACAATATTGATTCTTGTTCAGACCGTCAAATTACAATTCCGTCATGTTGGCGGCCGTTGACAGATCAGTGCCCGCAGGAAGCGCGCCCGGCCTCAGCCGCGGCGCACCCAGACTACCTTGCCGGTCTTGACGCCCAGGGTGCGGCGCTGCGGATTGTAGTCCATGGTGCCGGGGAACTGCTGGCCGTCGCGCTCGCCCAGGCGCCACGCGCAGCCCTGCAGCAGGCCGATGACCTCGGCCTCGGTCTTGCCGACCAGGGCATCGTCGGCCAGCTTGTCGGCGGCACAGCCCTCGGGCGTGCCGCGCGCGCCTTGCGGGCCGGTCGGCGCGGGCGCCGGCGGCTGCGCCGCGCAAGCTGCCAGCAGGGCCCCGCCCGCCACCAGCGTGGCGGCCTGGCGCGTCCAGCAGAGGATAGTTCGCATCGCAATCATGTCGTTCTCCTGATGGGTATGGCGAGTATGAGGATGCTGGGACATGCGGCACCCCGCGGCGTTCAGCTTCCTTGCACACCGATATGAAGCTGTTGCCGGCTTGCCATGTATTGTGCACATCTTCCGCGTGGCCTCGGCTTGATCTGGATAAACCGGGCTATAACCCATGCGTGCTATCAGTGAGTAAGCGGGCCGGCAACGTCCCGCACCACCCCACCCACCGCGCATCCCCTTGCGCCTTCCCTGGGAGCAACGCATGACCGCAATGATGAAAGCCGCCGTTTTTGTCGAGCCTGGCCGGATCGAACTGGCAGACAAGCCCATCCCGGATATCGGCCCCAACGATGCCCTGGTGCGTATCACCACCACCACCATCTGCGGCACCGACGTGCACATCCTCAAGGGTGAGTACCCGGTGGCAAAGGGCCTGACCGTGGGCCATGAACCCGTCGGCATCATCGAAAAGCTCGGCAGCGCGGTGACGGGATACCGCGAAGGCCAGCGCGTCATCGCCGGCGCAATCTGCCCCAACTTCAACTCCTACGCAGCGCAGGACGGCGTGGCCTCGCAGGATGGCAGCTACCTGATGGCCAGCGGGCAGTGCGGCTGCCACGGCTACAAGGCGACCGCCGGCTGGCGCTTCGGCAACATGATCGACGGTACCCAGGCGGAATACGTGCTGGTGCCCGACGCCCAGGCCAACCTGGCACCGATCCCCGATGGCCTCACCGACGAGCAGGTGCTGATGTGCCCTGACATCATGTCCACCGGCTTCAAGGGCGCTGAAAACGCCAATATCCGCATCGGCGACACCGTGGCCGTGTTCGCGCAGGGCCCGATCGGGCTATGCGCGACCGCCGGCGCGCGGCTGTGCGGCGCCACCACCATCATCGCCATCGACGGCAACGACCACCGGCTGGAGATCGCGCGCAAGATGGGCGCGGACGTGGTCCTGAACTTCCGCAACTGCGACGTGGTGGATGAGGTCATGAAGCTGACCGGCGGGCGCGGCGTGGATGCCTCGATCGAGGCGCTGGGCACGCAGGCAACCTTCGAGCAGTCGCTGCGCGTGCTCAAGCCCGGCGGCACGCTGTCCAGCCTGGGGGTCTATTCAAGCGACCTGACCATTCCGCTGTCGGCCTTCGCCGCGGGGCTGGGCGACCACAAGATCAATACCGCGCTGTGCCCCGGCGGCAAGGAACGCATGCGGCGGCTGATCAATGTGATCGAGTCGGGCCGCGTCGACCTGGGCGCGCTGGTGACGCACCAGTACAAGCTGGACGACATCGTCGCGGCCTACGACCTGTTCGCCAACCAGCGCGACGGCGTGCTGAAGATCGCCATCAAGCCGCACTGACGGCGGCGCCTCAGGTTCAGCCCTTGGCCCGGGCGGCCAGCGCCTGCATGGCGTCGGCCGGCAACGGGCCGTGGCAGGTACGCTCGCCGCCGGACTCGCTGACCACCAGCCATACCTCGCCGGGCTTGTCCTTCGGGTGCAACAGCCAGGCCGGGCCGCGCGCACTGCTGCTCGGCGGCAGGTCTTCCAGTACCCCGGTGCTGGCCGATTGCAGCATCACCGCGCAGTCGGTGGCAGGCACGCGCGTGGCCTTGAGGAAGGCCCCATTGCCCAGTACTTCGGGCAATGCCGAGTCCGATGCGCGCAGGAAGGAATCGACATCGAACTTGCTGGCGCCGCCGCCGCTGCTGGCGCATGCCGCCAACAGCAGCGCGCCGGCACTGGCCAGCAGCATGGCGCGCTGGCGGCGCCGGGAACGGATGGTGACTGCGGGACCTTCCTGCGGATCGTTCATGGCGGGCCTCACTGCTTCATCACATCGGCGCCCTTGGGCACCGTGAACCGGAATGCATCGGCCGCCAGCGGCGGGTTTTTCTGCATGCCCGTGAAGGTCAGCAGGGTGGTGTTGCCGAACGCGTCGCGCAGCTCCATGGCCTCAAGATTGCCGGCCTTGAAGCCGATGCCGATGCGCTCGAACTGCGTGTCCTTGGCCTTGGGCGTCAGCTCCAGCCACTCTACGCCATCGCGCGTCGGGCCGTTCTTGACCACGAAGTTCTTTTCCAGGTCATTGCTGCCGAACAGGATCGCCGCCGGGCTGGAGCCGAGCGCGCCGTCGAGCTTGCGCTCGGTGACCTGGTTCAGGTCCTTGTCGTAGATATACAGGGTCTGGCCGTCGGCCTGCAGCAGCTGGTCGTAAGGCTTGGTATAGCGCCAGGTGAACTTGCCCGGGCGCGAGAACACAAAGGTGCCGCTGGAGGTGCCGGTCACCTTGCCGTTGGCGCCCTGCCCCTTGACCTGGCGCTGCGTGAACTCGCCGCGCGCGCTCTTCACGCCGGTGACAAAACTCTGCAACTGGTCGGTGGCGGCGGCATGGGCCGGCGCCTGGAGGGCAAACATCGCCAGCGCGGCGCAAGCCGACACGAGGATGCGGTTTCGCATGGTTCGGGTCCTGGTTGTTATGAGGGAGCGTTGCCGCATGTGCTGCGCCCAACGCTGTAGGCCGCTGCACGGGCAACTTGTCTGTTTAGAGCAGGCGGCAGCCGGAGGATTCCACACGGCCCGCGCTCGCGGGTAACCGGATATTACGGCAGACACCGACGGAACCGCGCCTGTTCGGCGGCGAAAACCCTGAATTGGCGGAAAAGAGCAGCCTGTGGCGATATCTCGTATCCAGGCGAAACACTTCCTTACCCGCCGCGGGTCACAATGCAAGGCATGTACGTAGAGCAATCGCCACGTCGCCTCATGCATGCTGCTTCACTGCAAGGCGGCCATTCCGACCGGGCCTGCAATATGACAACGACCGCATCCAATGCCTCCGAGGACAAGCGTACCGATGGCCGCCTGCCGTTCCGGCACGGTTCCCGGCGCCTCGATCGCGACGAGATCGACAGGATCGCGGCGCGCAGGGTCAGGATCGAACTCGAAGCTCGACGGGGAAAGACTGCCGCTACCAAGCCTCTTAGCCCCGCCATGGTCGGCACAGGCATCCTGGCGGGCGTGGCCTTTGTCTTTTCCGTGATGACATGGCTGAATGAGACCACGCAAGACAAGGTCGACAAGGCCACCGCGCCGCTCGCCACCCGGATGACCGAGATGGACCGCCGCCTCACGGATCGCCTTGATGCGGTCGACGCGCGCATTGAGCGCCTGGAAGTGCGCGTCGACAAGCAATTTGAAACCGTCAACACGAAGCTCGACCTGCTGCTCAAGCGCCGCTAGCACACATCACAGGCCGGGCAATCCCAGGCCGGCTGGGATGAGTGCTGGCAGCGCTCAGTCCTCGTCACGCGCGGCCGCACCACCACCCTGCGCCAGAATGTCACGATTGCCGTTGCCCGACATCGCCGACACCAGCCCGGCCTTCTCCATATCCTCCAGCAGCCGCGCGGCACGGTTGTAGCCGATGCGCAGGTGGCGCTGCACCAGCGAAATCGACGCGCGCCGGTTCTTCAGCACCACCTCGACCGCCTGGTCGTAAAGCGGATCGGCCTCGCCGCCGCCACCGCCAATGCCGGCACCGCCGCCAAACCCGTCGCCGCCGCCGGCGTCATCGGTCAGGCCGCCTTCGAGGATGCCCTCGATGTAGTTGGCCTCGCCGGATTCCTTAAGCTTTTCCACCACGCGGTGGACTTCCTCGTCCGAGACAAAGGCGCCGTGCACGCGCACCGGCAGGCCGGTGCCCGGCGCCAGGTAGAGCATGTCGCCCATGCCCAGCAGCGCTTCGGCACCCTGCTGGTCGAGGATGGTGCGCGAGTCGATCTTGCTGCTGACCTGGAACGCGATCCGGGTCGGCACGTTGGCCTTGATCAGGCCCGTGATCACGTCCACCGACGGGCGCTGCGTGGCCAGCACCAGGTGCAGGCCGGCCGCGCGCGCCTTCTGCGCGATGCGGGCGATCAGCTCTTCCACCTTCTTGCCGACCACCATCATCAGGTCGGCCAGCTCGTCGATGACGATGACGATGGTGGGCAGCCGGTCCAGCGGCTCCGGGGCGTCCGGAGTCAGGCTGAACGGGTTGGGAATCTTCTCTTCGCGGGCCGCGGCCTCGTCGATCTTCTTGTTGTAGCCGGCCAGGTTGCGCACGCCCAGCTTGCTCATCAGCTTGTAGCGGCGCTCCATCTCGCCGACCGCCCAGTTCAGGGCATTGCCGGCCTGGCGCATGTCGGTCACCACCGGGCACAGCAGGTGCGGGATGCCCTCGTAGACGCTCATTTCGAGCATCTTCGGGTCGATCAGGATCAGGCGTACGCTTTCCGCCTTGGACTTGTACAGCAGCGACAGGATCATCGCGTTGATGCCGACCGACTTGCCCGAGCCGGTGGTGCCGGCCACCATGCAGTGCGGCATGCGGGCCAGGTCGGCCACCATCGGCTTGCCGGCGATGTCCTTGCCCAGCGCCATGGTCAGGCTGGACGAACTCTCGTTGTAGACCTGCGAGCCAAGGATTTCCGACAGGCGCACGGTCTGGCGCTTCGGGTTGGGCAGCTCCAGCCCCATGTAGTTCTTGCCCGGGATGGTCTCGACCACACGGATCGACACCAGCGACAGCGAGCGCGCCAGGTCGCGCGCCAGGTTCACCACCTGGCTGCCCTTGACGCCGGTGGCCGGCTCGATCTCATACCGCGTGATGACCGGGCCCGGATAAGCCGCCACCACCTTGACCTCGACGCCGAAGTCCTTGAGCTTCTTCTCGATCAGGCGCGAGGTGAATTCCAGGGTCTCGGCACTGACGGTTTCCTGGTGCGGCGGGATCGGGTCCAGCAGCGACAGCGGCGGCAGGTCCGAGTCCTGGATATCGGCAAACAGCGGCTGCTGCTTCTCGCGCTCGACGCGCTCGTGCTTGGGCACCGCCTGCGGGCGCACGATCTGCACCGGCGCCGCTTCTTCGATGCGCACGCGCTGCACCTCGACGGTTTCCTTGCGCTCGGTCTTGGCGGCCTCGCCGATGATGCGGTCCTGCTTGCTCTCGCGGCGGGCCTTGAAGCCCAGGAACAGGGTCTCGACAAAGCCGCCGACGTGCTCGGCCACGGTCAGCCAGGAGAAATGGAAGAACAGTGACAGCCCGATCGCCAGCAGCAGCAACAGCAGCAGGGTCGCGCCGGTGAAACCCAGCGCCACCTGCAGCCAGCCGCCCAGCAGGTCGCCCAGCACCCCGCCCGGCGCGCGCGGCAGCGCGGCGCGCAGCGGGTACATGCGGATCGCCTCCAGGCCCATGCTGGAGAACAGGGTCAGCCCGAAGCCGATCCAGCTGACGGTCACGCCCTGGCGGTGCAGGCTGTGGTCCGCGCGCTCGGGCAGCTCGGCGGTCAGCGTGCGCCAGCCGCGCCAGCAGCGGCGCACCAGCAGCACCGCCAGCCAGTAGGCGGAAAAGCCGAAGATAAAGAACAGCACGTCGGCCACCCAGGCGCCGACGCGGCCGCCCAGGTTGTGGATATCGGCAACCTGGTTGGCATGTGACCAGCCGGGATCGGTCTTGCTGTAGCTGGCCAGCACGCACAGGAAGCCCAGCGTGACGGCCAGCAGCAGGAACCAGCGGACCTCGCCCAGCAGTTTGCCGATGCGGGATGGCAAGGCTGAGGGATCGGTGCGGGTGGTCGTGGTAGCTCGGGCCATGCCTGGTTAAGACTCGCGTGTAAGGTGATTCCGGATGCGTTTCGGGCCGATGCCGACATCGGTCAGTGGTCACTCACCGGGTGACTGACGGTCATCGTGGCGGCCATTTTAACGTGGCCCGAGACTATCGCACTCATTGGAATTTGCAACAGTGAGCAAATGCGGCTCCTCTTATAATGTCGTTTTCGAGCAATGCCGGTGGGCAGCATGCCGCACCGGCCACAGGAACGCATCATGGCAAAACACGCAAAAGTGCTGATTCTCGGTTCTGGTCCCGCCGGCTATTCCGCCGCGGTCTACGCGGCCCGCGCCAACCTGGAACCGGTGCTGATCACCGGCCTGGCACAGGGCGGCCAGCTGATGACCACCACGGACGTCGAGAACTGGCCGGGCGATGCCAAGGGCGTCCAGGGTCCTGAATTGATGCAGCGCATGCTGGCGCACGCCGAGGAATTCAAGACCGAAATCATCTTCGATCACATCCACACCGCCAAGCTGGTGGACGACAACGGCCAGCCGGCCCGCCCCTTCCGCCTGATCGGCGACGCCGGTGAATATACGTGCGACGCGCTGATCATCGCCACCGGCGCCTCGGCGCAGTACCTGGGCCTGCCGTCCGAAGAGTCCTTCATGGGCCGCGGCGTGTCGGCCTGCGCCACCTGCGACGGCTTCTTCTACAAGAACCAGGAAGTGGCCGTGGTCGGCGGCGGCAACACCGCCGTGGAAGAGGCGCTGTACCTGTCGCATATCGCCAGCAAGGTCACCGTGATCCACCGCCGCGACAGCTTCCGCGCCGAGCCGATCCTGGTCGACCGCCTGCTGCAGCGTGAAAAAGAAGGCCGCGTGGTGATCCGCTACGACAGCGTGCTGGACGAGGTGCTGGGCGATGAATCCGGCGTGACCGGCATCCGCGTCCGCGGCACCAAGACCGGCCAGGCCGAGGACCTGAAGCTGGCCGGCGTGTTCATCGCCATCGGCCACAAGCCCAACACCGACCTGTTCGAAGGCCAGCTGGCCATGGAAAACGGCTACCTGGTGACCAAGTCGGGCCTGCAAGGCGATGCCACCGCCACCAGCGTGCCGGGCGTGTTTGCCGCCGGCGACGTGCAGGACCATGTCTACCGCCAGGCCATCACCAGCGCCGGCACGGGCTGCATGGCCGCGCTGGACGCCCAGCGCTTTGTCGAAGCCCTGAAGTAAGCACAGCTCCCTCCGCCGGCCGGGCCGCCACGGCCCGCCGGCGCGTCCCCCCGGCACCTCGTGCCGCCCTCCTGCCGCCCAGCCAGTCGATATAATCGGCGCCGAGCCCCCGGAGATTCTCGATGACGCACGGCGCCCGCAAACCCGACCGACCGCCCCAACGTTTCGGCCTGAACGACCTTGCCAGGCTGCGCGACACCCTCAAGGCCGATACCGAGCGCCGCGAAGCCGAGCGCGTGGCCGCCGAGCAGGCCGCCCAGCGCGCCCGCGAAGAGGCCGAAGTCTTCCGCACCAGCGTGGGCCAGGTCAGCCAGCTGCGCGACCGCAACCGCGCCCCCGTGCCCGCCAGCAAGCCCGCCCCGGTGCCGGTGCAGTCGCGCCGCAACGACGAAGCGGTGCTGGCGGCCTCGCTGTCCGATGATTTCGACGTGGAAAGCCTGCTGGAAACCGACGAGACCCTGTCGTTCCGCCGGCCCGGCATCGGCATGGACGTGATCCGCAAGCTGCGCCGCGGCGAATGGGTGCCGCAGGACAAGGTCGACCTGCACGGCCTGCGCAGCGACGAGGCGCGCGAGGCGCTGGCCGAGTTCCTGCGCCGCTCGGTGCGCAACGGCGTGCGCTGCGTGCGCGTGATCCACGGCAAGGGCCTGGGCTCGCCCTACAAGCAGCCGGTGCTCAAGGGCAAGGTGCGCAGCTGGCTGGTGCAGAAGGAAGAAGTGCTCGCCTTCGTGCAGGCGCGCGAGGCCGAAGGCGGCGCCGGCGCACTGATGGTGCTGCTGCGCCAGCCGCGCACCTGACGCCTCGCCACGGATGCACGTTCCGCTTGATTTGCTGATGGGGCGGCTGCCCCTGATCCTCCACATCATGGAGGTGATCGGCGTGCTCGCCTTCGCGGTTTCGGGCGTGGTCGATGCGCGCAAGCAGCGCCTGGACGTGGTCGGCACCTTCGTGGTGGCGTTTGCCACCGCCTTTGGCGGCGGCACCGTGCGCGACGTGCTGCTGGACCGGCGCCCGTTCTACTGGGTCGACCACGAAGGCTACGTGCTGCTGATCTTCGTGATGTCGTTCGGCGCCTCGTTCGTGCTGCGCGTGGTCAGCCGCGTGGCCTCGGACCGGGCCATGATCGTGGCCGACGCGATCGGGCTGGGGCTGTTCTCGGTGACCGGCGCCTCGCTGGCGCTGGTGGCGCAGATGACGCCCACCGTGGCGGTGATGATGGGCATCATCTCGGCCGTATTCGGCGGCGTGGTGCGCGACGTGCTGTGCAATGAGGTGCCGATGATCCTGCGCGACCGCTCGCCCTACGCCACCTGCTCCTTTATCGGCTGCTGGATCTATGTCGGCATGAGCTGGCTGGCGGTGCAGCAGGAAGCGGCGCTGCTGACCGGGGCAGTGGCGATCATCGCCATGCGGCTGGTGTCGGTGCGCTACGGGTGGAAGCTGCCCAGCTGAACGCCACCCCGCCAACAAAAACGCCGCCTTGCAAGGCGGCGTCTTTCTGTCCTGGCCCGTGGCTCAGACCGCGGCTTCGTCCTGCTCGCCGGTGCGGATGCGGATCACGCGCTCGATCTCGGTGACGAAGATCTTGCCGTCGCCGATCTTGCCGGTGTGGGCGGCCTTGACGATGGCGTCCAGCACGGTGTCCAGCTGGTTCTCGGCCACCACCACTTCGATCTTGATCTTGGGCAGGAAGTCGACCACGTACTCGGCGCCACGGTAGAGCTCGGTATGCCCTTTCTGGCGGCCAAATCCCTTCACTTCGGTCACCGTCAGCCCGGTCACGCCGACGTCGGCCAGGGCTTCACGCACCTCGTCGAGCTTGAACGGTTTGATGATGGCGGTAATCTGCTTCATGACTGGCCCCTGTTTATCGTTTGTTCACACGCCTGGCGGCGCATCGCCGCGGTCGCGGCGCTCTCCGGCTGGCATTTTACCAGTCATTGGCGCCACGTATTCCCCGCTATCCCTCGCCCGGCGCGGCCAGAACGTTCGCCAGCGCGCACCGCGTGGCGGCCCGCCGGCGCCCAAGGCTGTGGACAACCCTGTGGATACCAGACCGGAAAACCTGTGCAAAGCCTGTGCAAGCCCTGTGCACAGCACTTGCTCAGGCCTCGCCGCGAAAGCGGCGCCGGTAGTCCGACGGTGCCACCCCGACCCGGCGCAAAAAGGCGCGGCGCAGGTTGTTCGGATCGCTGAAGCCGGCCAGCGCCGCCACGCGCTTGAGCGGATGGCGCGAGCCCTCCAGCAGCCGACGCGCGGCATCGATGCGCGCGGCCTCGACAAAATCCGCCGGCGTCACCTTGCATTCCTGCTTGAAGATGCGGGCAAAATTGCGCGCGCTCATGCCGGCATGCGCTGCCAGCGCCTCCACCGACAGGTTGCCCGCCAGGTTCTCGACCACCCAGCCCTGCACCTCGCGGATCGCGTTGCGCTCGGCGGTCTGTGCCGCCAGGTGGGCACTGAACTGCGACTGCCCGCCCGGACGCTTGAGGAACATCACCAGCTCGCGCGCCACGCGCAGCGCCACGGCGCGGCCGAAATCCTCCTCGACCAGCGCCAGCGCCAGGTCCAGGCCCGCGGTCACGCCGGCCGAGGTGTACAGGTTGCCGTCCTTGACATAGATCCGATCCGGTTCGACCTGGACGCCCGGAAACAAGCGCGCCAGGCGGTCGGTGGTGTTCCAGTGCGTGGTGACGCTGCGCCCGTCAAGCAGGCCCGCATGCGCCAGCACCATCGCGCCGGAGCAGACCGACCCCATCCGCCGCACGGTCCGGGCCTGCCGTGCCAGCCAGGCGCTGACGGTCTCGTCCTGCTGCTGCCGCAACCCCGGGCCGCCTGCGACCAGCAGCGTGTCGATATCGTCACTGCAAGTATCGAGCGTCGCGTCCGGCTCGATGCGCATGCCGTTGGAGGCAGTCAGCAGGCCCGGGACCGGCGCGATGATCTCGAACTGGTAGGCGTCAGGCTGCCCGGCCTGGCGGGCACCTTCGTGGAACACGTCAATGGGGCCGGCGAGGTCCAGCATCTGGAAGCCGGGGAAGGCAACGACGGCAATCTTCATGGCAGCAAGGCAGGGGACCGGGGCGGTGGCTGGCGGTTGGCTGGCGCGTGGCTGATATTGGCAGTCTAGGCAGATTCCGCCAGCGCGGAGGGTCAGCGGTAACGCACGATGGTGATCTCGACGATGCGCTGCGACTCCGCCAGCGCGGTGTGACTGCCGGCACGCTGCAGCGCGACCACTCGGCTGCGCTGGTCGCCGAGCAGCGCAGCATCGCCGCCCGCTTCGCGCACGCGGCTGGCCACCCGCTTCAGCAGGAAGTGTTCGCCGATCCAGCCTTCCGGCGTTTCCACGCTGGTGTAGGCCAGCACCTCGTAGGGCCGCGGCGGTTCGCCGCGCATCCAGATATCGACCCCGTCGACATGCTCGCGTGCGCCGCCCTGCCCGTGCCGCAGCACGGGTTCGCCTTCGTGGCGCCGGATCGGCGCCTGGATGCAGGCCGCGAGGCCCAGGCAGCACGCCAGCAGCAATCCAGCCACGCTGGCTCTTTTCATGTTGCGTCTAGTCATTCCTGTCTTTCCTCTCACTCCGGATCAGAACCGGGGCGCAGTCTAGGCAGGAATTCCGGCGCTGCGCGGGCACTGGCAGACATCGCGATTGGTTTGGCTGGATTTGACGCGTCTAGCGCCTTTCGGCCAGCAAGAGCGGCAACCATAATTCCTTTCACCAGGCCCCGTCCGATCCAGGGCGCGGCCCCGGCAACCCACCCGCCAGGCACGCCAAGCCGGCGCCCCCACTAAAAAGCAGATCCACCCCTATGACTCTTGCAGCCCATCCCGCGGCCACCCTGCCGGCGCCGCGCAGCTCGGTGAAACACCTTCCGGTCAACCTGTTCGGCGCCGTCATGGGCCTGTCTGGCCTGTCCATGGCATGGCGCGGCGCCGGCTCCGCATTCGGCGTCAGCCCCGTCATTGGCAACGCGGTTGGCGTGGTCGCGGTGCTCGCCTTCCTGGCGCTGGCCGCCGGCTACCTGGCCAAGTGGCTGCGCTACCCGGACGCGGTCAGGGCCGAGTTCAGCCACCCCGTCGGCGGCAACTTCTTCGGCACCATCGCGATTGCGATCCTGCTGCTGTCGTCGGTGGTCGGCGCGCATCACGAGACTCTGGGCCAGACGATCTGGACGCTCGGCACCGTGATCACCGTGGGGCTGACTTTTGTCATCGCCGGGCGGCTGCTGCACGGCCGGACCGAGGCGGCGAACGTGGTGCCGGCGTGGCTGATCCCCGGCGTGGCCACGCTGGACATCGCCGTGGCCGGCGGCACCATGCCGATGGCCTGGGCGCATGAAGTCAACCTGCTCGCCGTCGGCGTCGGCACCGTGATCGCGCTGGTGTTCTTCACCATGATCATCTCGCGCCTGATCCACCACGATCCGCTACCGGCCGGCATGGTGCCGTCGCTGATCATCCTGATCGCGCCGTTCGAAGTGGGCTTCCTGGCTTACGTCAATATGACCGGCAGCGTCGACATGTTCGCCGGCATGCTGTTCTACTTCGGCCTGTTCCTGTTCCTGCTGTTGTCGTGGCGCGTGTTCCGCCGCCCGGCGCCGTTCGCGCCGTCGTGGTGGGCCATCAGCTTCCCGATGGCGGCGCTGTCGAACGCGGCGCTGAAGTACGCCGGGCACGAGCAGTCCGCCGTGCTGGCCTGGCTGGCGGGACTGATCCTGCTGGTGCTGACGGCCGCGATCGTGGTGCTGTTCGTGCGCACGCTGCACAGCCTGTTCACGCATCGCCTGCTGGCCGCCTGAGAGATGTCCTGGACCCTGTTGGCCGTTGCCGGCCTGCTTGAAATCGCCTTCGCCTTCGGCATGAAATGGTCGGCCGGCTTCAGCCGGTTCTGGCCCAGCGTCTATGCGGTCGCCACCGGGATGGCCAGCATCCTGCTTCTGACGATGTCGCTGCGCGTGCTGCCGGTGGGCACGGCCTATGCGGTGTGGACCGGTATCGGCGCGGCGGGCACCGCGATGCTCGGGATGCTTTGGCTGGGCGAGCCCGCATCGCTGGCGCGCATGGGCTGCATCGCGCTGATCCTGGGTGGCGTGGTGGGGCTGAAACTGGTCTCCGGCCCGGCGCCATGACAATCACGCAGTCAGAAAAATGGCCCGCACGATGCGGGCCATTTTTCTTATCGGCAAGAAACGGTCATCAATCCGGCACCTTCTCCAGGTCCGCCAGCCACACCACCGACTCTGAATCGCTCGGCGCACGCCAGTCACCGCGCGGCGACAGCGATCCGCCCGAGCCCACCTTGGGCGCGTTCGGGATGCATGAGCGCTTGAACTGGCTGGTGCGGAAGAAGCGGTCCAGGAAAATCGCCAGGTTGCGCTTGATCTCCGGCAGCCCGTACTGGTTGCGCACCACATGCGGGCCGTTGGGCCATACGCCGCGCTCGCGGTCGCCCCAGGCGTGCAGCGACAGGAAGGCAATCTTGGACGGCGTGAAGCCGAAGCGCAGCGTGTAGTAGAGGTTGAAGTCCTGCAGCTCATACGGGCCGATGGTGCTCTCGGTCTTCTGCTCGGGGCCGTGGTTGCTGTCGCCCGGAACCAGCTCGGGGCTGATGTCGGTGTCGAGCACGGCCAGCAGCACGTCGGAACCGCCCTCGCCCACCTGCCCGGTCTCGGCCACCCAGCGCACCAGGTGCGAGATCAGCGTCTTGGGCACGCTGGCGTTGACGTTGTAGTGCGACATATGGTCGCCCACGCCATAGGTGCACCAGCCCAGCGCCAGTTCGCTCAGGTCGCCGGTGCCGATCACGATGGCGTGGTGGAAGTTGGCCAGCCGGAACAGGTGGTTGGTGCGCTCGCCGGCCTGCACGTTCTCGAAGGTCACGTCATAGACCTTCTCGCCGGCGGCGTACGGGTGGCCCAGGTCCTTCAGCATGGCCAGGCACGACGGGCGGATATCGATCTCGGTCGCGGTGCAGCCCACCACCTGCATCAGCTGGCGCGCCTGCAGCAGCGTGCGGTCGCTGGTGGCAAAGCCCGGCATGGTGTAGGCCAGGATATTGGCGCGCGGCAGGCCCAGGCGGTCCATCGCCTTGGCGCAGACCAGCAGCGCGTGGGTGGAATCCAGCCCGCCCGACACGCCGATCACCACCTTGCTGATCTTGCTCGCCGACAGGCGCTGCACCAGCGCCTGCACCTGGATGTTGTAGACCTCCATGCAGCGTTCGTCGCGCTGGCGCGGATCGGCCGGCACGTACGGGAAGCGCGCCACGTTGCGCGCCAGCGGCAGCGACTTTTCCAGGGTCAGGTCGAGCGGGAAGCGCACCACGCGGAACTTGTCCACTTCTGCCTTGTGCCGCCGCACCGAGTGGCCGAAGGTCACCTGGTGCATGCGCTCGCGCGACAGCCGCTCGACGTCGATATCGGCGCAGAGCAGGTGCGAGGTATCGGCAAAGCGCTCGGATTCGGCCAGCAGCTCGCCGTTCTCGCAGATCAGCGCCTGGCCGTCCCAGGCCAGGTCGGTGGAGGACTCGCCCTTGCCGGCCGAGGTGTACAGGTAGGCCGCCAGGCATCGCGCCGACTGCTGCGAGACCAGCTGGTGCCGGTAGCCGGCCTTGCCGACCACGATATTGGAGGCCGACAGGTTGACCAGCACCGTGGCCCCGGCGAGCGCCGCGAACGACGACGGCGGGATCGGTACCCAGACGTCTTCGCAGATTTCCGCGTGGAAGCGGAAGTCGGGGATGTCCTCGACATCGAACAGCAGCCCGGCGCCGAACGGCACGTCCTGGCCCAGCAGCTGAATGGACTCGACCGCGGCGTTGTCGGCGGCGCTGAACTGGCGCGCCTCATAGAACTCCCAGTAGTTCGGCAGGTAGGACTTGGGCACCACGCCCTGGATACGCCCGCGCGCCACCACCACGGCGCAGTTGAACAACTGGTGCTCGACCCGCAGCGGCATGCCGACGATCAGCGCCGCCGGCAGCTTGCGCGAGGCCTCGACGATGGTGGCCAGCGCCGCCTCGCAGGCGTCCAGCAGCGCGCGCTGGTGGAACAGGTCGTCGCAGGTATAGGCGGAGATGCCCAGTTCCGGGAACGCCACCAGCACGGCGCCCTGCTGTGCCGCCTGCGCCGCCAGGGCAATGGTCTCGGCGGCGTTGAAGGCCGGGTCGGCCACCCGGCAGACGGGCACGCCCACCGCGACACGCGCAAAGCCGTGGGAATACAGGTTGAAAAACGGGTTCTTCATATCGGGCCTTGGTTATCGAACCATGCGGACCATGCCGCCGCCTGAAGCATCCCGGGATGCCTCGGCAAGCACTGGTGACGAGGATGCTCCATTTTACGACGGCCGCCCCGCGCCTGCCGCGCAGCGCAGCAACGGCGCATCGTTTCCGGTAGACTCGATCGATCCACAGACGGGAACTGGTGCAATGCAGTCTGAATCATGCGTGCCCGGCGAGGGCAAGGACCAGCGCCAGCCGGCACAGCACAAGCGCAAGGCGGCAGGCGACCCTGCGCAGGAATACCGTACCGAGATCATCTCCGACCTGGGCGAGATCGATGCCGCCGCCTGGGACGCCCTGGTGGCGCACCACGCCGATGCCACGCCGTTCCTGAAGCATGCGTTCCTGCACGCCCTGCACACCAGCGGCAGCGCCTGCGCCGAAACCGGGTGGAACCCGCGCTACCTGACGTTATGGGCGCCGGCCAAGGACGGCCACCCGGAACGGCTGGCCGCGGCCATGCCGCTCTACGCCAAGGCGCATTCCTATGGCGAGTATGTCTTCGACTGGGCCTGGGCCGACGCCTATGCCCGCAACGGGCTCGAGTACTACCCCAAATGGCTGGCGGCAATTCCCTTCACGCCGGTGCGCGGCGCGCGGCTGCTGGCCGAAGACGCCCATGCGCGCCGCCTGCTGCTGCAGATGGCGCTGGCGCTGGCCGCCGAAAGCCAGATGTCGTCGCTGCACATCCTGTTCCCCGACGAGGCCGAGGCCGCCCTGATGCAGCAGGCCGGCATGCTGATGCGGCATGGCGTGCAGTTCCACTGGACCAACGACGGCTACGGCAGCTTCGACGACTTCCTCGCCACGCTGTCGCAGAAAAAGCGCAAGAACATCCGCGCCGAGCGCCGCCAGGTGGCGCAGGCCGGCATCACTTTCCGGCGCCTGCGTGGCGCGCAGATCGACGACGACGCGTGGAAGTTCTTCAACCGGTGCTATCGCCAGACCTACCGCGAGCATCATTCCACGCCCTACCTGAACCTGGATTTCTTCCGGCGCATCGGCGCCACCATGCCGCAGCACCTGCTGCTGGTGATCGCCGAGCGCGAGGGCCAGCCCATCGCCAGCTCGCTGCTGGTTTATGACGATACGCCTGAAGTCAGCACGCTCTACGGGCGCTACTGGGGCGCGCTGGAGTACCACGCCTGCCTGCACTTCGAAACCGCGTACTACCAGCCGCTGGAATTCTGCATCGAGCAAGGCATACGCACCTTCGAAGGCGGCGCCCAGGGCGAGCACAAGATGGCGCGCGGCTTCCTGCCGGTGGCCACGCGCTCGGCCCACTGGCTGGCGCATCCCGCCTTTGCCGATGCCGTCGAGCGCTTCCTGGAGCGCGAGCGCCAGGGCATCGACGCCTACCTGGACGAGCTGGGCGAACGCAACCCGTTCGCCCGCACCTGAACACGCAAGCCGGCGCTCAGCGCCACATCCGCCGCAGCGTGTTGTCGCCCAGCATGTAGTGGTGGAACAGTGACGCCATCGCATGCAGCCCGATCACCAGGTAGAAGGCGGTGCCCAGGGTCTCATGGACCTCCTTGACGGTGTCCTTCAGTGCCGGGTCGGCTGCCACCAGCGCTGGCACTTCTATCCCGAGTGAAGGCAACGCCAGCAGGTGGCCGCCGGCGTTCATCGCCAGCAGCCCCAGCAGCGGCTGGGCCAGGATATACAGGTAAAACACCCAGTGCATGGCCTCGCCGGCCCGCTGCATCCAGCGCGCGCCCGGCTCCGGCGCGGGCGCACCGCGCACCAGGCGCCACAGCAGGCGCGGCACCGCCAGCACCAGCACCAGAGCGCCCGCCCATTCATGGACCGTCATCGCCAGTGCGCGTGGCGGCGTGCCCTTGGCAAAACTGCCCTTCAGTTCGATCGCGGCATAGGCCAGCGCCACCAGCAGGAACACCGCCCAGTGGAAGCACACCGCCAGCCGGTCATAGCGGCGCGACGGCGACAAGGCCCGCGGCGATGCGTGGATTTCGGTGATGGGATGCATGGGGACTCCTCTTGTCAGCACCCGCACAGCGTAGCGCAAGGCACTTGTGCGGGTACTGCCGTGCGTCAAGCGCGCGGCAACAAAAAACCCCGCCGGAGCGGGGCTTCTTCAGCGGCGGTTCAGCTTACTTCTTGTAGTTGGCCACGCCGTCGGTGATTTCCTTGTGGGCTTCCTCGATGCCGGCCCAGCCTTCGACCTTGACCCACTTGCCGGCTTCCAGTGCCTTGTAGTGCTCAAAGAAGTGCTTGATCTGGTCCAGCTGGTTCTGCGGCACGTCCGACAGGCCCTTCATGTAGGCAGTGGCCGGCGACAGCTTGTCCAGCGGCACGGCGACCAGCTTGGCGTCCACGCCCGACTCGTCGGTCATCTTCAGCATGCCGAGTGCACGGCAGCGCACCACGGCGCCCGCCAGGATCGGGAACGGCGACAGCACCAGCACGTCCACCGGGTCGCCGTCGCCCGACAGCGTCTGCGGGATATAGCCGTAGTTGGCCGGATAGCGCATGCCTGTGCCGATAAAGCGGTCGACGAACAGCAGGCCGGTTTCCTTGTCGGCCTCGTACTTCACCGGATCGCTCTGGGCCGAGATCTCGATGATGACGTTGAAATCGTTGGGGATGTCCTTGCCCGGGGTTACGAGGTTGAAGCTCATGCGGTTCTCCAGATGCCTGCGCGGTGTTGTTGGATGGCGGGCATTATAGCGGCTCATGCCTGACCGCAGGCTGACAGCTGGGCCAGGCACGGCGCATTGCACGCTGGCCAGTGTCGGCGATAATGGCGCATTCTTCAGCCGTCACTGAAAAGCGCAGCCGCCACGCTGCCTCCCTGTTGCACCCGCTGCCCCGGAGCCACCCATGCACGCCCAGCACTTCGTCGCCAACCGCCTGATCGCGCCCGACAACGGCCTGCGCATCAAGGTCTTCGATCCGTCCAACGGCGAGCCGTTCGCCGAGATCGCACGCGGCAACGCCACCGATATCAACGTCGCCGTCCATGCGGCCCGCCAGGCCGCCGAAGGCGTCTGGGGCCAGATGGCGCCAGCCGAGCGGGTGCGCCTGCTCAACCGTGTCGCCGTGGCGCTGATCGCCCACGAGGACGAACTGGCCGCGCTCGAAGCCCGCGACACCGGCAAGCCGCTGCGCCAGGCGCGCGCGGATGCCCGCGCCGTGGCCCGCTATTTCGAGTTCTACGCCGGCGCGGTCGACAAGCTGCACGGCCAGACCATCCCCTACAACCCCGGCTACACCGTCCTGACCGTGCGCGAGCCGCACGGCGTGACCGGCCACATCATCCCGTGGAACTACCCGCTGCAGATCTTCGGGCGCAGCGTGGGCGCAGCGCTGGCCACGGGCAACGCCTGCGTGGTCAAGCCGGCCGAGGACGCCTGCCTGTCGCTGCTGCGCGTGGCCGAGATCGCCGCCGAGGCCGGCCTGCCCGAAGGCGCGCTCAATATCATCACCGGCTACGGCCATGAAGCCGGCGCCGCGCTGGCGCGCCACCCGGGCATCAACCATATCTCGTTCACCGGCTCGCCCCAGACCGGCAAGCAGGTGGCCCAGCTCGCCGCCGAGAACCACGTGCCGGTCACGCTGGAGCTGGGCGGCAAGTCGCCGCAGATCGTCTTTGCCGATGCCGACCTGGATACGCTGGTGCCGGTGGTGGTCAACGGCATCGTGCAGAATGCCGGCCAGACCTGCTCGGCCGGCAGCCGCCTGCTGGTGGAGCGCCCGGTCTACGACGCGCTGCTCGACCGGCTGGCGTCGGTGTTCGAGTCGCTGCGCGTGGGCCCCTCGGAGCTGGACCTGGAATGCGGCCCGCTGATCAGCCGCAAGCAGCAGCAGCGCGTGTGGGATTTCGTTTCCGATGCGCAGCACGCCGGCGTGTCGGTGATGGCGCAGGGCCAGATCGTGGCCGAGGCGCCGGAGGCCGGCTACTACCAGGTGCCGATGCTGTTCCGCGACGTGCCACCCGCGCACCGGCTGGCGCAGGAAGAAGTTTTCGGCCCGCTGCTGGCTGCCATGCCCTTCGACACCGAGGCCGAAGCCATCGCACTGGCCAACGGCACGCCCTACGGGCTGGTTGCCGGGGTCTGGACGCGCGACGGCGGGCGCCAGCTGCGCCTGGCGCACAAGCTGCGCGCGGGCCAGGTCTTTATCAACAACTACGGTGCCGGCGGCGGCGTGGAGCTGCCCTTCGGCGGCACCGGCCAGTCCGGCTACGGCCGCGAGAAGGGCTTCGAGGCCCTGTACGGATTCACCACCCTGAAAACCATCGCCATCCAACATGGGTAACATCAATTTCCTGTCCGTCGCCTTTGCCATCTTCTTTTTCTGGATGGCGTGGCATGTGCGGAACAAGCGCGCCACCAATCCTTCCGGCATGCCGCGGCTGCAGGTCTTCAAGCGCAAGTGGGGCGACGTCGTCGGCGACCGCGTGCACTGGTGCCTGTATGTGGCACTGCCCTTCCTGCTGGCACTGATGATGGTTGCCAATGCACTGCGCGGCCAGGGGCCGTTCTCGCATTAGACATTGAGCACCCTCGCAGCACGGATCACCAGAACATAAGCACAACTCCAGGAGACAAGCCATGAGACTGGCCAACAAGGTAGCGATCGTCACCGGCGGCGGTTCCGGGTTCGGCGAAGGCATTGCCCACACCTTTGCGCGCGAAGGCGCCAACGTGGTGGTGGCCGACCTGCGCGAAGAAGCCGCCGAACGCGTCGCCGCCGCGATCCGCGACGCCGGCGGCCGGGCCCGCGCGGTGCGCGCCGACGTCTCGCGCGAAGCCGACACCGAGGCCATGCGCGAAGCCGCGCTGGCCACCTTCGGCGACGTGCATATCGTGGTCAACAACGCCGGCACGACCCATCGCAACAAGCCCATCCTCGAAGTCACCGAGGAAGAGTTCGACCGTGTCTACGCCGTCAACCTCAAGAGCATCTACTGGTCGGCGCGCGCGTTTATCCCGCACTTCCGCCAGCGCGGCGGCGGCGTGTTCGTCAATATCGCCTCCACCGCCGGCATCCGGCCGCGCCCGGGCCTGGTCTGGTACAACGGCAGCAAGGGCGCGGTGATCACCGCCAGCAAGGCCATGGCCGCGGAACTCGGCAAGGACAATATCCGCGTCAACTGCGTCAACCCGGTGATCGGCGCCACCGCACTGCTCGAAGAATTCATGGGCATGCCCGATACGCCCGAGAACCGCGCCAGGTTCCTTGCCACCATCCCGATGGGCCGCATGTCGACCCCGCAGGACGTGGCCAACGCCTGCCTGTACCTGGCCTCGGACGAAGCGGCCTTCATCACCGGTACCTGCATCGAAGTGGACGGCGGCCGCTGCGTCTGAGCCGGTGCCGGCCTTCCCCCTTAGTCGTACCGTAGCTGTAAAACGCGTCACACAGAAGCGCCATATCCTCAGGAGACAGCATGACAACGACCGCAGTGAACCCCGGCGTCAGCGACGCCGCCTTTGAAGACGCCACCTACCGCAAGGTCAGCTGGCGCCTGGTGCCCTTCCTCTTGCTGTGCTACGTGGTGGCCTACCTGGACCGCGTCAACGTGGGCTTTGCCAAGCTGCAGATGCTCAACGACCTGCAGTTCAGCGAGACCATCTATGGCTTGGGCGCCGGCATCTTCTTTATCGGCTACTTCCTGTTCGAAGTACCCAGCAACGTGATCCTGCACAAGGTGGGCGCGCGCATCTGGATCGCGCGCATCATGATCACCTGGGGCGCGATCTCGGCGGCGATGATGTTCGTCACCACGCCGACCATGTTCTACGTGCTGCGCTTCCTGCTGGGCATTGCCGAGGCGGGCTTCTTCCCCGGCATCATCCTGTACCTGACCTACTGGTACCCGGCCAACCGGCGCGGGCGCACCACCACCTTCTTCATGACCGCGATCGCACTCTCGGGCGTGATCGGCGGGCCGCTGTCGGGCTGGGTCATGCAGTCCTTCCATGGCCACAACGGCTGGTCCGGCTGGCAGTGGATGTTCCTGCTCGAGGGCATTCCGTCGATCCTGGTGGGCCTGTGGGTGCTGGCCTACCTGGACGACCGCATCACCCACGCCAAGTGGCTGTCGCCGCAAGAGAAGGCGCTGCTGGAGCGCAATATCGCCAGCGAGGATGCGCACAAGGAAGACCCGCCGATCCGCACCGTGATGTCCAGCCCGCGCGTCTGGCTGATGAGCGCGATCTACTTCTGCTTCGTCATGGGCCTGTACGGCGTCAGCTTCTGGCTGCCGACCATCATCAAGCAGACCGGCGTCAAGGGCGCGCTCGATATCGGCCTGCTGACCGCCATCCCCTATGGCTGCGCGGTGGTCGGCATGGTGCTGGTGGCCTACAGCGCAGACCGCAGCGGCGAGCGCCGCTGGCATATCGCGCTGCCCGCGCTGGCCGGTTCGCTGGGCCTGCTGCTGTCGGTGCAATGGCATAACGACACCACGCTGGCAATGGTGGCGCTGACGCTGGCCACCATCGGCATCCTGACCACGCTGCCGCTGTTCTGGAGCCTGCCGACTTCCTTTCTAGCCGGTACTGGCGCGGCCGCGGGGATCGCGCTGATCAACTCGCTGGGCAATCTTGCGGGCTTCCTCAGCCCCTATGCGGTGGGCTGGCTCAAGGACCTGACCCACAGTACCGATTCGGGCATGTACCTGCTGGCCGCATGCCTGGTGGTGGGCGCGGCGCTGACGCTGTCGGTGCCCAAGCGGCTGGTGAGCCAGAAATAACCCGTCCGCCAGGATCACGCGCCGTCAACGGCCCTTCCCCTGCGGGACGGGCCGTTGTTCTTCCGGCACCCGCGAAGTCGCTTGCACGCCGCCTGCGGGCCACAATGCGCCGTCGGCTGACGCGGATGTAGGACCAAGCCCGGCACTGTCGCCCACCCTTGAGCCCTAGGATGGAAAAGAGACACCCGGAGTGATCCCACGGGGTCCTCCGGGGCATCTGATTCCGAAGCTCGCCCAAGGAGGCCACGATGCCGCAACTGTCCCCGTTTGCCCCTACCCGTTCGCTGGAAATTGTCGAAGCGCGCCTGGCACGCCGCTCGCGTGTCAAGCGCCTGGTGATCGCGCTCGGCGCCGGCGTGGTCGCGCTGCTGGCCCTGATGCCGGCTGCCAGCCATGCGCAGGCGCCGGTGGTGGACACCAACCCAGCGCCTGCCGCCCTGGCGCCAGTTGCCCCGGGCAGCACCATGGCCCCGACCCCGGGTGCCACGACGCCGGCCGCGCCGCCGGCCGACACCATGCCCCCTGCCACACAGCCCGCACCGGGCATAGCGGCGCCTGCCACGGCAGCACCGCCGCCGATGGCATCCCCGGCACCCGCGCCCACCAGCACGCCACCAGCTGCGCCGGCGCCAGCGCCGATGGCAGCGCCCGCGCAGCCACGCCCGCCGCTGACCACGCCGCCCCCGCCGCCGCCGCGTGATGCCATGGTGCAGCGTACGGCCGGCTCGGTCGCCTATATCTGCGGCGGTGTCGCCGAAGACGAGCAGGTCGCGCTGCAATCGCAGGCGCGCAAGTACAACATGAGCTTGCTGTTCACGCAGGGCGCGCGCGGCGAGTACCTATCCGACGTGGACGTCAAGCTGATGCGCGGCGGCAAGGAGGTCGCCAGCTTTGTCGCCGACGGTCCGCGCTGCTTGCTGAAGGCGCCGTCGGGCACGTACAACGTGCAGGCGACTTACCAGGGCCGGACCAAGACCGCGACGGTCAGCACCGGCGGCAAGAACGCGCAGATGCGCTGGTAATCGGCTGGGAAGGCGCGCCGTGCGGCGCGCCCGTGGAGGAGGAAAAAAGGCTCGGCATCTTGCGATGCCGAGCCTTTTGCATGGCAGGCCCTTGAGAGAGCCACTGCCCTTTGCATGCCGACTGCGTGCTTCCTCAGCCTGTGGGTCCGTCCCCCAGCATCTGCGCCACCGACCCCGCCGTACCGGCCGCCCGCTCACCCAGCAACCGATGCAGCGTGCCCAGCAGCTCATCCTCGTTATAAGGCTTGCCCAGGTACACGTTGACGCCGATCTCCTCGGCATAGCGGCGGTGCTTGTCGGCCGTGCGCGAGGTGATCATCACCAGCGGCATATGCGCGGTGCGCGCGTCGGAGCGCACGTTGCGCGTCAGGTCGAAGCCGTCCATGTGCGGCATCTCGATGTCGACCAGCATGGCGTCCGGCATGACATCCTGCAGTTGCTTGAGCGCATCCACACCGTCGCGCGCCAGCACCACCTGGTAGCCGGCGCGGCCCAGCAGGCGCTGGGTGGCCTTGCGCACGGTCAGCGAGTCATCCACCACCATCACGGTCGGCTGCACGGCCAGGCCACGCACCGGCTCGGTGGTGCCGTCGCTCGCCAGTTCCGCGACCGCGCCCATCTGCGCCTGCACGGCAGGTAGCGCCGGCGTCTGCGGCACCGGCTGGCCGCGTTCGCGAACAAAGCGCTGCGCCAGCACCACCGGGTTGTAGATCAGCACGATCTCGCCATCGCCCAGCGTGGTCGCGCCGGCAATGCCTTCCAGCCGTGCCAGGTGCGGGCCGATATGCTTGACCACCACTTCGCGGTTGCCGACCACATCGTCCACATGCACCGCCACGCGCTCGGCGCCGCTGCGCACCAGCACCACCGGCGAATACTTGCGCCCGGCCGCGACCGCGTTGCCTTCTTCCAGCAGCGCGCCGAAGTAGAAGAACGGCACCTCGGCGCCAGCCACAGTTAGGCGGCCCTGGTTGTAGGCATCCAGCAGCGCCGGGGCGCGCAGTTGCTGCACCTGGTCGATCATGCCGCTAGGCACGGCATAGCGCCGCGCGCCCAGCGAGATCACCAGCACCTGCGTGATCGCCGTGGTCAGCGGCAGGTGCACGGTGAAGGTGGTGCCCTGCCCGGGCTTCGACTCCAGCGTGATGCGTCCGCCCAGCGCCACGGTCTCGGCGCGCACCACGTCCATGCCCACGCCGCGGCCGGCCAGCTCCGACACCGCGTCGGCGGTGGAGAAGCCCGGCGCAAAGATCAGCTCGGTCAGGCGCGCTTCGCTGGCCTCGTCGTCCGGCGCCAGCAGGCGGCGCTCGACCGCGCGCGCGCGGATGCGCGCCAGGTCCAGCCCACCGCCGTCATCGACGAAATGCAGCACCACCTCGTTGCCTTCCTGCTGCACCTCCAGCGTCAGCGCGCCGGTGGCGGCCTTGCCCGCGGCACGGCGCGGCGCGGCGGCTTCGATGCCGTGCACCACTGCATTGCGGATCAGGTGCTCGATCGGGCCGGCCATGCGGTCCAGCACCGAGCGGTCGATTTCCACGGTGCCGCCCTTGATCAGCAGGCGCACTTCCTTGCCGGTCTCAGCCGCGGCCTGGCGTGCCACGCGATAGAGGCGCTCGGCCAGCGCGTCGAACTGCACCATGCGCGCCTGCATCAGCCCGCGCTGCATGCCGCGCGTCAGGCGCGCCTGCGCGGCCAGGTCGCCGGCGGCGCGGTCAAAGCCGCGCTGCAGGTTCTGCTCGACGGTGGCCACGTCGTTGACCGACTCGGCCATCATCCGCGTCAGCTCCTGGAAGCGCGTGAAGCGGTCGAACTCGAGCGGATCGAATTCCTGCTTGTGCTGCGCGTCGGCAATGCGCGACGCCATCTGCGATTCCGCCTGGATCTCGATTTCGCGCAACTGCCCGCGCAGGCGCGCGACGTTGTCGTTCAGTTCGCCCAGGTAGGCGCGCATCGCCTCCAGTTCGCTGTCCAGGCGTGCGCGCGTGGCGCCGACTTCGCCGGCTTCATTGATCAGCGTGTCGAGCGCGCGCGCCTGCACACGCACCAGCGCGCGTTGCGGCTCGGCGGGCACGGCCGGCGGCATCGCCACCATCACGTCTGCCGGTCCCGGCATGGCGGGCAGGCTGGCGGCGGGCACCGCCTCGACCACGGCATCTGCCTGCGGCAGCGGCGCATCGGCCTGCGCGTCCTCCGGCACCTCGGCCAGGCCGTTGACCACGTCCGGGTCGTCCGCGGGCAGCAGGCGGCCGGACGGCAGCGCCTCGACATGCGCCAGGATGCGGTCGTACCAGGCATAGAGCCGCTCGAACAGCTTCGGCCCGACGGCCTGCTGCCCCTGCCCGCGCAGGCTGGCGTCGAGCAGCGTCTCCATTTCATGCGCGGCCTGGCCCAGCGCCATGGCACCCGCCATGCGCGCACTGCCCTTGAGCGTATGCAGCGCGCGCAGCACCAGGCCGCCGTGGCGCGAATCTTCCGGCGTTGCTTCCCAGCCGCGCAGCAACTTGCCCAGCTCGGGCAGCGTGCCTTGTGCCTCTTCCAGGAAGATCTGGACCAGGGCGGGATCCGGGGCGCCGCCCTCGTCAGATACCGGCGCAACGGGTGCCCGGTGCGGGGTCGGCAGCGCGATAACGACCGCGTCATGCGGTGTGGCCGGCAGCTGTGCGGCCTCCGGTCCGGGCAATGCGGGCGGCTCCGGCTGGTCTTCCTGCGCGGGCGGCAACTGGCCCAGCAGCTGCGCCACCGAGCCATCCGGCTCGGCCGGCGCCTGCGGCGCGGGCACCGCCACGCGCGGACGCAGCAGCGCGCGCTCGCCAAACTCAACCAGGCTGCGGCGCAGACCGGCATCGGCTTCCGGCCAGACGCCCGCGGCAAACTGGTGCAGCATGCCGCGCAGGCGCTCGACCGCCTGCTCCAGCAGGCGGAAATCGCCGGGGTGCATCGCCACCGGGTGCGAGCCCAGCTGCAGCAGCAGGGCCTCCAGCGCCTCGGCGATCTCACGCACGGGTTCCAGGCCGACGGTGGACGCACTGCCCTGCAGCGTGTGGGCGACGCGCAGCCCCAGTTCGCTCGGGCACGGATGGCCTTCATGCCGCCATTCGGAGATGTCGGTGGCGAACTGGCGCAACAGGTCGTCGGCCTCCTGCAGGTAGACGTTGTAGAGCGCCAGCCCGATGCGCACCGGCCCGATGACCTTGTAGTGGTCGTCCTCGTCTGACAGGCCGCCGGACAGGCGGAACGGGATCACATTGTCTTCGCCGTGCTCGACGGCCTCGGCGGCCGCCTCGGGTGGCGCTTCTGCAGCCGCTCCGGGCAACACTGGCAGTTCGTCCGCGGCCTGCGCGGCGGCCGGGTCGCGCACCGCCTCGGCGGCTGCCACCAGCGGCGCGATGTCGTGCCAGGTCGCCGCATCGCGGTGCAGCTGTGCCACCCACGCCGACAGCTCGGCATGCGCGCGGCGCAGCAGCGACAGCAGCGCGGGCACCGGCTCGCGCGCTTCGGCAATCCACAGGTTCATGACCTGCTCGACCGCCCAGGCCGCTTCGCCATAGCGATGCAGGCCGACCATGCGGCTGGAGCCCTTGAGTGTATGGAAGGCGCGCCGCACGCGGCTGAGCGTATCGGCATCGTGCAGCGCCTCAACGCCCGAGCCGAGGTCGCCGGCGATGCCGCCCAGCACCTCGTCGGCTTCGTTCAGGAAGATGTCGAGCAGTTCGGCGTCCAGCGCCGCCTTGTCACCGGCAGCCGGGAGGCCTTGCGCCGCAGCCGGCGCGGCCGCCGCAGCCCCCGCAGCCCCCGCCGGCTCGGCCAGTGCCAGTGCCAGCCTGCCTGCGGCATCATCGCTGCCGGCCAGCCAGGCATTGCATTGCATGGTGGCTTCGGCAGCCTGGCGGCGCAGCGCGGCATCGTCGTCGATGGTGGCCTGGTCGGCCAGCGCCTGCAGCGCGGCGCGCAGGCGCTGCACTGGCGGCGCATCGGGCACGGGGCCGGCCTGGATCGCCTCGGCCGCGGCGGCGCGCGCGGCGGCCAGCGGATGCTGCGCGGCGCGCGGCGCATCGGGCTCGCCGGCATCGGCAAGCGTATCGGCCCGCCGCACGCGGCCGAATTCCAGCGCATCGGCGAAGGCATGGACCGCGCCCAGCTCTGCCGCAACTTCGCCCAGCAGCGCGGCGCGCGCACTGGCATCGGCGAGTTCGCCCGGATCGGCCAGCCGCGCATTGACGGAATGCACCGCGGCGGCGGCCTGCGCGGCATCGTCCACCAGCGCCGCAGGCAGCGCGGCGGACGACTGCAAGTGCGCCAGCGTGGCGCCAAGCGCGACAAAGGCCTGGCATGCATCGCGCAGGTGGCCGGCGCCTTCGGCGCGGGCCGCGTTGCGGTCGAAGCTGTCCAGCCACGATTCGCCGCTGTCCAGCTGCGCCCGCAGCTGCGTCACGGCCTCGCTGCGCAGCGCCTGGGCGCGCGCCTCGTCGACCATGTGCGCAAGCCACGCGGGCGCGCCCGCGGCGGGATCGGCCAGGCACGTCGCCAGCGCCTCGCACTGCGCGGTAAAACGCGCCGCTGCCGGATGGGCGGATTGCCCGTGCACGCGCCACGGCAATGCCAGCGCGCGCGCCAGGAACAACGCGATGCCGGCTGCGCCGAGTGCCTCGCCACGGTGATGCTGCCCGCCGTGCATGGCCGCCTGTGCCAGGCAGCGCTGCAGCGCAGGCTGCCCAAGCGGCTGCGCGGCTTCGGCCAGCGCGGCCAGCGCGGTTTCCCAGCCGGCGGGTTCGCCGGCGGCGGCGTGCTCCAACCCGGCGGCGGCCTGCTGCAGGTTGCGCGTATCGATCGGGTCGAGCCAGCCGTAATAGCGCTGGCGGAAGTCCGCATTGGCAAGCGCGTGCGCGGGATCGAGGCGGAATGCCGCGAGCGTGCGCGCAATATCAGCACGCAGCGCAGCCACGCCCTCGCCGTCACCGGCCCCGTCGCGGGCCAGGCCAGTGCAGACCAGCAGGAACACCGCGTCGTTGAGCAGCGCCTGCGGCACGCGCACATGGCCCTGCAGGTACTGGCGCAGCAGCAGGTTGGCGCGGCCGGCAAAGCGCTTGGCCAGCAGGTCTGAAGGCAACAGGCCAAGGCCCAGCGCGCGGAACACCAGCCCCAGCACGTGCCAGACCCCGCGATCCGGATGATCCGCCGCGCGGCGCGCCTCCTGCTCATTGGCGCGCACCTCGTCCAGCGCCGCGCACAGCGGCAGCCAGGCCTCGCGCAGCAGCGCCGCGTCGGGGCACGGCGCAGGCAGGCGCAATGCCTTGAGCAAGGCTGACTCAAACTGCTGTCGCGCACGCATGACCGCCGCCGGACCTCGCGCCGGCAGCAGCATGCCGGGCAGCATCTGCAGCTCATCGAGCCACAGGTCGGCCGGATGCACGCGCTCTTCGCCCAGGTGCGCCAGCACGCCCGCATAGGGCTGGAACAGGCGCAACGGCGCTTCATCGTCTCCGGCCATCAGGTCGTCGACATACTCGGCCAGCGCCTGCACGCCGGCGCGGAATACCGCCAGCGCCTCGGGGCCGGCGGCAACGGTGCCGGCGTCGATGGCTTCGAGCAGGCGGCGCAGGGCCTGGCAATACGGATCGGTGCCGCGCAGCCCGACGATATGCACCGCGCCGGCGGCCTGGTGCAGGTGCTGGCCGGCCAGCCGCAGTGAGGTGGTATCGCGCGCGCCCAGCGCTTCGGGCGCCTGGCGGACCTCGTCGACATAGTGGCCAAGCTCGGCGGCGGCGTCTTCCAGCGCGCTGCGCAGGCTGGGCGCAAGCCACGCCAGGCCGGACAGGTCGCGCGCGGGGGCGCCTGGATCGGGGACAACTGGCGCGCTGGCGGACGGCGGCGCCGGAGCCGGCTCGGGCACGGCGCTGGCTTCAGCCGGTGCGCCGGCTGCGGCGCCATCGCGCGGGACAGGGAAATTCAGGGACATGACGGCTTCCAGTGCGGCGCCCGGAGGGCGGCCGCGGGCAACCTGCCGCAACAGGCGGCAGGCGCGGAGTTGGCATGGAACGCGTGGCCGCTAAGCCTGGTAAGGCCGCGGTGCGCGGAAGCGGTCGCAGGCGTCATCCGGCCACTCAGGCGATCTTGAATCGCGACACGGAGTTGCGCAGCTCTTCGGTCAGCAGCGTCAGCTGGCGCACCGACTGCGCGGTCTGGCGCGTGCCGGTGGTGGTCTGCTCGGTGACCTGCAGGATGCGCTCGATATGGCGGGCCACGGTGGTGGCCAGGTCAGCCTCGTGCGAGGTGGACTGCGAGATCTGCTCGATCAGCTCGGCCAGCTGGCGCGACACGCGCCCGATCTCGACAAGTGCGGCACCGGCGTTGTCCGACAGCCGCGCCCCCTCCACCACGCCCTGCGTGCTGCGCTCCATGGCGTGCACCGCGTCCTGGGTATCGGTCTGGATGGTGCGGATCAGCGCGCCGATCTGCTTGGTGGCCTCGCCGGAGCGTTCGGCCAGCCGCTGCACTTCTTCGGCCACCACCGAGAAGCCGCGCCCGGCTTCGCCCGCGGACGCGGCCTGGATGGCGGCGTTCAGTGCCAGCACGTTGGTCTGCTCGGTAATGTCCGAGATCAGCTCGACGATTTCACCGATCTCCTGCGACGACTCGCCCAGGCGCTTGATGCGCTTGGAGGTTTCCTGGATCTGCTCGCGGATGTCGTTCATGCCGGCGATGGCGTTCTGCACCGCCTGCTGGCCCTGCTCCGCGGCAGACAGCGAGGCGCGCGCCACGTTGGCGGACTCGGCCGCGCCGCGCGACACCTGCGTGATGCGGTCGGCCATGTCCACCACCGATTCGCCGGTCTGGCGGATCTGGCGCGACTGCTCTTCGGTGGTCGACACCAGCTGGGTCGAGGTGGACTGCACCTGCCCCGACGCCTGCGTCACCTCGCCGGCGGTCTGCTGCACCCGGCCGACCAGCTCGCGCAGTTCTTCCACGGTGTAGTTGACCGAGTCGGCAATGGCGCCGGTGATGTCCTCGGTCACCGTGGCCTGGCGCGTCAGGTCGCCGTCGGCGATGTCCTGCAGCTCGTTCATCAGCTGCAGAATCGCCTTCTGGGTGTTGTCGTTGTTGCGCTTTTCGTCCAGGCGGCGGGATTCGGCCTCGCGCTCGCGCGCCTCGGCTTCCAGCGCGCGCATGCGTGAATCGCGCAGGTACATTGCCGCCAGGCCCACCAGGCACAGCAGCGTCATGGCCGCCGACACCACGGTCGCGCCCAGCGTCACCGGGCGCACGCGCGCCGACTGCGCGTAGGCGCGCTGCAGCGCCGAGAGCTCGCCGCGCAGCGCCTCGTTGTCGTTGAAGATCTGCTGCTGCGCGCGCTTGGCGGCAATCAGGCCCGGCAGGTTCTGCAGGATGGTCTGCGTGGTCTTCTGCACCGCTTCAAAGCGCTGCGACAGCTGCTTCAGGTAGCCGCGCGTTTCTTCGTCGGCGGCCGCCGACAGGCGCAGCGCCTCGCTGCCGTTGAGCAGGCCGTCCAGCGTTTCGCGGAAGGTGTTGGTGTCCTTGCCCAGCAGGAACGCGGTTTCGGGGTTGACGCCTTCGCCGGCCAGGAACTCGTTCAGGTTCTTGCCCAGGCGCTGCGTCAGCATCACCAGCTGCGCCGAGGCCGCCACCTCGCGCGCGTTGGCGCCGGACTGCAGCTTGATTGCCGCGACCTGTTCGGCGGATTCCAGCAGCTCAGGGTTGGAGGCGTTGAAGATCTGCAGCGTCTGGCCAATGGTGTTCAGCACCGGCTGCTGCGCCAGCACGTCGGCGGCGCTTTTCTCGGAGCGCTTCCACGATTGCATCGCGGTCTCGAGCAGCGGTTCGGCCGCGCCGCTGGTGGCGCGCACGCGCTTCTCGTCGCTGCCTTCCTGCAGCGCCTTCAGGTCGCCTGCGAGCGCGTCTTTCGACTGGCGCAGCTGCGTGAAGGCCTGCGCATTGCCCAGCAGCGCCACCGGCACCGCCTTGCCCAGGCGCTGCGAGTGCATCAGCATGTCGCCGGCGATCTCGATCTGCGCGGCGGCGTTGTTGGCGATGCGGTTGTCCAGGTACACCGAGCCAAGCAGTGCCACCAGCGACACCACCACGCCCACTGTCAGCAGCCGCTGCTGCGACGAGAACGGCATGCGCCCAAGCCAGCGCGTGACATGCTCCATTGGCGTGGCGCCCAGGCCGTCGGCGGATGGGGGAGCCGGCGCGGGTTCCGGGCCGCCGGCATAGGCCATGCCGGGCCCGCCCGCCAGGCCGCTGGCTGCTTCGGATGCCGGCGTGCGCCGGCCCAGGCTGAATTTCTTGAAACCCATGGCACCCTCTTCCGTTTTTTTCGTTGTCATGCCCGGCGGCTCGTGCCGGGTGCCGCAGGCCATGGCCTGCGCGTCATTCTTGTATCTTGTAATTGGCGGCGGGCCTCAGGCCGCAACCCGTCCCACCTGCAGGAAGGCCGGCGCGTCCAGCAGCGCGCGCACGTCCAGCACCTGCCAGTCACGCCCGTCGCGGTCGGCAAAGCGTTGCCCTTCCCATGCCGGCGTGCCGGCCGGTGGTGGCGCATCGCCGTGCGGCAGGCTCAGGTCGGCGGCATGGCGCAAACCCGCCACGCGCGTGGCCAGGATTGCGCAGGCGCGCTCCACCTGGCGCGACAGCACCACGATCTTGCTGCCGGGCTGCAGCGGCGTTGGCGCGCCGCCGCAGAACAGGCTGAAATCGATCACGCCCAGCAGGCTGCCGCGCGCATTGACCAGGCCGCTGTACCACGGCTGCGTCAGCGGCACCGGGCTGGGCGGGCGCATGTCGAGCACCTCGCCGGTATCGGCCAGCGGCAGCAGCCAGTTGCGCGCGCCCACCTGCAGCGCCAGGTAGCTGTCGGCCGCGGGCAGGCTGCGCGCCTCGCGCAGGCGCCGGGCCAGCATGGCCTGGTAGTCCTGCAGGCGGGTCTGGCGGGCGCGGAGGTCTTGGCGTGGCGCGTTCATCTGGCGGTCCCCGGAACAGGTGGCAGTGGCTTCCCGTACGGCCTGCGCTGGCAGCTCAGTGCGCCAGCGCGGCGATCTTGCCCAGCAGCTCTTCGCCGTCGACGGGCTTGACGATGTAGTCCGACGCGCCCTGGCGCATGCCCCAGATGCGGTCGGTGTCCAGGCCCTTGCTGGTGCACATGATCACGGGGATGTCCTTGAAGCGGTCGTCGCGCTTGATCGCGCGGGTGGCCTGGTAGCCGTTCTGGCCGGGCATCACCACGTCCATCAGGATCAGGTCGAAGCTCTCGGCCTGCAGGCGCGCGAAGGCCTGGTCGCTGTTGCTGGCAACCGAGACCTTGAAGCCGCGCTTGCCGAGCAGGTCGGACATGAACAGGGCTTCGGTGGGGGAGTCGTCGACGATCAGGATCTTGTTGATGGCAGTCATGAGGTTTTCCTTCGATTCGTACATGGCGTCGCGTGCATGCGCTTCAGGCAGGCAGCACGTGGCCCGCGGCCTGGCATGGCAGGCAGGCCTGCACGGCGTGCAGCAGCGCTTCGCGGGTAAAAGGCTTGGCTAGATGGTCGTGCGCGCCGACCAGGCGGCCGCGCGAGCGGTCGAACACGCCGTCGCGCGAGGACAGCATGATCACCGGGATGGCGTGAAAGCGCGGACTCTTCTTGATCAGGGAGCAGGTCTGGTACCCGTCCAGGCGGGGCATCAGGATGTCGCAGAAGACCAGGTCCGGGTGCAGCTCGCCCACCTTGGCCAGCGCCTCGAAGCCGTCTTCGGCCAGCACCACCTGGTATCCCGCCTGCGACAGGAAGATCTCCGCGGTGCGGCGGATGGTGCTGGAATCATCGATGACCAGCACCTTGCGGCGCGGCGGCGCCGTGGTGTCCGGAATGGAAACGCCAGGCGCCACACCCTGGGCGCCGGCGGTATTGACCCGCTGGTTTTCTTCTGTTTGAGCGACCCGCATTGTTGTTCCCGCGACCAGCTGCCCCTTGCGGAGCGCCGGCAAGCACTAGAGAACACCCGTGCGGAGCAGCGCGACCCCATGCGCGCCCCGACGGACCCCCGACAATTTTTGTTTCCCTTCCAAGGCCGGGCTGTGCCCGGCAGCGGCGATGCGTGGAACCCGCACCTGCCTACCGTCCTCCCAGCCAGCGGCAGAGGGACGGGCAGTCATTTTGCAACAGAGTGTGACAAGACGCCGGGGGGCCGTCAATCCGGTCCGGCCGCGGCCGGCCGGCGTTCTGTCGCATCGGCGCGACGCGCGCCCGGTAATTGTTCTTCTGGGGGACGCCGCCTCAGATGGCGACCATCTCGAAATCTTCCTTGCGCGCACCGCATTCCGGGCAGGTCCAGTTGATGGGCACGTCTTCCCACCGGGTTCCGGGGGCGATGCCGTCTTCCGGCGCGCCTGCGGCTTCATCGTAGATCCAGCCGCAGATCAGGCACATCCAAGTCTTGTATTCCATAACAGGCTCTGGCCACTCTCCATTAAAATCCAGCGCAGATGGTACCGAAACCGTGCCGCCGGCGCCAGCCGGCGGCCGCCAGAATCGTGCCAGATCCGCCGTGTTCGCGCATGTTAGCGCCCTGTTAGCGCATGATTGGCCGGCAATTGCAGCGAATTTCCGCTGTTTTTGCCGCATGTCAACGATAAGTCCCGGGCCCGCCGCACACGATCCCTGCAGTCCTTGTCCTCACCTCAACGCCATGTCCCGTAATCAGCAGCTCTTCGACCGCGCCCAGCAGACCATTCCCGGGGGCGTCAACTCGCCCGTGCGCGCCTTCCGCTCGGTGGGCGGCACGCCGCGCTTCATCACGCGTGCCGAAGGCGCCTATATGTGGGACGCCGACGGGCAGCGCTATATCGACTACATCGGCTCCTGGGGCCCGATGATCGTGGGCCACGCCCACCCGGAAGTGGTGCGTGCGGTACAGGAAACCGCCGCGCACAGCTTCTCGTTCGGCGCGCCGACCGAGGCCGAGATCACCATGGCCGAGGAAATCTGCAAGCTGGTGCCGTCGATCGAGCAGGTGCGGCTGGTCTCCTCCGGCACCGAAGCCACCATGAGCGCACTGCGGCTGGCGCGCGGCTTCACCGGCCGCGACCTGATCATCAAATTCGAAGGCTGCTACCACGGCCACGCCGACAGCCTGCTGGTCAAGGCCGGCTCCGGCCTGCTGACCTTTGCCGACACCACCCAGAACGCGCCGTCGTCAGCCGGCGTGCCGGCCGACGTGACGCGCCACACCATGGTGCTGGAGTACAACAACGTCGAGCAGCTGGAACAGGCCTTCGCCAGGCATGCCGGCGAGATCGCCGCGGTCATCGTCGAGCCGGTGGCCGGCAACATGAACCTGGTGCGCGCCACCGATGCCTTCCTGAAGGCCATGCGCGACCTGTGCACCCGCGACGGCGCGGTGCTGATCCTGGACGAGGTCATGACCGGCTTCCGCGTGGCGCTGGGCGGCGCGCAGGCGCACTACGGCATCCGGCCCGACCTGACCTGCCTGGGCAAGGTGATCGGCGGCGGCATGCCGGCGGCGGCCTTTGGCGGGCGCCGCGACATCATGGCCAAGCTGGCGCCGCTGGGCGGCGTCTACCAGGCCGGCACGCTCTCGGGCAACCCGCTGGCGGTGGCCGCGGGCCTGGCCACGCTCAAGCTGATCCAGGCACCCGGCTTCTATGAGCGCCTGGCCACCCAGACCCGCAAGCTGGCCGACGGCCTGGCCGAGGCCGCCAAGGCTGCAGGCGTGCCGTTCGCGGCGGATGCCATCGGCGGCATGTTCGGGATCTACTTCCGCGACAGCGTGCCAGGCAGCTTCGCCGAAGTGACCACGAGCGACACCGCGCGCTTCAACCGCTTCTTCCACGCCATGCTGGATCACGGCGTCTACCTGGCGCCGTCGGCCTTCGAGGCCGGCTTTGTCTCGGCGCAGCACGACGACGCCATCCTGGCGGCCACGCTCGACGCCGCGCGCAAGGCGTTCGCGGCGGGCTGAGGCCATGCCAGGCAGGCGGCGCCCCGGTGCGCCGCCTGCCCCTCTGGCGACAGGGGCGGTGCGCTACACTTGGGTTTTCGTCCAACCCGCGGAGTCTCCGATGCGCGCTTCTTCGTCCCCCTCCTTGTCCAGCAGCTCGCCGATGCCTGTCTTGCGCTGGCTGCTGCTGGCGGTCATGGCCAGCCTGCTGTCCGCCTGCGGCTACAACGACTTCCAGACCAAGGACGAGGCGGTCAAGGCAGCCTGGAGCGAAGTCATCAACCAGTACCAGCGCCGCGCCGACCTGATCCCCAACCTGGTCAACACGGTCAAGGGCTACGCCACGCACGAGCGTGAGACGCTTGAGGCCGTGACCAAGGCGCGCGCCGCCGCCACCAGCATCCAGGTCTCGCCCGAAACCCTGAACGACCCCGAAGCCTTCAAGCGCTTCCAGCAGGCCCAGGGCGAGCTGTCCGGCGCGCTGTCGCGCCTGCTGGCGGTGTCCGAGAACTACCCGCAACTAAAGGCCGACGCCTCGTTCCGCGACCTGCAGTCGCAGCTTGAGGGCACCGAGAACCGCATCACCGTGGCCCGCCAGCGCTATATCGCCGCCGTGCAGCAGTACAACGTGCTGGCGCGCAGCTTCCCGACCAACCTGACGGCAATGGTCTTCAAGTACCCGGTCAAGCCGTCGTTCACGGTGGACAACGAGAAAGCCATCTCCACGCCGCCCGCAGTCAAGTTCTGAGACGGACCACACCATGGGCCACACCCTGCGCTCGCCCTGGCGGCACGCCTGGCTGGCGGCCGCCCTGCTATGGCTGGCGGCGTTGCTGGCCGGCCCGGCGCTGGCGGCAGACGGCTTCGTCGCGGTGCCGCCGCTGACCCAGCGCGTCACCGACCTGACCGGCACGCTGACGCCGCAGCAGCGCGGCGCGCTCGAGAACGTGCTGGCGGAATACGAGCAGCAGCGCGGCAGCCAGATCTTCGTGCTGATGGTGCCCACCACCGATCCCGAGCCGATCGATGCCTACAGCATCCGCGTGGCCGACGCCTGGCGCGCCGGGCGCAAGGGCATCGACGACGGCGTGATCGTGCTGATCGCCAAGGACAACCCGCCCGGGCTGCGCAAGATGCGGCTGGAGGTCGGGCGCGGCGTGCAGGGGTCGCTGACCGATGCCATGTCCAAGCGCATCCTGCAGGACGTGATGGCCCCCCACTTCCGCCAGAACGACTTCTACGGCGGGCTGGCAGCGGGGATCTCGGCCATCCAGGCCACCATCGACAAGGAAGGCCTGGCGGCACCGCAGCGCAAGGCGCAGCAATCGGGGCTGGCCGAGTGGCTGCCGGCATTGCTGCCGCTGGCGATCATCGTGTTCTTCTTCCTGAGTGCCATCCTGCGCCGGCGCGGCCCGCAGATCGTCACCACCCGGCGCGGTCGCGACGTGATCGCCGGCGGGCTGGGTGGCCTGGGTGGCTACACCATGGGGCAGGACTGGGGCCGGCGCAGCGGCGGCTGGGGTGGTGGCGGCTTTGGCGGAGGCGGCGGTGACAGCGGCGGCGGCTTTGGTGGCGGGGGCGGCGGCGGCTTCGACGGCGGCGGCGCCTCGGGCAACTGGTGACAGCACAAGGAACGACGACAATGCCGAATCTCCGACGTGCCCTGCACCATATCGCCACCACGGCCGGCGCAGCCCGCAAGCACTTTCCGGCCGAAGCCCAGCAACAGCTGCATGAAGCCGTGCACGCCGGCGAAGCCAGCCACCGCGGCGAGATCCGCGTGGTGATCGAAGCCAGCCTGCCGGTG
Organism: Cupriavidus sp. GW821-FHT07C08; assembly: GCF_059419025.1. NCBI lineage: Bacteria > Pseudomonadati > Pseudomonadota > Betaproteobacteria > Burkholderiales > Burkholderiaceae > Cupriavidus > Cupriavidus sp. GW821-FHT07C08. The sequence goes on from NZ_JBWKQZ010000024.1 coordinate 61,795, forward strand.
GGCCATGCCTGGGCCGGTGTCACGCCGCGCGAGCGCGCCCGCTTCCTGTTTGGCGCACTCGAGGTCTGGAACACCGCGGACCATACCGGCGTGCTGCTCTATATCAACCTGGCCGACCATGCGGTCGAGCTACTGGCCGACCGCGGCATCGACGCCTGCGTGGGGCCCGCCACCTGGCGCGAGCTGTGCGACGAACTGGTGCGGGGGCTGAAGCAGGATTTGTCGGTGCGGCCGGTGCTGGCGGCGGTGGCGCGCATCCATGCCCTGCTGGCCACGCACTTCCCGTCCGACGGCGGGCCCAACCCGAATGAGCTGGACGACCGTCCGGTCATGCTCTAGGGTCTGTTCACATCGCCAGGTCTGGCCCCGTCGCAATGGCGAACGATGTAACGGCCAGATAGCGATGCGCAAGCTCGTTGCCGATTTCCTTCTGGCTTTCCCCTTGGCCTGCGCCATCGACCAGGCAATGCGCGGCTTTCATTCGCGAAACATCCTTTTGCCCGATATGGCATCTGGCGTTCACAGGCTACGCTTGGTCAACAACTGCACTGCAGCCAGTGAGGCGGAGCGCCAAGATTCCGCCAGGACAAGGGGAAGCCATGCCAGAAAGCCCAGCGAACTCGGATCGAGGGGGCCCTGCGCCCAGAACGGACCTTCGGGAATTCCTCCTGGAGGCTAGTCTCAGAAGTGCCAGCGCCATCATGTTTGCTGCGTTCGCTTACGCGGCAATCCGGCACTGGCTCGCGGACCCGACGCGAATCACCTTGCTGCTGCTCGTGCTGGCAAACTGCCTGACCCTTGGCCTGTCCCTGTTTGTCCGGGTTCCGAAGCGACGAGACTGGAATCCGGTCACAGTCATCTGCTCGTTGGGCGCCTCATACTATTTCGTGGCAATTCAGTTGGCGCCAGGGGAACACCTGGTACCGGAAATACTTGGCGCCGGCCTCCAGGTCATAGGAATCACCTGGCAAATCTACGCAAAGATCTCGCTCCGGTTCTCGTTCGGAATACTGCCTGCCAATCGCGGAATCGTGTCGAGCGGGGCTTACCGATTCGTGCGGCATCCGATCTACCTTGGCTACCTCATCACCGACGTCGGCTTCCTGCTCACAAATTTCGGGCCGCAGAACTTGCTGGTCTATGCCGGGCTGTACGCGCTGCAGGCTGTGCGGATAAATCGCGAAGAAAAGCTGCTGTCCGACGACCCGGAATACTGTCGGTATCGCGAAAAAGTGCGATTCCGCGCGCTGCCAGGTGTTTACTGAGCGATTGGGATAGCCCGCCAACCGGGGGCGACGACGCGAAGGAAATTCAGGTCGGGCCAGTCATCGTCAGCGCGGGCGGCGCGCACCCATCAGGTACCACACGGCCGCGAATATTTGCAGCGCCACCAGTCCGCCCCACGCCGTCAGGTGTGCAGCCCTGGGATAGTGTCCGGCCGTGGCGGGCCACAGATCCAGCACCAGCCCCACACCCACCTGGCAGGCAAAGGTCGACAGGAACACGGTCAGCGTCAGCGCCGTGGTAGCCCTTCCGATCAGTGCATCCGGGAAACTGCGCGCCAGCACCGCATAGGTCAGGATGCCGCTGGAGCCGAACACGCCATAAGCCACCCACAGCAGCACCGGCGGCAGCGGGACCTGCGCCATCAGCAGCAGCTGGACCACGATGAAGGCGGTCATGCCAGTGCCGGCAAAGGCATACAGGCTCACGCCGATACGCTCCAGGTGGCGCGCGGCCCAGCCCGCGCCGACGCAGCCGGCCATCATGGCAAAGCCGATCACCGAGACCAGTTGTGCGCTGCTGGCCGGATCGAAGCCGGCCACGTCGCGCAGGAAAGCACCCACCCATAGCGTCTGCACCGCCATGAACACGCCCTGGTTGAGCAGTGTCAGCGGTACCACGCGCCAGAAACGTTCGCTGGCCAGGATCTGGCGCGTGCCGCGCAGTTGTTCGCGCAGGCTTTCCTTGCCGGTGCGTGGCTTGTCGGGCACGCCGAACCACAGCAGCACCGCCATCGCCAGCGATATGCAGGTCAGCCCCATGCTGACCGTGCGCCAGTCAGTCAATGACAGCAGCCACGACAGCGGCGCGCCGACCAGCACCGCGCCCAGGCCGCCGATGGCCATCACCACGCCGTTGAGCAATGGCATGCGCGACAGCGGGAACCACATCGACAGCGCCTGGATGGTGGCGCCCAGGCACACCGACACGCCCACCCCGATCAGCAGCCGGCCGGTGGCCAGCCCGGCCATGCCGGGCGCCAGCGCGAACACCATCGAACCGGCCACGGCCACCAGCAGCATCACCGCCTCGGTGCGGCGCGGGCCGTAGCGGTCCAGCAGGATGCCCGCCGGCAGCTGGGCGCAGGCAAAGCCAAGGAAGTAGAAGCTGGTGAGCAGGCCCAGGTCGCCGGCATTGAGCCCGAGTTCGCGCGTCAGGTGCGGCGCAAAGCCCAGGTTGACGCCGCGAAACAGATAGGAAACCAGGAAGCCCAGCGAGAATACCGCCAGCACGCGCCAGCGGGCGCCGGCAGCAGCACCAGAGGCAAGTCGCGCTTGCGAGGGCGCAGAAGACAAGTTTGAAGTCGTAGTCGTCATGATGGCCCGAATTGTCGTTCCTCTGGCAATTCAAGGCCAACGAAAGATACCCGCCGCAATTGTGAGTAGAATTTGACGGCCATGGCCAAATCCCCCGCCAAACCCGCCCAACGCCCCGTCCACCTGCCGCCGCTGCAAGCGCTGCGTGCGCTCGAGGCCGCCACGCGCCACCGCAGCTTCTCGCGCGCGGCCGAGGAACTGGCCCTGACGCACAGCGCCATCAGCCACCATATCCGCGCGCTGGAGACCAGCCTGGGCACCAAGCTGTTCCAGCGCAGCGGCAGCCAGATGATCCCCACCAGCGTGGGCGCGCGGCTGGCCGAACAGGTGCGCGGCGCGCTCGACAGCATCGAAAGCGCGCTGCGCGAGGCCGGCAACAGCGCCGGGCCGCCGGTCGTCCGGCTGCAGGTCAGCGTGATGGCCGACCTGGCCAATGCCTGGCTGATCCGGCGCCTGCCCAGCCTGCACGCCCAGGTGCCGTCGCTGGACCTGCACCTGCGGCTGCATGCGGAAATCACGCCGCCCGACCCGTACGGCGTCGATGTCGGCATCTGGCACCAGCGCATCGACCTGCCCGGCTTTGAATGCCACAACCTGATCGAAGACCATGTGATCGCGGTGGCCAGCCCGGCGCTGCTGGCGCGCTACCCCGGCTTCACGCTGGCCGACGTGCCGCGCATGCCGATGCTGCGCTTTGCGCTGCGCCCCTGGCGCGACTGGCTCGAAGCCGCCGGCCTGCCTGGCGACGAGCCCGAACGCGGCCCGATCTTCCAGGACGCCGGCCTGATGCTGCAGTCCGCCGTCGCCGGGCTGGGCGTAGCCACTGCGCGCGCGCAGCTGGCGCACGATTACCTGGCCAGCGGCGAACTGGTGCAGATCGGGCCCGCCCGCATCCCGTCCAGCCTCCACTACTGGGTCACCTGGCGCGAAGGCAATCCGCGCGAGAAGGCCATCCAGCAGTTCCATGCATGGCTGCAGGAGCAGGTCCGGCAGGAAGCCGGCCACGTCCACCCTGCCGCCGACGGCGGCACGCCCGCCGAGCGGTTTCATGCATGAAATCGTTTGAAGCGCGGATGTTGGCAATACGAATCATTTTCGTCTAGGCCGTTGAAATCAAGGCGTTGCATGATGCCGCACGCCGTCCGCTGGCCTGCCGTACGCGTGTGCCGCGGCCTGGCCAGAGCGGTCCGAGTTTCACGAATGCAACCAGTTGGCACGCCGTGCCAGCAACCGTGAAAAATCTGCCCGGCCCATCCAAAGAGATGAGAAACGGCCGGGCCGGCCTTGCACGGCATCGTGCAAACGCTTGTCAACGCGTCGATTCCCTCCACCCAAGCGCGCCCGCACGACGCGCGCCGCGCCAAAAGGCTGAGGCCAACCGCGGCGCGCCGGCGTGGCTACCGATGTACAGAGTTCAAATCGTTGTAACGGAAATGAAACTACCTGGCAGCTTCACTCGCGTGCTGCATTCGAACCCTGACGCCTGTCCGTTTGAATTTTCGCCCTCCCTCCTTCGGATGGGCATTGCCGGCGAAAAGTAGGCTTCCCGGCACCCCCTCGCCTCGCACTGTGATTCATGCATCTCATCATCAGCTCGCCGAATGCTGCATCGCAGCATAAAAATCCGGCCGCATGTATCAGACGCGGAACATTATTGATCGCCAAGAACGGGCAAATGCCAGCCGAAAATTCCCCTTTCCTTTTGTTATCAATGAGTTAGCCATATCTGGCACGTTCGTCGCACATATGTCCGCGCGAACAGAAGCCCGGAACAGGGGGACGTCTGAAACCGAAGCGGCAACACACTGGCACGCGTTCGCCGAAGATCAGTTTCAGGACGACCCCGCATCCCAGGGCGGGATTCGCACTGGCGCTGTAAGCGTGGGCCACGCGGCAGGAACTGGCCCGCATCGGCAGGCCAGGTTGCAGGGGTCGTCGACAAGATTAGCGGAGGTCGTTCAGGAACACGGGCCGCAAGCGGACGAAAAGCGGCCCGTGGTACCTGGACTATGCGGCACGCCACGGCTAAACGGGCGGCACGCAGACAACAACGGACGCATCGGACAGGCCGGCGCATCCGGACAAGAAACGGGGTGAAGCAACAGTCTGCCATGCAGGCGAAGCGAAGCGGCAGCCGCCGCGACCGATACCAGGGAGGTAAGGTCGCGGCGGCGGCGAAAACGGGCCCACCGGCCCGCGCAACGCAGCGCCGCGGGCAGCAATTTTGGGAGAGCGCCAGGCCGCGGCCTTGACATGTTGCGGCAGGTGCAAGCCTTAGCGCCAACGAAACCAGTGACCCGCGACAGCAGGCCGCCGGCTTTGTAAAAACAAAAGATCCGGGGAAATTTTATGAGCGCGTACACCAACCGCCCGCTGCTGTACCTGTCGCAGCACCACGACGCCATGCTCTGCAGGATGCTCGCACAGCGTGGCTGGAAGATCAGCTTCGCCTCCAACCTGCAAGATCTCCACGCGCTGCCCCCGGGCAACCAGCCGCTTGCGGCGATGCTCGACCTGCAAGGCGGCTTCAGCGACGCCGACCTGGAATCGTTCGAGTCCTGGCTCTCGCTGCCGCATATCGGCTGGATCGGCGTCATCGCCGGCCAGGAGTCCCTGACCGAATCCGCGCGCCGGCTGCTGGGCCTGTACTTCGTCGACTATTACACCGCACCGATCCAGCACTCTCGCCTGGCGGAATCGCTCGGCCACGCGCTCGGCATGGCGCAACTGCGCCCGGGCGCGCAGCATGCCCGCCCCGGCACCGCACGCCCGGACGGCATGATCGGCAGCTGCCCGGCCATGCAATCGCTGTTCCGCGGTATCGAGAAGGTGTCGCGCTGGGACACGCCCGTGCTGATCTCCGGCGAGTCCGGCACCGGCAAGGAACTGGCCGCTCATGCCATCCACCGCTCCTCGGAGCGGGCCTCGCGCCCCTTCGTTGCGGTCAACTGCGCGGCGATCCCGCCCACGCTGCTGATGTCAGAGCTGTTCGGCTATGAGCGCGGCGCCTTCACCGGCGCAACCAAGCGCAAGCCCGGCCGCATCGAGATGGCACAGGGCGGCACCCTGTTCCTCGATGAAATCGGCGACATGCCGATCGAAAGCCAGACCAGCCTGCTTCGCTTCCTGGAAACCGGCCGCATCGAGCGGCTGGGCGGCACCGAATCGGTGGACGTGGACGTGCGCATCATCTCCGCCACCCACGTCGACCTGGAAGCCGCGATCGCCGCCGAACGCTTCCGCGGCGACCTCTACCACCGGCTGTGCGTGCTGCGCGTGCGCCAGCCACCGCTGCGCGAACGCGGCAGCGACATCCTGCTGATCGCCGAACACGTGCTGGACAGCGTGCGCAAGCAGTCGCCGGCACGCATCCGCGGCTTCTCGCCGATGGCGCTGCGCGCGATCCAGCAGCACAACTGGCCCGGCAACGTGCGCGAACTGATCAACCGCATCCGCCACGCCGCCGCCATGTGCGAAGACGGCGTGATCCAGCCCGACGACCTGGAGCTGGCCACCCCCGCCGAGGACCGCCCGCTCACGCTCGCGGCCATCCGCGAAGCGGCCGAGCAGACCGCGATCGTCGAGGCGCTGCAGCGGCATCATGAACGGCTGATTGACGTGGCTGCAGAGCTGGGGATTTCGCGGGTGACGTTGTTCAGGTTGATGCGGGATTACAAGCTGCAGGTGAAGAAGGGGGATCTGGGGTTGATCTGCGTGCAGGGCTAGCCGATCCATCGCGGAGGAACCGACCGATGTCACCTGATGCCTACCTTGAAATGGCCGAAACCGAAGCCTGCCACTGGTGGTTCCGGGGGCGGCGCGAAATCGTCGGCACGATCCTGTCCGGCCTGGCGTTGCCGCGTGAGGCATCCATCCTGGAGATCGGCGCGGGCACCGGCGGAAACCTTGAGATGCTCTCGCGGTTCGGCAACGTCAGCGCCGTGGAAATGGATGGCACCGCCCTGCGGCTGGCGCGGGAGAAGACCCTGGGGGCCTACGACATCCGCAGTGGCAGGTGCCCCGACGACATGCCGTTCCCGGAGCACAGCTTCGACCTGGTCTGCCTGCTCGATTGCCTGGAACACATCGCCGACGATGCCGGGGCACTGGACTGTACGGCAAGGATGCTGAAAGCCGGCGCCGCCGCATTCATTACCGTGCCCGCCTACCAATGGCTATGGAGCTCCCACGACGTCTTCCTGCACCACCAGCGCCGCTATAGCAAGCGGTCGCTGCATGCGCTCATCACCCGGTGTGACCTGCGCGTGGAACGGATGTCCTATTTCAACACGCTGCTGTTTCCGCTTGCGGTGGCGGCCCGCATCAGCGACCGGCTGAGCGGCAGCCAGAAGGCAACGGGAGCGGGGCTCCCGCCCCAACCCGTCAACCAGGCATTGCACCGCCTGTTCAGCACCGAACGCCATTGGCTGGCACACGGATCGCTGCCGTTCGGCATTTCGCTGATGGCGATCGTGCGCGCATCGTGAGCGCCGGCATCACCACGCCCGAACTTCGCCGGGTCACGCGCTTTCTGGTATCGGGCACCACCTCGACGGGCGTGCATGTCGCCATCACCGCGACGCTGGTCACCACGCTGGCGGCCTCACCGGTCGCGGCGAACTGCGTGGCCTTCGTGTGCGCGACCGCCTGCTCCTATCTGCTCAACACCTTGTGGAGCTTCTCGTCGCGGCTGCGCCACCGGACCCTGGGCCGCTTTGCCGGCGTATCCCTGCTGGGACTGGGCCTGACCGTGGGCATTTCCTGGACGGCCCAATATCTGGGGGCCAGCTATTGGGCGGGCCTGGCCGGCGTGGTCCTGACGGTGCCGGTCTTCACCTACCTTGCGCACCGGGCCTGGACCTATCGGGACTAGGGCCAGGCCGGGCACGCATCAGCGGCCACCGCTCACATGCCCGCGGTCGATCCGGATCACGCGCCTTCCCGAGGCGATGAGCTTGTCCTGGCCGGTCTCCTGGTAACGGCGCCGCACCAGATAGATCGGCCGCCCCTTGGCTTCATCATAGATGCGGCCGACATACTCGCCGACCACCCCCAGCCCGATCAGCTGGATGCCCCCCAGGAACAGCAGCACCGACAGCAGCGACGCATAGCCGGGGACATCGATCCCCAGGACCAGGGTTCGCGCCACGATGAAGGTGCCGTAGCAGAACGCGCCAAGCGCGATCAGGACGCCGATATATGTCCAGCTGCGCAGCGGGATGGTGCTGAAGCTGGTAATGCCCTCGAGCGCGAGGTTCCACAGACGCCAGCCGGAAAACTTGGAATGCCCGGCGCTGCGCGTCTCGCGCTCATAGCGGACGATCGCGGTCTTGTAGCCCACCCACGCGAACAACCCCTTCATGAAGCGGCGTCGCTCCGGCATCTGCTTGAGCGCATTGATCACCACCCGGTCCATCAGCCGGAAATCCCCGACGTTCACGGGCAGCTTCTGGTCTGACAGCTTGTTATGGATGCGGTAGTACGCGCCCGCGGTCACGCGCTTGAGCCACGAGTCGCACACGCGGCTGCTGCGCTGGGCAAGCACCACCTCTGCCCCTTCCCGCCAGCGCATGACCAGCTCAGGGATCAGTGAGGGCGGGTCCTGCAAATCGGCGTCCATGGGAATCACCGCGTCGCCAAGGGCCTCGTCGAGTCCCGCGGTCAAGGCAGCTTCCTTGCCAAAATTCCGCGTCAGGTCCACGACTCGCACGCGTGCGTCCCGGCGCGAATACGCAATGAGCTTGTCCAGCGTGTCGTCCGAGCTGCCGTCGTTCACCAGCACGATCTCGAAGCGGATCGCATCGATGGCCTCGAGCACTGGAATGACGCTGTCGAAGAAGTGGCCAATGCCTTCTGACTCGTTGTAGCAGGGCACAACCAGAGAAAGCAGCCTGACGTCGTATGGGCCTGACATGATCCCCTCCCGAGACGGGGTGGCTTGTGCGCACACCGCCATGATTGCGCTGTCATGCGCCTTGTTATTTACCGGGTGCGAACCGCTCCCCGGTCCGCGCCCGGCGCAGGATTGCCATCAGCAGCAACAGCGTCACCAGCGGCCCGACCTGCGGGAAATGGCCCGCGTGGTTCGCGCTCAGGACAATCGGCAGCAGCCATGCCACCACCAGGATCTCCCGCTCCCATTCCCTCCAGCCACGCGTCACCCCCTCGACCGCCAGACCCGCAATCGCGAGCCCCATCCAGGTAAGCTCGTAGTACCAGACGTACGGGCTCACAAGCAGGGTGGCCGCCGCCACTGCGGCAATACGCAGCGCAGTCGAATTCCGGCCGCGCCAGACCTTGATCAGGGCCCAGATCGCGAAGCCCGCGCCCAGGCCGTGGGCCAGGTACGCAATCGCCACCGGCGCCCCGGCGCGGCGCATCATGGCAAAGAGCGTCGGGCAATAGCGCCATCCAAACTCCCCCTGCTCCAGCACCGTCTGCCTGAAGTGCGTCCCGATATCCAGGAACGTGGGTACGATCTGCCATCCCCATAGGGCGATGCTGCAGGCAGCCATTGCCGCAGCGGTCGCGGCAGCGGTAAAGAAGGCCTTCCATGCGCGGTCTGCCACCAATGCCAGCGGCAGCATCAGCGCCAGCTGGGGCTTGATGCACAGCAAGCCGATCAGCAGGCCAGACAGGACTGGCCGGGTTTTCAACTGGATCAGCGCCCACGCCGCCACGCCCGCGGTCAGCAATGAGTTCTGCCCGATCATGGCAGCCTCGTGGATTCCCGGAAAAGCCAGCACGGGCAGCCACACCACATGGCGCGGCACGCCTGGCAAGGACAGGATCCTGAGCACCGCGGCGATATACATGACGGCCGTGCCGCCGATGAAGAGCAGATAGCTCGCTGCAAACGGCAGCAAGGACAGTGGCATAACAAACAACAGGAAAGTCGGGGGATAGACCCATGGCAGGAAGAACTGCCCCTCTCTCTCAACTGCGCCGAAAGCCGCAATGACAGGTGCCAGCTTGTGGTAGTCATAGACCGCGGCGGCCTGCCCCTTGATGGCCAGGTACGACGCACTCCAGAACGCCGAGAAATCCACGCCGGGACGGCCCATCGCATCCGTGGTGAAGCCGTGCGTCCTGAAGGCCCATATCACGATCAGCGCGCCGTATACGATCAGCATGGCAACGCTGTAGGCCCTGAGACGCTCCAGGTCCAGCCAATGCCGCGACATCACTGACCCCGGCGTTGCTGCCGGGCTATGGTCCAGGCTCATCGCTCCCCAACCCCCTGATATTCTGTGGCAGCGCCGGCCTGTGTTCTTCTTGGCAATGCAGCGGCGATGCATCGATGTACTGGCTCCATTCTGGTCAGGCGCCCACCGATGTACAAGCAGAACCATGGCCCTGGGCGAGGCGCTGGAATCCGGTTTGTGCGAGCGTTTCCAAACTGAATCACGACCCGCTTCGACCGCAATCCCGCGTGCCGTTCCGGTTCTCCCGACATTGACAGCGGCGCAACTCGTCCGCGGCGAGAGCGCGCGTTTCCCCCCTGAAACGTTGGCCATCGGACGGCTTACTCCCTGCGACGCCTCCCGCGCGGAGGCGCGGCAGCGGCATTGCGCGTCGGTCTCAGCCAAATGCACTGCGTGCCGCGCGCTCCGACTCATACTTTTGGCGCAGGGATGGCCGCACGCGCGCGCTGCCTCGCATGCAAGCGCGAGCTTCAAAGAATTAAGCACGATTCGTCGTGGAAACGGGAGCACCGGCACGTTGTCGCCAGCCCGGCAAGGCGCGCGCCCAGGCGGCGCCATCTCCCCGGGAAACAAGGGCACCTTCGGCAATGGCGCGGTTATTGCGACTGCCTGTCAACTGCGCCCCGGCGGCGCCAGGCCAGCCGCGCGCCTTTCCTGCCTGATCCGGATGGGTAACCACTACAGCCACCGCGAGACGCCATGAAAACCATCACCACCTGGGTGGAGACGACCAGCCGGGAAAGCCTGCTCCAGCGGCTCGCCGCGAAGCAGTGGTTCTGGCTCGCCCTCTTCGGACTCAGCCTGTTCTCGATCCTCTCATTTATCGGTGACCGATTGCTGGTGGATGCCGACACCTTCTGGCACATCGCCGCCGGCAAATGGATCCTTGCCAACCATGCAGTGCCAGCGACCGATCCCTTCTCGTTCTCTTTTCATGGCGCGAAATGGGTTCCGCATGAATGGCTGGCCGAAGTCATCCTTGGCGCATCCCATGCCTGGCTCGGCTGGGCCGGGCCGGTGCTGGTCACCGCGCTGGCGACCGCCGTCGCGCTAACCATGCTGTTGCGGTTCCTGCTGCGCTATATCGAGCCGCTGCATGCATTCGCCGGCACCGCCCTGGCCTTCCTGACGCTGGCCCAGCATCTGCTCGCCCGCCCCCATGTGCTGGCCTGGCCGCTGATGGTGATCTGGGCCGCCCACCTTGTGCTGGCGCGTGAGCAAGGCAAGCGACCCAGCCTGTGGCTGCCGGTCGTCATGCTGGCCTGGGCCAACCTGCATGGCAGCTTCCTTCTCGGTATCGGGCTGGCCGGCGCGCTGGCCGTTGAGGCCATCCTGGCTGAAGGGCATCCACGCCGGAGCGCGCAGGCATGGGCACCGTTCCTGGCACTGACCGTGCTGGCGGGCCTGCTGACACCGAACGGCGTGGACGGCCTGCTCTTCCCCTTCCACGTTTCCGGCATGGGCTTTTCGCTCAGCATCATCAGCGAATGGAAGGCACCGGACTTCCGCCTGATCCAGCCAATCGAGCTGTGGCTTGGCTTTGTGCTGTTCGGCGCGCTCTACTTCGGGTTCCGCCTGCCTGCGACCCGGATCCTGATGTGCTTCGGGCTGGTTCACCTTGCCCTGGCCTTCGCGCGCTATGCCGAACTGCCGGGGCTGCTGGCCCCGCTGTTGCTGATGCCCAGCATCGGCCCCCAGCTACGCGCAGCCATCCGTCCGGAAATCAAGCCGCGCCTGTTATCACGGAGTATTCGAGTCATTACCGCGTTGTGCATCGCACTGTTCATGGCCAGCATCGCCTTCCTTGCCAAAGGCATCCAGCACGACCAGGGCCGGATACAGCCCCGTGAGGCCGTCGACGCGGCCATGGCGGCAGGTGCCGCCGGACCGGTCTTCAATAGCTACAACTTCGGGGGCTACCTCATATTCTCCGGCATTGCGCCGCTCATCGACGGCCGCGCCGACCTCTACGGCGACGATTTCGTGCGAAGGTATATGGCAGCCTCTTCTGGCGATGCCAAGGTCTTGCAGGGACTGATCCAGGAATACAAAATCCGATGGGCCGTTCTGGAGCCCTCAAATCCTGCATCAAAGCTGATCCATGGCTTACCGGGCTGGCGAAAAGTGCATGAGGATGCCAATGCCGTCGCTTACGTCCGCGAACAATAGGGCCGTCACCCGCACGCCCGTGCCCGCTCCCGTTCCCGGCTTGCAGGCAGCGCGCGCCGCACCTTGCGGCATGGCAGGCGTCCCGGTGCCCTGCTTGGCCGTGGCGGGCCACGCCATGGCGCGCTGCATAGCCGCAGGCAGCGTTGGCCTGAACTTCCGTGCTCATGCAATGCCCCGGTCCGCAGGGCGCGTCGCTACACAACCTATAGCGCAGCCCCAGCGGCCATCGGCAATGCGAGAGCTGCCCTGATCCCCCCACACCTGCCACGGCTCTCATCCTCGCGAACTCCAATCGCGATGCGCACCCAATCCCCCGCAGCGTCGCCCCCCCGGCAGGCCGTCGACAAGACGCGAAGCCTGCGTGAACCGCAAGCCTTGTCGCACAGCTCCCTTCGCAAGTCGGTTGCGCGCGCACGCCTGCGATTGCAGCGAAGAACAGCCATCCCACATGCCATGTTTCGAAGGTGAATCACGCGGCCGCGCGGGCCTGCAGCCCCCTGCACACAAGGGTTTGCGGGGACTGCCTGTGGAACCTGCCGGCACTCCAGCGGCCCTGGCGCACTTCGCAATGTTTCGATCCGGAAACGTTGCCTCGGCAGAAGACACTCTCATCCGTCAGTCTGGCCGTCACCGGAAAACGGGACCGAAGCAGCCAGGAGGACTACCGACTGCGACGAATGCCGAACCTCGGCGCGAACGCTGCCTCATGCTTTTGGATGAAGTTTTTGCCCTGTTTCACCAGCGCGGCCCACGTGAGCACGTCACGCGATCTAGAACATCCGTAGCGGGGTCCGGAATGGCTTGCAAGACCCGCGTTTCCACCCAGCAACGAAGCGTGGCCGAAAAGCCGCCTGCAGGCCCGCCGAGTCTACGGCCAGCGCGCATCGCTACCCGCAAACCCTTGTGGCACAACGGTTTGCGCTGGCCTGGCCTGGCGTTTGCCTATGTCAGGCACGCGGCACCGCAGTCCTGACTGCCGCGATGCTGGCGCAACGTTCGCCGGCATCAGATTCAAAAATACGGGGAGCCTCACCATGCCAGTCGCACGTCAACCTGCGATGCCACACCGGAATATCGGCCACGCTGCTGCTGCCAGAGGCACCAGCAGCGCGCCGTTCCGTTGCATGGCTCGCGCAGGACATGTGCAGCACGCCGCGCGGTGCATGCATGCGTCGGCACAACGCCGGCTGCAGTCACGCAACCCGCACGGTGTGCACGGCGGTCCCGGCCTGTGGCCGTTCCATGCATGCGCTATCTGCGCACCGCCCTGCTTCCGGACTTCCAGGCATTGATATCCGGTGCCAGTGTTGCCTTATCCGCAGTTCGTAGTCCTGCAGTGCCTGTTCCCAACCCAAGGAGTTAGTCATGCAAAACCTGACCACCATGCTGAAGCAATTCATCCGTGATGAAGACGGTGTGACCGCCATTGAATACGGCCTGATCGCCGCACTCATCGCAGTTGTCATCATCGTGTCGGTTCAGACGATCGGCACCAAGCTGAACGTCATCTTCAAGTACATCGGCGACACCCTCACCAACGCCGCACCGGCCTGATAGTCGACCCGCACGCATGGCCGCCCTGTTCCGGGGCGGCCATGCAGCACGCACTCCCGCCCGACAAACAAACACAGACACCGGAGACGCCAAATGCCAAAGTTCTTCGCCAGGTCAAGAGATTTTCTGCGCGACGACCAGGGTGTTTCCGCTATCGAATACGCCTTGCTTGGCAGTCTGATCGCCATGGCAATTGTACTTTCCGTGGCCACGCTCGGCGATGCCGTGGAAGCCATGTACGAGTTGATCGCCTCCAAGTTGCCTTGATCCATCCGGCCAGCGCACGCCCCGGACACCACCCAAGCCACCAGCCACTAACGCCATGCAAGCCGCCACCGCCCTCGCCCCCCTCGTCGGCCCCGCCACGATCGGCATCGTGCTGACAGCCGCGGCCATCGACCTGGAGCGGCGCCGCATTCCCAACTGGCTGACCTTTGGTGCGTGGATCGCTGCACTGCCTGCAATGGCTGCCATTCATGGCCTGGCCGCCGGCTCGCTGGCGTGGCTCTATGGCTGGACGATGGGCCTGGCGCTGTTTCTGCCCTTCTACCTGATGCGCGGCATGGCGGCCGGCGACGTCAAGCTGATGGCAGCCGTGGGCGCCTGGCTCGGCGTCAGCATGGTGCTGAAGATCGCTTTGGCAACCTGCGTGATTGGCGGGCTCTGGGCACTGATACAGGTGCTTATCACAGGACAGGGGCGCTCGACCCTCGCCCGAGTGGGCCACATGCTGATCGCCGCCCTGGTGCCTGGTTCACGGCCGGTGCAGCCTGAAGCGGGGGCCTCCGCCGGCTCCATGCCTTACGGCGTGGCGATTGCCGCCGGAACGCTGACCATGCTCTTTGCCGGCACATGACACCAGCCACAAGCGACACAACGCGCCGACCAGTCACGGGCGCCTGCAGGAACGAGAACACACTGACCAGCGAACAGGGGACGGCAATGAACGAGCATCACGACTCAGGCCACGCACCACGGCTCCTCGAGCCCGTCGCGACCGGCAGGAATGGCCATGCCGAGCATGGCGCGCTGCCGATGCCGCCCTGGCACGTGCTGCCGCGCACGATCGCAGATACCGGCCTGGAGATCGCACAGTTGCTCGGGCTGCTGATGAAGGCCGCCTACCAGCACCGCACCGTCACGCTGGCAGTACTGACCGAAACGCTCAAGCTGCCGGCGCTGGTGGTCAATGACATTGCGGCCGTCGCCGTGCGCGAGCGCCTGCTGGAGATCGCGCACCGCGGCGCCAGCGACCTGGATGTGCGCTTCCGGCTCACTGACGCCGGCTATACCCGCGCGGCGGAAGCCTCGGCACGCTGCAGCTATGTCGGCACGGCGCCGGTCACGCTGGATGCGTACCTCGATGCCGTCAAGCGCCACTCGGTCAACCACGCTTCCGTGACCAAGGCGGACGTTACCGCCGCCTTCCATGACCTGGTGATCCCGGTCCATCTGCTCGACGCCATCGGCATGGCGTTGAACACCTGCCGCGCGCTGATGATCTACGGCCCGGCCGGCAGCGGCAAGACCTACCTGGCGCAACGGCTAGGCACGCTGTTGCCCGGTGCTGTGCCGGTGCCGCATGCCATCACCGTGGCCGGTGAAATCATCCAGGTGTTCGATCCGCTGGTCCATGTGCCGTTCGACGACAGCGAAGCGTCGCTGGCGCACCGCTCGCTGGACCGCCGCTGGGTCCTGTGCCATCGCCCGGTAGTGCTGTCTGGCGGCGAGCTGACGCTGTCCATGCTGGACCTGCGCTATGACCGCATCTCCGGCTTCTACCAGGCGCCCCCTCACATGAAGGCCAACAACGGCATCTACATCATCGATGACCTGGGCCGCCAGCTGGTCGGCGTCAGCGACCTGCTGAACCGCTGGATCGTGCCGCTGGATCGCAGCATTGACATGTTCACGCTGCAGACCGGCGTGCGCTTCTCGGTGCCGTTCGATGTCTGGCCAGTGTTCTCGACCAACCTCGAACCGTCGGAGCTGGGCGATGACGCATTCCTGCGCCGGCTCGGCAGCAAGCTCTATGTGGGCCCGCTGTCGGTGGACGACTACCGCGAGGTCTACCAGCGCACCGCCGCTGACTTCGGGCTGGCCAGCACGGATGCGATGTTCGATTTCCTGGTCGACAGCCTGCACTACGCCAGCGATACACCGCTGCTGGCCTGCATCCCGCGCGACCTGCTGCGCCTGGTGGACTCGGGCGTGCGCTACCACGGCCATGCCGCACAGGTTACCGAGGCAGGCCTGCTGTCTGCATGGCAGGGCTACTACGGGCTGCGCGCTTCGGCCGACGCCATGCCATCGCTGGGCGCTGGCCATCGATGGTCGGATGACCGTCGCGCCGCAAGCTGAACTGCACCACACCATCGGACCACTGTAGGGGGAGAATCATCATGAAAAACACACGCGCAATCCTGATGCTGCTGATTGCCCTCGTCGCCGGCGTGGCGGCAGTGGTATCCGCGTCGCGATGGCTGGTACAGCAGTCGTCCAGCTCGGTCAGGCAGGTGGTCGTCGCCGCCAACGACCTCAACCTCGGCCAGCCGCTCAACGGCAGCCAGCTGCGCATGGTCAGCTGGCCGACCGGCAGCGTGCCGCCCGGCGCGTTTGAAGACATGAAGGCGCTGGAGGGTCGCGTGGTCCGCACCAGCCTCCAGCGCGGCGAGCCCGTCATCGACGCCAAGCTGGCGCCGGTGGGCACCAAGGGTGGCTTGTCCGCCGTGATCAATGACGGCAAGCGCGCCATCACGGTCCGCGTCAACGACGTGGTGGGCGTGGCCGGCTTCGCGCTGCCGGGCAACTACGTCGACGTGATCGTCAATACCAACGAAGAAGCCAAGACCGCGCAGAGCGGCAGCATCTCGAAGATCGTGCTCGAGAAGATCCTGGTGCTGGCGGTTGCGCAACAGGTCAGCCGCGACGACACCCAGCCCAAGGTGGTCAATGCGGTGACGCTGGAAGTCACGCCCGAACAGGCCGAGAAGCTCGACGTGGCACGCAGCGTGGGCACCCTGTCGCTGGTGCTGCGCAACCAGCTGGATGTGGCCGACATCAACACCGGCGGCGCCACCAAGGGAACACTGCTTGGCAAGACACCGGAGGCACCGGCCAAGGTGGTGACCAAGACCGAGACGCGCACCGTAGTCAAGACTCGCACGGTGGCGGCGGCGCCCGCACGCTCGGGCAACTGCATCGGCGTGCTGGCAGGCATGCAGGGCGGCGTCGAGTGCTTCTGAGAACCTACGCCAGGCATCCAACGAATTCTGAGCTGCAACACAGCCTCTCCGGGGGGAGATTCAAAATGAACCAGAAACGATCCGACGCTGCTGGCGGCACCCGCATCCTGGTGCTTGCCGCCATCCTCTGCACACCGCTGGCCGCCGCCGCACAGGCCGCCATCGAGGCGGGCAACCTGACCAAGGGGACCGCACCGGCTGCCGCCAAGGCCCCGCAGGGTCCGATGCAGATGACCATCAGCATGACGCCCGGCGCCGCGCCACCGGCCACGTCGGCGCCGCCCGTGACGTCCGGGGACGCGCGCGGGCCCAACTGCACCGGCGCGATCCGCAGCGAATCCAGCGTGATGGTGGCGGTCGGCAAGTCACAGCTGATCACGCTGCAGGAGCCGGTGCGCAACCGCACGCTGGGTAATCCCAACGTCGTGCAGGCCACCATGGTGTCGCCGCAGACGCTCTACGTGCTGGGCCGTGCGGTGGGCACCACCAACATGATCGTGCAGGGCCGCAGCGGCTCTTGCAGCATCATCAACGTGGTGGTGAATGCCGACGCTGGCGGGCTGCAGACTTCGCTGGGCCAGCTGTTGCCCGGCGAGCCCGGCATCCGCGTGATGACGGCGGCGGACAACCTGGTGCTGACTGGCAGCGTCACCAACGCCCAGGCGGCGCAGCAGGCCATGGATATCGCCCAGGCGTACGCCAACGCCGCACAGGGCGACGCCGCCAGGAAGGGCGGTGTGCTGAACATGCTGTCGGTGGATACGCCGCAGCAGGTCATGCTGGAAGTGAAGGTGGCAGAAGTCTCCAAGACGCTGCTGAACCAGCTCGGCTCAGCGGTGAACCTGCAGGGCGGCTTCGGCTCCTGGACCGGCGGGCTGGTGACATCGCTGCTGACCGGCGCCTCGGCGGCGTTCTTCGGCAGCAAGGCCAACAACCGGCCGTTCGACATCGCCATCGATGCCCAGAAGAACGACAGCCTGGTCAAGATCCTGGCCGAGCCGAACCTGGTCACCATCAGCGGCCAGGAAGCCAGCTTCCTCGCCGGCGGCAAGATCTATATCCCGGTGGCGCAGGCCAATGTGCTGAACGGTGCCGGCACCGTCACGCTGCAGGAAGAAGAGTTCGGCGTGGGTCTGAAGTTCACGCCCACAGTGTTGGCCAACGGCCGCATCCACCTGAAGGTAGCGCCGGAAGTGTCCGAACTGTCGCCCACCGGCGCCACCGTGCGCGGCGGCTCCCTGGCGGGACAGACCGTGCTGCCGGTGATCACCACTCGCCGCGCCTCCACCACCGTGCAGATGCGCGACGGCGAGAGCTTTGCCATTGGCGGCCTGCTGACGGACAGCGCGCGCGGCTCGCTCAAGGCGGTGCCGGGTGCCGGCGAGGTGCCGGTGCTGGGCACGCTGTTCCGCAGCACGCAGTACCAGCAGGACCTGACCGAACTGGTATTCATCATCACGCCGCGCCTGGTCAAGCCGATGCAGAACAACAACTACCCGCTGCCGACCGACAGCTTCTCCACGCCCAACCCGTTGTCGCTGTACTTCATGGGCAATATGGAAGGCGACGGCAAGCGTGTGCCGCAACCCGCGCCGGCACCGTCGCAGCCCGCCGCACCGGCCGCGGCGCCCGCCACGCCGCCCACGGCACCGCGCAGCGAGGGCACGCCCAACACCTCGGTCTCGGCCGTGCCGAATGGCAAACCGCTGGATGAGCCTGCGCCGGGTACGCGAGAACCAGTTGCCGGCGCCAGCAAGCGCCCTGCCCTGCCAGCCCCGGCGCCCGCCCGCAACACGGCGGCCGCGCCGCCGGCCGAGGACACCACCGCGCGCATCGCCCGCATCGAAGCCACCGCCGCCCGCCTGGCCCAGGCCAGAGCCGCGGCTACGGCCGGCCGCACCGCATCGGGCGGCAACTGATCCGCCGCGCCACCAGCAGAACCGGAGAACGACCATGAACAAGACACTGAAGCTTTCGCGCGGCGCCGCCGTCCTGGTGCTCGGCAGCCTGGCCTGCCTGGGACTATCGGCCTGCATGACCTCGACGCCGGTGTGGGACGGCCAGCGCGGCGTGGCGCTGGCCACCGTCACGCAGCTGCAGATCATCAATCCCGACGCGCCTGCCGGGCTACCTACTGTCACCGGTACCGATGGCAAGACGGCTGTGGCAGCGATGAAGAACTTCGACCGTTCGCTGTCAGGGAGCCAGCAAGGCGGCGCACCCTCCATGACGATCGACTTCGGCGCCGGCGGCTATGGCGGCGTGGGCATGGGTGGCAACGGCCGCTGAGCACCAGAACCGCGGGAGACCATCATGTCTACATCGGGCTTCACACGATCCAGGCTGACGCGGCGCGCGCGCCAGCGTGGCGCGGTTGCCATCATCGTGGGACTGTCGCTGGCGGTGCTGATCGGCTTTGTCGGGCTGGCGCTCGATCTGGGCAAGCTCTATGTCACCAAGAGCGAGCTGCAGAATAGCGTCGATGCCTGCGCGCTGGCTGCCGCGCGCGATGTCACCGGGGCCACGCCGCTGCTCGTGTCCGAGGCGGCCGGCCTGGCCACCGGCACGAGCAACGCTGCCCTGTTCCAGGGCAAGCCAGTGGAAATGGTCGAGAACCTCAACGTCTCATATAGCGATACATCTGGCACCACCTTCTACACCAAGAACAACATTCCGTTCTCGCTCGACAAAGTGAAGTACGTGAAATGCACCGCCGAGCGCAAGGATATCGCCCACTGGTTCATCCAGATGCTCAACATGCTGCCAGGGATCGATATCAAGGCCAGTACCGTCAATGCCATGGCCGTCGCCACCACCACCAGCGCGCAGACCGCCTGTGCCATCCCGGTCTATGTCTGCACGCCGTCAACGGCGAATCCGCCGAAAACCGCGTACAACCCGGGCGACTGGATCAAGTCCAGGCTCGATCCGAGCAGCGACCCATATGGTCCCGGCAGCTTTGGCTGGGCCGACCTTTCGCCTCCGGGAGGCGGCGCTTCCGAACTGGCCGACCTGCTTGCCGGCAGCGGACAGTGCGACCTGCCGGTAGTGGGCTCCAAGGTGGGCGAGCCAGGCAGCATCGCATCGCTGATCGCAGCGTGGAATACCCGCTTCGGGATCTATACCGGCTCTTACAAGGGACCGAACGATGGGGCACCCGACTTTACTGGTTATGCCTACACCCTGACCACATGGAATGCGCCAAACGGTGGCAACGCCTACGCTGACTTCATTCAGAAGCGGGGCACCAACGATCCCTACCAGACGGATGCGAACAGTGGCTTGCAAACCAAGGGCACGCCCTCAACCAAGCCAGTGCATCAGGCCGGCGCCGACCGCAGGCTGGTACAGGTGCCGATAGTGGACTGCACTGAGCTCGCCACGGCCAAACAAGCTGCGGTGGTCTCCTGGGCCTGCATGCTGATGGTCGAGCCGATGCAGGAACAGAGCGCAAAGGCTGCAACCAGTCTCGAATATCTGGGGGACTCGAAGGACCCCACCAGTCCGTGCGCGACCCAGGGTGTGCCCGGGTCCAGTACGGGTGTAGGCCCTCGTGTGCCGGTGCTGGTGCAATAGGAGCGAATCATGGGGCAATGCAGGCAGCGCAGGAGCAGGGCGCGCGGGGCGGTCGCGGTGGAGTTCGCACTGGTCCTGGTGCCCTTGCTGATGCTGGTGACCGGGGTGGCCGAGTACGGGCGCGCCATCTACCAGTACAACGCCCTGACCAAGGCCACGCGCGATGCGGCACGCTTCCTGTCGCAATATGCGCCCAGCGAGCCGAATTACCCAGTGGATCAGGCCAAATGCATCGCCGTCTATGGCAAGACCACCTGCGGCGGCGCGGCACTTGTGAACGGCCTCAGCCCGTCAATGGTAGTCGTCTGCGACCGCGTTGACTCGAGCGGCTGCGGCAGCAAGCAGTTTGGCAACGTCGCCATCTACGAGGGCGGCAACAGTTCAAACCCGCCGGCAGGCACCATCAATCTGGTTGAGGTGAAGATCTCGGGCTTTACCTACTCGCCAATGCAGTCCTACCTCAATGTGGGAGCCCTGGCGTTCTCCGATATCGCAACGGTAATGAGGCAGGTGCTATGACTCCGATCCGTGCCATGCGCCCGTGTTCACGCCAGGCCGGCGCAACCGCCGTCGAATTCGCCCTGGTTGCCAGCATCTTCTTCATGCTGCTGATCGGCATTGCCGAGTTCTCCCGCGTGCTGTTTTACTGGAACACCGCCGGTGAGGCCACCCGGCTGGGCGCACGTATCGCGGTGGTGTGCGACACCACGGACACCGCCATCAAGACCAAGATGACCAAACTGATGCCCCTGCTGCAGGCCACCAATATTCAGGTCGCCTATGAACCAAGCGGCTGCGACGCCGACCCCGACAGCGCGCGCAATTCCTGCCGCTCGGTCACCGTCAGCGTGGCCAACGTCTCGGTCAAGACCTTTATTCCGGTCGTTCCGATAACGGTGTCGATGCCTTCGTTCTCCACCACGCTGCCGCGGGAGAGCCTGGACTCTTCCACCAGCGGCCCGATCTGCAACTAGCGCGCATGAACCAGGAGCACACCATGCTCAGAATTCTGATCGTTTCCGAAGACGCCGAGCGGCTGGCCGAGATCAACCGGCTCAGCACCGTGGTCGGCAACTTCCAGGCCATGACGCTGCAGGAGGGCCTGGCGCGTTTCCCGTTCCATGCCAGCCGGCTGCGCATGGCCGACCTGCTCATCCTGGAACTGCCTGCCATCAATGCCCCGCAGATGCAGGCCATCGAGAGCCTGCGCCAGCAGCACCCTGAACTGCCCTGCATCCTGATCACGCAGGCGCCCAGTTCCGAGGTGCTGATCAAGGCCATGCGTGCCGGCATCCGCGATGTGCTGTCGTGGCCGCTTGACAAGGGGCAACTGGCTGAGGCGCTCAAGCGCGTGGAATCCGGCCACGTGCCGCGCGCGCAAGAGACCGCACAGGTAATTTCGGTGATCTCGTGCAAGGGCGGCGCGGGCACCAGCTTCGTGGCGGCCAACCTGGGCGACGCACTGGCCCGGCACCTTGACAAGCGCGTGCTGGTGGTGGACCTGAACCGGCACTTCGGCGACCTGACCTATATCGTCAGCGACAAGACCCCGCCTTCCACGCTGCCCGATATCTGCAGCCAGATCGACCGCATGGATGCCGCCTTCCTGGAAGCCTGCCTGGTGCATGTGGACAACGGCTTCGACGTGCTGGCGGGTGCGGCCGATCCCATCAAGGCCAGCCAGATCCAGAAGGACAAGCTGGAGTGGATCCTGTCGGTGGTGCAGCCGGCCTATGACTTCGTGATCTTCGACCTGGGCCAGAGCATCGACCCCTTGTCGATCGGCATGCTGGACCACAGCGACCGCATCTGCGTGGTGGCCGAACCAGCGATCTCTTTCGGGCGGCCGGGCCGTCGTCTGCTCGATATCCTGCGTGCGCTGCACTACCCCACCGACAAGGTCCGCCTGGTGCTGAACCGCACCGGCCGCAAGAACGAGATGCCGCGCGCAACGATGGAGGAGATCTTCGGCATGAAGGTCGCCTTTACCCTGCCCGACGACCCCGCCGCCGTGGATGAGGCCGTCAGCCACGGCGAGCCAGTCGCCAAGCTGAGCCGGCGCAGCGCCATGGCGCGCGCGCTGCAGGCCATGGCCACGCAGCTGTGCACCACACCGGAAGCCGAGCGGCGCAACCGCGCCGAAGCGGTATCACCGCTGCGCAGGCTGATGCTGCGCGCGCGGAGCACCTGAATATCCTGACGACGGCCAGCCAGGGCTGGCGGCCAACCGAAGCCGATAACGAGGAGTTCATCATGTCCATTCGCGAACAGCTGGCCAATGCCGGGCCCGCCTTCACTGCCAACGGCCACGCCGCAATCCAGTTTGCGACCTCGGCAGCCTCCGCGTCGGGCGGCTACCACCAGCTCAAGCGCGACGTGCACGAGACCGTGCTGGACCGCGTGGAGCTGGAGCGGCTGGCGCGCTATCCGCAGGAGCAGGTGCGGCAGGAGATCGCCGCGCTGGTCAACCTGATCGTCGACGAACAGAAGGTGCTGCTCAACGACAACGAGCGGCGCCAGCTGACGGTGGAAATCTACGACGAGATGTTCGGCTTCGGCCCGCTCGAGCCCCTGCTGCAGGACCCGACCGTGTCGGACATCCTGGTCAACACCGCACGCCAGACCTATGTGGAGCGGCGCGGCAAGCTGGAACTGACCGACGTGGTGTTCTACGACGACGCACACCTGATGAAGGTGATCGAGAAGATCGTGTCGCGCGTGGGGCGCCGCATCGACGAGACCAGCCCGATGGTGGACGCACGCCTGCCCGACGGCTCGCGCGTCAACGCCATCATCCCGCCCTCTGCCATCGACGGACCGCTGCTGTCGATCCGCCGCTTTTCCGTGAATCCGCTGCAGGTGTCCGACCTGGTGAACCTGCGCAGCCTGACGCCGCCGATGGCGCAGCTGTTGCAGGCGCTCTCGCAGGCCAAGGTCAACGTGCTGGTGTCGGGCGGCACCGGCAGCGGCAAGACCACGCTGCTGAACATCCTGTCGGGCTTTATCCCGGAAGACGAGCGCGTGGTCACCATCGAGGATGCGGCCGAACTGCAGCTGCGCCAGCCCCATGTGCTGCGGCTGGAAACGCGCCCGCCCAATATCGAAGGCAAGGGCGAGATCACCCAGCGCGCCCTGGTGCGCAACGCGCTGCGCATGCGCCCCGACCGCATCATCCTGGGCGAAGTGCGCGGCGGCGAGGCGCTGGACATGCTCAACGCGATGAACACCGGCCACGAGGGCTCGCTCACCACCATCCACGCCAACACCCCGCGCGACGCGCTGACGCGCCTGGAGAACATGGTCAGCATGGCCGGCCTGACCATGCCGGCCAAGGCCATGCGCCAGCAGATCGCCTCGGCCATCACGGTGATCGTGCAGGCGGCGCGCATGACCGACGGCCGGCGCAAGATCATCAGCATCCAGGAGATCACCGGCATGGAGGGCGACATCATCAACATGCAGGAGATCTTCACCTTCCAGCGCACGGGCGTGGACAAGGATGGCACGGTCCGCGGCAATTTCCGGGCGACCGGGGTGTATCCCAAGTTCGCCGAGCGGCTGCGCGTGTTCGGCGTGGGGCTGCCGGACGAGACCTACGACCCGGCCAAACGCTTCGAAGTCTGATCCGCCTGGCGCGATACAACAACAAGCAATCCCGGGGAGCTACACATGAGCACGATCTTCTACGCCTTCGGCATCCTGCTGTTCGTGGCCGTGGTGCTCTGCGTCGAGGGCATCTACCTGTGGTGGAGCAACGCCCATGGTCCCGCGGCCAGGCGCATCGAGGCGCGGCTGCGGGCGCTGTCGGCAGGCGGACACGTCAGCGCGGAACAGCTGTCGATCCTGAAGAAGCGCATGCTGGCGGGCTCGCCGCGCTTGCAGAAGTGGCTGATGAGCGTGCCTCGCGTGGGCAGGCTGGACCGGTGGCTGGAGCAATCCGGCAGCACCTGGTCGGTGGCGCAGCTGCTGGGCTACTGCGCGATGGTGGCGCTGTGCACGGTGGCACTGATTCCGCTGCTGCCGATACCGGTACCGCTGGTGCTCGCCGGCGCGGCGCTGGCCGCCATGCTGCCGGTGCTTCATGTGATGCGCCTGCGCGGCAAGCGGATCAAGCAGATGGAGGCACAGCTGGCTGATGCCGTCGACATGATCAGCCGTGCCCTGCGCGCCGGGCACTCGTTCAGTGGCGCGCTCGGCATGGTCGGGCAGGAAATGAAGGCCCCGATCGGGCCGGAGTTCCGCACCACCTTCGAGGAAATCAATTACGGCGTGGCGCTGGACGAGGCCATGACCAACCTTGCCATCCGGGTGCCGGTGGGCGACCTGCGCTATTTCGTCATCGCGGTGCTGATCCAGCGTGAAAGCGGCGGCAACCTGGCGGAGATCCTCGACACCATCGGCACGATGGTGCGCGAACGGCTGAAGCTGTTCGACAAGATCCGGGTGCTGTCGGCGGAAGGCAAGCTGTCCGCGTGGGTGCTGGGCCTGCTGCCCTTCTGCACTGCCGGACTGATCCTGGTGGTCAATCCGGGCTTCATGAACGTGCTGTGGGAGGACCCGCTCGGCTTGCGCATGATCGGCGGCGCAGTGGTATCGATGACCTTCGGCGTACTGTGGATGCGCAAGATCATCCGGATCCGGGTGTGAAGGTGCTGCACGCAGTACCGCACGTACATGCAGTGCTCGAAGAAGCAGGGCTTGGACAGCCATCCTGACGGGAGTCCATCATGCAAGGCATTATCCAGGGGTTTCAGGAAGACCAGTTTGTCGTGCTCGCGCTGATCTTCGTGGCGGCGTTCGGCACGGTGTTCGGGGTGCTCTACGTGTTCTCGCCCAACCGCCTGCGCGGGCGGGCGGAGCAGATTGCAGGCCAGGCGGGCCAGCTTGGAGCTGATCCTGGCAAGCAGAATGCGCTATTCGAAAAGCTGGTGCAATGGGCGCAACCGGTATCGCGACTGTCACTGCCCAAGGAAGGCTGGGAGGGCTCGCAGTTGCGCGTGCGCTTCATGAACGCCGGCTGGCGCAATGCCAGTGCCGCACCGCTGTACTTTGCGGCCAAGACCGCTCTGGCCGTCGCCCTGCCGATGATCGGGCTGCTGGCAGCCGCCGGCCAGTCGGGGTTGCAAGACCGGAACATCATGTTCGCGTTGCTGGCAGTACTTGGTGCAATCGGCTACTACCTGCCCAACGTCGTTCTCGCACGCAAAGTCGCGCAACGCCAGCGTACGGTATTTGAAGAGTTCCCGGACGTGATCGACCTGCTGACCGTCTGCGTGGAAGCTGGCCTCGGGCTCGATGCGGCACTGATGCGCGTAGCCGACGAGCTGGCGCTGCGCTGCCCGGTGCTGGCCGATGAGCTCCAGCTGATGCTGCTTGAGCTGCGCTCGGGCTTCTCGAAGGAAAAGGCGCTGTCGAACCTGTCGCTGCGCACCGGCGTGGACGACGTGGACAAGTTCGCCTCCATGCTGATCCAGGCCGACCGCTTCGGCACCAGCCTGGGCGAGTCCCTGCGCGTGCTGTCCGACATGCTGCGCACCAAGCGCCGCATGCGGGCCGAGGAGCAAGCCGCCAAGATCGCGCTCAAGCTGCTGTTCCCGCTGATCTTCACCATCTTCCCGTCGCTGCTGCTGGTGCTGCTCGGGCCAGCCTTTATCCAGATCTATCGCGTTCTCCTGCCGACCATGGCCGGACAAGGAGGGTAATACTTCCGGGAAACCGCGATCGTTTCCCCCGGCTGTCTCCCGGTGCAATGCCGGCTAGACAGTCACTTGCCCGGACCTGGTTCCGGGCTTTTTTGCTTTTCGGCGGGATCCGCGGGACTTGACCGGACGGGCTGGCTTCTTAAGAATGCAGGCAACCGCCCGCCGCCGTAGCGGCCCATGCAGCGAGCCCCATGCGCCTCCGGAGTCTCCATGAAGCTACGCATCCTGAGCGACCTCCACATCGAGCACAACATGCCGGAGTCCGTGCCCGCCTGCGATGCCGACGTCGTGGTGCTGGCCGGCGACATCGCCAACGGGCGCGACGGCATCGACTGGGCCGCGCGCACCTTCAGCCAGCCGGTGGTCTATGTGCCCGGCAATCACGAATACTACGAAAGCAACTTCGATACCGTGGACCGCCTGATGGCCGAAGCCACCGAGGCGCACCCAGGCATACAGGTGCTCAATGGCACAGTGGCCGAATTCAACAGCACCCAAGGACGGGTACGCATCATCGGCACCACCTGGTGGACTGACTACACCCTGTTCGGCACCGACCGGCGCGATGCTGCAATGCAGGCTTGCGCGGCGGTGATGCTGGACCATCGCCTGATCGAACTCCACGGCGACGACGGCCGTGTGCGCCATTTCACGCCCCAGGACGCGCTGGCGCGCCACCAGGCCGCGTCGGCCTGGCTGGCGGCGCAGCTGGCGCAAGCCTACGATGGCAAGACCGTGGTGGTCACGCACCACGGCCCTGACCTGGGCAGCCTGGACCCGCGCTACTCGCACGACCTGGTCTCCGGCGGCTTCCTGTCGCGCCGGCCCGACCTGGTAGCAAAGGCGGATCTGTGGATCCACGGCCATACCCACACCAGCTTCGACTACTGCATCGATGATTCGCGCGTGGTCTGCAACCCCCGCGGCTACGTCAGCCGCCGCACCGGCGAGTTGGAAAACAAGCATTTCGACTGGTGCTGCGTGGTCGAGGTCTGACCTGGCGGCTCCAGCGAGAGACTGCTGCGGCGCCCCAAAGAAAAAACCCCCGCGGGCACAAGCCCGCGGGGGTTTTCCAAGACAGCCTGCCCGTAAGGGCAGTCGGTCGGCAATGATTTACATCATGCCTTCCATGCCGCCCATGCCGCCCATACCGCCCGGCATTGCCGGAGCCGACTCGTCCTTCGGCGATTCGGCAACTGCGCAGTCCGTGGTCAGCATCAGCGAAGCCACCGAAGCGGCGTTCTGCAGCGCAGTGCGGGTAACCTTGGTCGGGTCCAGCACGCCCATTTCCACCAGGTCGCCGTACTCGCCCGAAGCCGCGTTGTAGCCGTAGTTGCCCTTGCCTTCGATAACCTTGGCAACGACGACCGACGCCTCTTCGCCGGCGTTCAGCACGATCTGGCGCAGCGGCTCTTCCATGGCGCGCAGCACGATCTTGATACCGGCGTTCTGGTCGGCGTTTTCGCCGGTCAGTGCCGAGATCGCAGCGCGGGCACGCAGCAGGGCCACACCACCGCCGGGGACGATGCCTTCTTCCACCGCAGCGCGGGTGGCGTGCAGGGCGTCTTCCACGCGGGCCTTCTTTTCCTTCATTTCGACTTCGGTGGCAGCGCCAACCTTGATCACGGCAACACCGCCGGCCAGCTTGGCCACGCGCTCTTGCAGCTTCTCACGGTCGTAGTCCGAGGTCGCTTCTTCGATCTGGGCGCGGATTTGCTTCACGCGGCCTTCGATCGCAGCTGCGTCGCCGGCGCCGTCGATGATGATGGTGTTTTCCTTGCCGATCTCGATGCGCTTGGCCTGGCCCAGGTCGTTCAGGCCAGCCTTTTCCAGCGTCAGGCCGATTTCTTCAGCGATGACGGTGCCGCCGGTCAGGATGGCGATGTCTTCCAGCATGGCCTTGCGGCGGTCGCCGAAGCCCGGGGCCTTGACGGCGGCGGTCTTCAGGATGCCACGGATGTTGTTCACCACCAGGGTCGCCAGGGCTTCGCCCTCGACGTCTTCAGCGATGATCAGCAGCGGGCGGCCAGCCTTGGCCACTTGCTCCAGCACCGGCAGCAGGTCGCGGATGTTCGAGACCTTCTTGTCGAACAGCAGCACGAACGGGCTGTCCAGCTGGACAACTTGCTTTTCCGGGTTGTTGATGAAGTACGGCGACAGGTAGCCGCGGTCGAACTGCATGCCTTCCACGACTTCCAGCTCGTCGGCCAGCGACTTGCCGTCTTCAACCGTGATCACGCCTTCCTTGCCGACCTTGTCCATGGCTTCGGCAATGCGCTCACCGATGGAGGTGTCGCTGTTGGCCGAGATCGCGCCAACCTGGGCGATTTCCTTGCTGGTGGTGGTGGGCTTGCTGACCTTCTTCAGCTCTTCCACGGCGGCGGCAACAGCCTTGTCGATGCCGCGCTTCAGGTCCATCGGGTTCATGCCGGCGGCAACGAACTTCATGCCTTCGCGCACGATCGACTGGGCCAGCACGGTTGCGGTGGTGGTACCGTCACCGGCGTTGTCGCTGGTCTTGGAAGCGACTTCCTTGACCATCTGGGCGCCCATGTTCTGCAGCTTGTCCTTCAGCTCGATTTCCTTGGCCACGGACACGCCGTCCTTGGTCACGGTCGGGCCGCCGAAGCTGCGCTCCAGCACCACATTGCGGCCCTTCGGGCCCAGGGTCACCTTGACTGCGTTGGCGAGGATGTTCACGCCTTCAACCATCTTGGCACGTGCGGCGTCGCCGAACACTACGTCTTTAGCTGCCATTCTTGAATCTCCTGAAATCTGTACGGGTGGCGGTCAGTCGGTGAATTACTTGTTCACCACGGCCATGATGTCTTCTTCGCGCATGACCAGCAGTTCCTGGCCTTCCACCTTCACGGCCTGGCCGGCGTACTTGCCGAACAGCACGCGGTCGCCGACCTTGACGTCGAGGGCGATGTTGTTGCCCTTGTCATCCTTCTTGCCAGGACCGATTGCCAGTACTTCGCCTTGATCGGGCTTCTCGGCAGCGTTGTCGGGAATCACGATACCGGACGCGGTCTTGGTTTCGTTGTCCAGACGCTTCACGATCACGCGGTCGTGCAAAGGACGCAGATTCATACGGACTCCTAGATGCAAAGTGAGTTTTTAATCACAAATCGGCCGGCTACCGAGGCGACGGCCGTCTGAAATGTTCAGGTGCCGCAAGGGGCGCTTTCATGCTGTTAGCACTCACCCCCGGCGAGTGCTAATTATAGGGACGGGGTATGGCCATTTCAAGACAGGGACTTGATACGGGTTTTCCCTTGGACGTGAAACTCTCGTGGGAGATGGCCTTGGAGAGCCACTGAAAGAGGAGCTTTAGCCACTTAATGCGCATTTGCCGCTCCGTGTAATTTCGACCAAACTGTACATGGGTCGCCGCACGACAACGACAAACATCAAGCCCGCCGCCCGGATCACCCTCCATGAACGTGGAATCCCACTCCCGTCGCCGCAACCGCGCCGGTGGCGATCCCTGCCGCACCTTGCGCAACTCGGCCGGCGTGCTTGCATTGCCGTGGCCCGAGTGGCTGCGTCACTACCACCGCGACTGGCTGAAGCCCGATGTCATGGCCGGGCTGACCGTTGCGGCAGTCGTCATCCCGAAGGCTCTCGCCTACGCCACCATCGCGGGCCTGCCGGTCGAGGTCGGACTCTATACGGTATTCGCGCCGATGCTGATCTACGCCATGCTGGGAACCTCGCGCCCGCTCAGCGTCAGCACCACGACCACGCTGGCGATCCTGGCAGCAGCCGCGCTTAGCGATACGACGGCGGCAGGCGGTACCGCGAGCTTGCTGACGGCTTCGGCCACGCTCACCTGCCTGGTGGGCATCATCCTGGTCGCCGCGCGCTTGCTGCGCCTGGGCTTTGTTGCCGATTTCATCTCCGAGCCCGTCCTGGTCGGCTTCAAGGCCGGGATCGGGCTGGTGATCGTGGTGGACCAGTTGCCGAAGCTGCTCGGCATCCATTTCCAGAAGGGCGCGTTTTTCCACAACCTCGCAGCCATGGTCCAGGGCGTTCCCCACGCTTCGCTGGCAACCATGGCCGTTGGGGTCACGGTCCTGGCGCTGCTGATCGGCATGGAACGCCTGGCGCCGCGCGCGCCGGCCCCGCTGATCGCGGTGGCGATCGGGATCGCGGCAGTCAGCCTGCTCGGGTTGCAGTCTCATGGCGTCGAAACCGTTGGCCATGTCCCGACTGGACTGCCGCCCCTCACGCTGCCGGATCCCGATCTGGTCATGCAGCTCCTGGTGCCGGCCATGGGCATTGCCCTGATGAGCTTTACGGAAACCATCGCAGCCGGACGCGCCTTCGTGCAGAGCGGCGAACCCGCGCCGGACCCGAACCGCGAGCTGCTGGCCACCGGGTTCGCCTGCCTGGGTGGCGCATTCCTCGGCGCGATGGCCGCCGGCGGCGGGACCACGCAGACCGCGGTGAACCGCCGCTGCGGCGCCAGATCGCAGCTGGCGGGACTGGTCACTGCGGTCGTCGCGCTGGGCGCGATGCTGGTGCTGGCACCGCTGATCGGCCTGATGCCGGAGGCCGCGCTGGCGGCAGTGGTCATCGCCTATTCGGTGGGACTGATCCAGCCGGCGGAGTTTCGCGCCATCCTCGGCATCCGGCGCACGGAGTTCATCTGGGCAGCGGTAGCCTTTGCCGGCGTCGTGCTGCTAGGGACATTGAACGGCATTGCCGCCGCCATCATTGTTTCGCTGCTGGCGCTGGCCTACCAGACTTCCGATCCGCCAGTCTATGTCCTGGCACGCAAGCCCGGCACCAATGTATTCCGGCCGCAGTCCGCCGAGCATCCCGCCGACGTGACCTATCCCGGCATGGTGATGCTGAGGCCGGAGGGCCGAGTTTACTTCGCCAATGCGAGACACATCGGGCACAAGATGCGGCCCATCATTGCTGCAGCGAATCCCCGGGTGGTGGTGCTCGACCTTGCCGGCGTCTTTGACCTCGAGTACACGGCGCTGCGGATGCTGACGGAAGCCGAAAAGAAGATGCGCGAAGGCGGCGTGATGCTCTGGCTGGCGGAACTGAATCCCAATGTGCTGGAGATGGTTCGGCGGTCGTCCCTTGGGGACACACTCGGGCGCGAGCGCTTGTTCCAAAGCATGGATCTTGCGGTCGACCACTACCTTGCAGACAAGACATTCGCCACGGCGCGCTTGTAGGAGGTATTCCGGCCCCGCTTCGGCGCTTGCCCGACAGCGCAACACCGCCTCGCCGCCTAGACTGAGGGCACCGTTGCATTCCCGCTTCGGCAGGGATGTGCGGCCTACGCCGCGCCGGCGCATCCGTCGCCGGCGTCTCGGACAACGACTCCGGAGGTTCTCCATGGATCTGAAACAGCCCGCTCGCCTTCCCAAGATCGTCGGCGCGATTGCCGCAGGACTGGCAGGCCTCACTTGCGCCACGGCGATTGCCCAGACACCGGCCAGCCCGGCCACGCCGGCAACTCCGGCAACTCCGGCCGCCCAGGGCATGCCGGCCACCCCGGCAACCCCAGCCGTCCCTGCCGCCGCGGCAGGCTCCCAAAGCGCATCGCCTGGCATGACCCAGGTTCAACCACCCAAGGATCCACTGGTCGAGCGCCGTGAGGCGCGCCAGAAGGCCTCGGCCGAGTACAAGGCCAAGAAGAAGGCGGCCAAGGGCGAGTACAAGCAGGACGTCGGCGCTGCCAAGCAGGAGCGCAAGGTCGAGAACAAGGCTGCGGACGCAGTGGCCAAGGACCAGATGGCCGCGCCTAAGCAATAGCGCCAGCCGGCGCAGAACGAGGTGGCCAGGATCAGCCGGCCACCTTCTTTTTTTGCCTGTCGTCTTCCCTCCTTTCGCCCGCGGGAACATCGGGGGCTGGCGGCTTGTAACAAGCCGGATCGCGCCTAGACTCGATAAGAGCAAGTCGCGCGCTTTTTCGCCCGGCTCGCCATCTGCGCCATGCCCGCTCTCCGCCCGCACCACTGGTTTACGGGCCTGCTCCTGTCAGGCCTGATGGCCGCGTTCAGCCTGGGGAGCACGTTTGCCGTAGCGCAGCAGAAGCCGGCGCCGGCGTCGGCACCCGCGGCGGCGCCGGCTGCGAAAGCCGCGCCCGGCACGGCAGCGCCCGCGAAGCCGCGCGGACTGAACCTGGCCAACAAGCCGCGCACAGGCGACTTCGACGTGATGGTCAACAGCCGCGTCATCCGCGTGCTGGTGCCTTACAGCCGCACCCTCTACTTCAGCGATAAGGGCCACGAGCGCGGAATTACCGCGGAACTGGTGCGGGAATTCGAGCGCTACCTGAACAAGACCTACGCCAGTCGACTTGGCAAGCGCCCGCTCACCATCATCATCATCCCCACCACGCGCGACCGCCTGCTGCCCGACCTGGCGGCGGGCCTGGGCGATATCGCCGCCGGCAACCTGACCGAGACCGAGGCACGGCTGAAGATGGTCGACTTTGCCGCGCCGCGCGACCGCAAGCCAGTGCGCGAGCTGATCGTGACCGGCCCCAAGTCGCCGGCGCTGAAGAGCCTGGACGACCTGGCGGGCAAGACCGTCCACGTGCGCCGCGCGAGCAGCTACTACGACAGCCTGACTGCACTGAACAACCGCCTGCGCCAGTCCGGCAAGGCGCCGATGCAGCTGGTGCTGCTGCCCGATGCCCTTGAAGACGAGGACGTGCTCGAGATGCTGAATGCGGGCCTGTTGAAGATCATCGTGGTCGACGACTGGAAGGCCGCAATGTGGGCGCAGATCCTGCCTGACGTCAAGGTGCGCCAGGACCTGGCGGTGCGCGAAGGCGGCTATGTCGGCTGGGCCTTCCGCAAGGACAGCCCGCAGTTGCGGCAGGTGATCGACGACTTCTATGTCAACCACGTCAAGAAGCACGGCGTGGCGGAATACCTGATCAAGCAATCCATGCGCCGGGTCAAGCAGATCAAGAACAACACTGAGGACGCCGAGTACAAGCGCTTCCAGCAGACCGTTGCCTTCTTCGAGAAGTACGGCAAGGACTATGGCTTCGACCCGCTGATGCTGGCGGCACAGGGCTTCCAGGAGTCGCAGCTCAACCAGCAGGCGCGCAGCCGTGTGGGCGCCGTCGGCATCATGCAGATCATGCCCGCCACCGGCAAGGAACTGAACGTGGGCAATATCAAGATGGTCGAGTCCAACATCCACGCCGGCGCCAAGTACATGGACCGGCTGATGACCAAGTACTTCCCCGACGCGCACTTCTCGGAATCGAACCGGCCGCTGTTCGCCTTCGCCAGCTACAACGCCGGGCCGGGCAATATCGCCAAGATGCGCAAGGAGGCTGCGGCGCGCGGGCTGGACCCCGACAAGTGGTTCAACAATGTCGAGATCGTAGTGGCGGAGAAGATCGGCATCGAAACCACCACTTATGTGCGCAACATCTTCAAGTACTACGCGGCCTACCGGCTCATGGAGGACAGGGAAGCCGCGCGTGAGCGGGCACTGAAGGAAGTCCGGAAGTAGCCTGTTGCCGCGGTGGAACCGGGCCGCGCCAACCTGCGCCCGGCCACGCAGCAAGGATCAGTCGGCCAGGCCGCTGCTGTCGATATAGCCCAGCGCATCGCGCACCGCGCGCCGGGCCTTGAGCACATAGCAGACCTGGCGCTCGCGGATGGACAGCGACACCACTTCCGCCTGCAGCAGTTCCTGGAACATGTGTGCGGCACGCGGCAGGCTCAGCCCCGCCAGTTGCGCCAGAGCGGCGGCGGGCAGCCCGTCCTCGCCGGCTTCCAGCAGCGCGCGGCAGATCCTGGCCCGCGCGGGTTCGGTCATCAGGGCAAGCGTCAGCGCGCTCTCTTGGGTCTCCATGGCCACACCTCGATCCTCTGGCGTTGTGCTGCGCCGCCCACCACGAGCGGCTGCCGGCCCTCTCCGGGCGCCGTTTTCCAACGTTCTACGCGGCTCGCAGGGCAAAGGCAATAGGGCTGCCCACGGGCTGCGCGATTACAACACCAGCCGTCACGCCCGCGGGCCCGCCAGGGATCCGGCGGGCGGCGCCTACATGACCTCGATCACGCCGTTCATGGTCTCGTGCCCCGATCCGCAGAAGATGTCGCACAGGAAGCCGTAGTTGCCGCTGCCGCGCGCCGTTGCCGGCAAACGCACGGTCGCGCCTGGCGGCACGTCGGCACGCACGCCGAAATCAGGCACGCTGAAGCCCATGATCACGTCCTGTGCCGTCAGTTCGAACACGACCGACTCGCCGGCACGCAGCGGGATGTGATTCGGGGTAAAGACGAACTTGCGCGCGTGGACGCGAATGACGCGCGGCGCCGCCGCATCGCCCCGGCCGGTGCCGGCCAGCACGGCCGCCCCGAGGCCAAGCATCCAGGCCAGCACCGTGCGCCGCCCGACTATCGATGACATTCTCATGGCCGGCTCCGGTCAGGTCGAGATCGGCTGCTCGGCCAGCGCGAACGCGCCGGGCGCCGCTTTCGCTTCGACCTCGCGCCAGCCCAGCCCGCGATAGGGCTGCGCGGCATCCCACGGCACCGGCAGGCGCTGCGGCTGCGAGCCCGGCGGCGGCAGCGGGAACATCAGCGAGCGTGCCGCGTGATGCGCAATGTGGCCCGTCGTGTGGTGATGCTCCTGGTGGATGTGGCCGTAGAACACTGTCACGTTCGGATAGGGCATCAGGGTGTCGATCACCTGCGCGCCGTCGCGCGTGGCCCAGTCCCATTGCGGATACAGGTCGAACAGCGGGCGGTGCGTGAACACCACGATGCGCGCGCCCTTCGGTTGCCGCGCGAGGTCCGCGGCCAGCCATGCGCGCTGCGCATCCCCGACCCGCCCCGCTGGATCGGACACGTTGTCGAGCACGACAAAATGCACGCCTTTGTGATTGAAGGTGTAGTGCGTCGGCCCGAACAGCTCCTGGTAAGCCGCGCCCGCATCGAGGCTGGCGTCGTGCTCGCCCGGCATCAGGTGGATCGTCCTGACGCCCAGGCCGGCAATGACGGACTGGAACTCGCGCAGGCGCCGGCGGCGCTCCTGCGGATCGTCGGTGGTGTGGGTGAGATCACCGGTGAACATGATGAAGTCGGGCGGCTGCCGCAGCGCATTGACGGCGGCGACGGCCTTGGGCAGCGTGCCGCGCGCATCGGGATTGGCCGGCCCCTGGAAGCCCCAGTGTGCGTCCGACAGCTGCACAAAATAGAAGTCCTCATCGCGCCCGAAGGCCCAGCCCGGCAGCCCGGAGGCAAACACCGCGCCGCCGGCGGCGCCTGCCAGCCTCAGGAAATCGCGTCGCTTCAGTGTGTCCATGGTGCCTCCGTCTGGTTGCAGGGATGTGCCTGTCATACCGGCTTGCGGGATGCTTTATTCCCGGCAATGCGAAACGGCAGAAAATCCGCGCGCAGCGGGAATAGACTGCATGGAATGCCGGTATACACAGGACGTGCGCCAGCGGCGCCGGCGCACAAACCGACTAAGGCACGCATGGATCACGCATCCGACGAACGCCGCCGCTTCGATGAGCTGGTGCTCCCGCAACTGGACGCCGCCTACAACCTCGCGCGCTGGTTGTCGGGCAGCGCCAGCGAGGCCGACGACGTGGTCCAGGAAGCCTTCCTGCGCGCTTACCGGCTCTTTGCCAGTTTCCACGGCGAGCAGCCGCGGCCGTGGCTGCTCGCCATCGTGCGCAATACGTGGTTCACCACCTGCCAGAAGCGCAAATCGGCCGGCGAGGTGTGCAGCTATGACGACTTGCACGAAAACCAGCCACTGCCGGCCTGGCACGATGGCCAGGACAGCCCCGAGCAGTGGTTGCTGCGGCAGGAAGACGTGCGTCTGGTGCACCGTGCGCTGGAGCAGCTTCCGGTGGCCTATCGGGAAGTGCTGGTGCTGCGTGAACTGGAGGAACTGCCCTACCGCGACATTGCCCGTGTCGCGGATATCGCCATCGGCACGGTCATGTCGCGGCTCGCGCGCGGGCGGCGCATGCTGGCGGCGGTGGTGACGGCGCTGCAGCAGCAGGGCACGGCGCAAGCGCCGGCACACGCTTGCCCGCCATCCGGCGCGCTGGCGCCGGCACCGCACCCCGCCGGGGAGACAGGTCATGGACTGCAATGAGGTTTGCGAACTGCTTCCCGCCTGCGCCGACGACGAACTCGGCGCGGCGGAAAGCCTGCGCCTGGAGCAGCACCTGGCGCAATGTGCCGCGTGCACGGCCGAACTGGGACGCCTGCGCGCGCTGCGCACGGCGGTACGGGAAGGCGCTGCTTATCATCGCGCAAGTCCCGCCCTGCGCGCGCGGATCGCTGCCGCGCTGCCCGCCGCCCGCATGCCGGCAGGCGGTGAGGCATCGCGCCCGCGCTGGATCGAGTGGTTTGCCTGGCGCCCGGCCGTCAACGCCGGGCTGGCGGCGCTGACCGCGGCCTCGATGGCGTTCGGGTTGACGTTGTTCATGTTGCGGGATTCCCCGCAAGACGCCATGGCGCGGGAGGTGGTCAGCAGTCACGTGCGTGCGCTGATCGCCGACCACGCCATCGACGTGGCATCGACGGATCGGCACACGGTCAAGCCGTGGTTCAACGGGCGGCTGGATTTCGCGCCGCCGGTCCATGACTTGGCGGCAGAGGGCTTTCCGCTCGTTGGCGGACGGCTCGACTACCTCCACGGGCAGCGCGTGGCGGTGCTGGTCTATCGACGCAACCAGCATCCAATCGATGTGTTCGTGCTGCGCGGCGCGGGCGCGCGCAAGGCGGCGCCGGACTTCGACAGCACCCTGACCCGGCAGGGCTACCAGATCACGCACTGGCAGACAGGCGGCATGGACTACTGGGCCGTGACCGATGCCTCGGCGGCCGACCTGCAACGCTTCGGCAAGGCATGGCGCATGGCCGGCGGCGGCACGCCATAGCGCTCGCGCCGCCGCCGGTCATCGTGCCAGGCCCGTCTACGCCATCACGAACGGCAACTGCCGCTGGCGCTTGCCGGTCAGCGTGAACAGCGCGTTGGCCACCGCCGGCGCGATCGGCGGCACGCCTGGCTCACCCAGGCCGGTGGGGTTCTCCTGCGAGGGCACGAAGAACACGTCCACGACCGGCGCATCGGTGATGCGCGGCGGCGGGAAGTCCGTAAAGTTGCTGTTCTTCACGGCGCCGTTCTCGATCTCGATGGCAAACCCCGGCTTCGTCATCGCCAGCCCGAAGATGCACGCGCCCTGGACCTGCGCCTCGGCCGACATCGGGTTGACCACGCGGTTGGCATGGACGCCGGCGGTGACGCGATGCACGCGCGGCTCGCCCTTCACCACCGAGACGTCGACCACATACGCCACCACGGTGTTGAACGACTCGTGCACGGCCACGCCCCAGGCATGGCCCTTGGGCAGCTTGCGCTTGCCATAGCCGGACTTGTCCACCGCGAGCTGCAGCGCGGCGCGGTGGCGCGCGTGCTTCTTCTCGTCGAGCCGGGCCAGGCGGAATGCCACCGGGTCCTGCTTCGCGGCCGCGGCCATTTCATCAGCCAGGGTTTCCTTGACGAAGGCGGTATGCGTATTGCCCACCGAGCGCCACCACAGCACCGGCACGTCCACCTGCGGATGGTGCACAGACATCTGCAGCGGCAGGTCATAGTCGTTCTCGACGATGCCCTCGGTCATGGTGGCGTCGATGCCGTTCTTGACCATGAAGGGCTCGAACGGCGTGCCCTTCAGGATCGACTGGCCGACGATGGTGTGCTGCCAGCCCACCACCTTGCCCTGCGCATCCAGCCCGATGCGGGCGCGGTGCAGGTGCAGCGGGCGGTAGTAGCCGCCGCGGATATCGTCCTCGCGGCTCCAGACCACCTTGAGCGGCTCAGTGTGGCCGGCGGCCACCCAGGCCTTGAGCACGTTGGCGGCCTCAACGATGTAGTCCGAGGTCGGCACCGCGCGCCGGCCGAAGCCGCCGCCGGCCATCATGGTGTTGAGCACCACCTTGTCCGGCGCCAGCCCCAGCGTGCGCGCCACCGCGGCCTGGTCGACGGTCTGGAACTGCGAGCCCACCCAGACCTTGACCGACTGCACCTTGCCGCCTGCCACTTCCGGCTGCAGCGTGCAGTTCAGCGGCTCCATCGGCGCGTGCGCCAGGTACGGGAAGCGGAAGTCGGCCTCGATCTTGCGCGCGGCACCGTTGATGGCCGAGCCGATATCCCCGCTCCCCGCGCGCGCCACCGTGCCGGGCTGGCCGGCCAGCCTTGCGTATTCGTCGAAGAGCGCCTGCGACGACACCTTCGAGCCCGCGTCTTCCCACTGGATCTCGAGCGCATCGCGGCCCATCTTGGCCGGCCAGTAGCCGCTGGCAATCACCGCCACGCCACTGCCGCCGCGGTCGACCGGCACCTGCAGCACGCCGCGCACGCCCTGCACCGCGCGCGCCTTGTCGGCGCTGAAGCTCTTGACCTTGCCGCCAAAGCGCGGCGGGCGCGCCACCACGGCCACCACCATGCCCTTCAGGTGCGTGTCGATGCCGAACGGCGTGGTCGCGTCCATCTTGCCGCGCGCATCCAGCCGCGGCGTAGGCTTGCCGACGATGCGGAACTGCGACGGATCTTTCAGCGTGACCCGCTGCGGCACGGGCAGCTCCATCGCCGCGGGCGCCAGTTCGCCGAAGGTGGCGCGATGGCTGCCGGACGTGATGACGCCCTGCTCCACCTTGCAGCTGGCCGGATCGACCTTCCACTGCTGCGCGGCCGCCGCCACCAGCATCGCGCGGGCGCGCGCGCCCAGTTCACGGTATTGCTCGAACGAGTGGTTTAGCGCCGTGGAGCCGCCGGTCATCTGCATGCCGAAGGCGGGGTCCTTGTACGGGTCGCCCGCCGGTGCCAGCGTGGCGCGCACGTTGCGCCAGTCGGCGTCCAGCTCCTCGGCAAGTGCCATCGGCAGCGCGGTGTGCACGCCCTGGCCAAACTCGAGCCGGTTCACGGCCACGGTCACGGTGTTGTCCGGCGCGATGATCAGGAACGCCTGCGGCGCCGGCGCTGTGGTCCTGGGCCTGGCCGCGTCCTGCGCCTGCGCCAGCGGCGCCACGCCCAGTGCCAGCCCGCCGCCGGCCAGGCCGGTCAGCTTCAGGAAACTGCGACGGTCCAGCGTGGCGATACCGCTGTGCTGACGCGCTTCGCCATCATTGCCGCCCTGGCCGCCGGCCAGTGCCTCGATGCCTCGGATTCGCATAATCATTCCTCCCGCTCAGGCCAGCGCACGGGCGGCGTCTTTGATCGCCGCGCGGATGCGCTGGTACGTGCCGCAGCGGCACAGGTTGCCGGCCATGGCCTGGTCGATGTCGGCGTCGGTGGGCCGCGGCTTGGTGCGCAGCAGGCCGATGGCGCTCATCACCTGGCCGTTCTGGCAGTAGCCGCATTGCGCCACGTCGTGCTTGAGCCAGGCGTCCATCACCGCGCGCCCGACCTTGTCAGTGCCGATGCCTTCGATGGTGGTGATGCGCGCGCCGGCAGCGGCGGATACCGGCGTCACGCAGCTGCGCGTGGCC
Organism: Cupriavidus sp. GW821-FHT07C08; assembly: GCF_059419025.1. Classification (NCBI taxonomy): domain Bacteria; kingdom Pseudomonadati; phylum Pseudomonadota; class Betaproteobacteria; order Burkholderiales; family Burkholderiaceae; genus Cupriavidus; species Cupriavidus sp. GW821-FHT07C08. Next base: position 101,357 of record NZ_JBWKQZ010000024.1, read on the forward strand.
TGGCCGTTGACGTGCACGGTGCAGGCTCCGCATGCGGCCATGCCGCAGCCGAACTTGGTGCCGGTCATTTCAAGGTTGTCACGCAGTGCCCACAGCAGCGGCGTGGACGGGTCCACGTCGACTTCACGGGTCTTGCCGTTGACGTTGATATTGAGGGTGGTCATGGGGGGACACTCCTTGGGTACGTTGCCCGCTGGTTCTTTCCAGTGCCCCCCCGCCGGGCGCAATCGTGCGGCGCGCGGGCACTGCCCATGCGCCGCAGCCTGGCGCAAAGGACAAGTGAGCATAGTGCAATTTCGGTCACCTTGCCGAACACCATGCGCACTAGCCTGCCCCCGGATCGGCTTTGCACGAACTTTGGGCATGCGGCGGCTGTCCCTCATGAATCCCTTCGCTTTCCGATTCCTGTCGCTGAAACAGTGCCATCGACTATTCCAGATCACACTTATCCCGGCGCCTCCGCGGCACCGGTCCCGCACGCTACTGCTGCCACGCGCGTGCCGGCGGCCCAGTCCCCGTCAGTGGCACGGCTCGACAGCATCCAGGCCCTGCGAGGGCTGGCCGCCGCGTTCGTGGTGGTCTACCACTCCGGCCTGGCGCTGGGCGGCGCCGATGCGCCGGCGCTCAGCTGGCTGACCGACAACGTGATCAAGCGCGGCCATGTCGGCGTGGACGTGTTCTTTGTCATCAGCGGCTTCATCATCGCCTGGGTCGCGGTGCTGGCCCGGCCCCAGCCCGAACGCCCGCTCAGCTTCATGATCCGGCGCTGCTGCCGGCTGGCGCCGCCGTACTGGACCATGTCGGCCATCCATGCGCTGCTGCTCAATCCGGTCACGCCGGCGGTGTTCGCGGCGTCGCTGGCCTTCCTGCCGACTGCCACCGACCACGCGCCGTACTACGGCTATCCGGCGCTGTACGTGGGCTGGTCACTCAACTATGAGCTGGCGTTCTACGCCGCCTTCGCGCTCGGCCTGCTGCTGGCCGGGCGGCGCGCGCTGCTGGTGGTGCTGGGGGCCTTTGCGTTGACCACGCTGGTGCTGCCGTGGTGGCGCTTCGGCGCGCTGGCGGCCGATCCCGCGCAGGGCTACCCGTTCGCCACGCCGTGGCTGGCCATGGCCAGCAATCCGCTGGTGCTGGAATTCCTGCTGGGCTGCGGGCTGGCGTGGGCCTACGCGCGCTGGCGCCACCTGCTGACGCCGGCCATCGCGGTGGGCATGCTGGCAACCGGCTGCGCCGCGTTCGCGCTGTCGCTGCCGCTGGTCGGGCCCGACTTCAGCCTGGCCGGGCGCGGGCTGCCCGCGGCGCTGCTGCTGGCCGGCGCCGTGGCGGCCGAGCACACCGGCGTGCTGCGCGTGCCGCGCGCGCTGGTCTGGCTGGGCGAGTTGTCGTATGCGCTCTACCTGACGCACCCCACGGTGATCGAGGGCGTCAAGCGCCTGATGCCTGAACTGGCGCCCGACCAGACCGCGCTGCAGCTGCTGCGCTTTGCCATCGATGCCGGCCTGGCGCTGGCGCTGGCCCTGCTGCTGCACCGCTGGGTCGAGCTGCCCGGCATCGCCGCCGGCCGGCGGCTGGCGCGGCGCTGACGCGCGCGCTCAGCGCTGCGGCATGCCGGTCAGGAACAGATAGAGCGCGGTCAGGTCGGTATCGTTCATGCGTCCGAACGAATCGAACGGCATCACGCGGCTCACTGCGCTGCCATCGGGCCGCTTGCCGCTGCGCATCATCGCGATAAAGGCCGAAGCCTGGCCGTAGCGCGACATGGCGCCGCCCGGCACGGGGCGCAGGTCCGCCGCGGGCGGCCAGTCGGGCGGCCCGCCCGGGATCTTGCCGCCGCGGAAGTCCGGCCCGTGACACCCCAGGCAGGCATTGGCGACGTAGCCGCCATACCTGGCCGTGGGCGCCGGCACCATTGCAGGCTGCACCGGCAAGCTGTGGTCGATCTTGGCTGCCGCGTCCTGCACGATGCCCACACCGTACAACGCCCGCACCAGCCATGGCATGCGGATCTCCGCGGGCGCCCCCATCGCCGGCGGCAGGCTGCGCAGGTAGCCCACCAGCGCGCCCAGGTCCTCGTCGCTCAGGCGGTTGTAATCCTCGCTGGGCATGATCAGCAGCGGCCGGTGCGAGGGCGCCACGCCATGGCGGATGCTCCGTACCCAGTCGACCGGCTGGTAGGCGGCAATGGCCGGATTGGCTTGCGTCAGGTCCGGCGCGCGCACGCGCAGGCCGCCGGGATCGTCGATCACCTGCTTGCCGCCGGCGCCGGCACCGTGGCACTCCATGCAGCCGCGCGATTCGAACAGGTACTTGCCGTGGGCAATGCCGGCGGCGTCTTCACGGATGGCGATGGGTGATACCTTGACCGCGACAATGCGCACCGCCTTGCGCTCGCCAACCCATACCGCGGCATAGGCCGCCACGGCCACGACAACAGCCGTGCCGGCCAGCCCCCATGCCGCCACCCGCAGAAATCGCGCCATTTGCTCTCCCCTGTCCGCCGCACTGGATGCAGCTTGCGGCCAGTGGGCGGGGGGCTGTCGGTGGGGCAGGCCACATAGCGGCGGCGCGCGCCCCCGTCAGGCCAGCCCGGCCGGGGCCCGGTCGATGAAGCCGGTCATGCGCGCGAGCCGGCCATCGGCGGAAATCGTGGCGAAGTCGGTGCCGACCACCAGCGCCGGCTCTCCCGCCGGGCCCAGTTCCCAGGTAAAGCGCAGGTGTTCGCCGTGCGCATCGACGGGGCTCACGCGGGTAAAGCGGAACCCGGGGAATTTCCCCTGCACCGCGGCGATCATCGCGTCAATGCCAGCATGGCCGTCGCCGCGCATCAGCGGATCGACATAGCTTGCCGATTCCGTCCACGCCTGCGCGACCAGCTCGCGCCGGCGCGCGGCATCGGTCTCGTTCCAGGCTGCAAGGTAGCGGTCGGCAAGGGCGGCGGGATCGGCAGTGACTTGGGCTTGGATGGCGGCAGACATGGCGTACTCCTGGTCTTGGTTGGGAATCCGTAAAGGGCCTGAGGTCAGGCCATGGCTGCATGATGGGCGCGGCGGGGCCGCGGCGCGATTACCCGTGAGGTTATGAACTGGGTTACCCGCGCGAGCCTGACGCTCCCTACCAAAAAATCGCCCCCAGCACCAGTGGCAAGAAAGCCCCCAACCTGCCCCCTGTCCTGCCGATGGCCGCGTCCTTATCCTCGCTACATTGCCCCTACGCTGGGCGGCAGTCCGTCCGCGCATCCGGGGCCGTACCGCCCGGGCGCGCCGGCCAAGCCGCCTCCATCCCACCCAGACGCACCGCCTTTTTTGCATCGTTCTCGTCCATGACGCCCGATACGGCCCCGCCGAGCCACCAGGCCGCTCCAGGCCCTTCCGCCCCGCAGCGCCGCTGGCTGCCCTTGCTGCTGGCCGGCGCCGGCTATTTCGTGCTAGCGGCGGCTGCGCTGTGGCTGGCGCGGCTGCCCGGTACCGTGGCGGCGGTGTGGCTGCCCAACGCCTTCGGCCTGGGCCTGCTGCTGCACCGGCCGCGCGCGGAAGGGCCATGGCTGCTGGCCGGTATGCTGGGCGCCAGCGTGCTGGCCAACTACGCGGCCGGCGACAGCGTCGCCACCGCGCTGATGCTGACCGGCGCCAACCTGGCCGAGATGCTGTTCGCACTTGGGCTGCTGCGCCTGCTGGACCGGCATGCCATCCTGGGGCGCCACGGTCCGCTGGCCGCGTTCGCGGTGATGCTGGCGGTGGGCGGCATCCTGGCGCCGGCACTGGGGGCCACTGCCGGCGCCATGGCCATCGCCGCAATCCATGGCACCAGCTTCGCCTCGGTCTGGTGGACCTGGTGGCAGGCCGACGCGCTCGGCATGGCGCTGTTGCTGCCGATGATGTTGTCGATGACGGCGATGCGTGTGCGCGCTGCCATCGCGCGGCCGCTGCTGGCGCCGCAGGCGGCCGCGCTGGCGCTGTGCCTGGCCATCGGCGCCGTCGCGCAGTGGCAGGGCCATGACCCGTTTGCCGCGATGTCGTTGCCGCTGGTGCTGGTGGCGCTGGCCGGCAATCCGTTTGCCACCGCGCTGCTGACGCTGGTTGCCACGCTCTGCCTGCAGGCGCTGATGCTGCTCGCGCACCGCCATGAAGCGGTGCCGCTGTCGGCGGCGGTGATCATGGTGTTCCCGGTCTGCATTGCCTACCTGACCGAGCAGAACCGGCACGGCCGCGCCAGCCTGCGCAGCAGCGACAAGCGCTTTCGCCAGGCCATGGAGCATTCGGCCATCGGCATGGCGCTGGTCGGCATGGAGGGTCGCTGGCAGACCGTCAACCGTGCCATGACCGAGCTGCTGGGCTACAGCGCGGCCGAGCTGCGCGAGCTGAGCTACCAGCAGCTGACCCACCCCGACGACCTGACCGGCGACCTGCTCCAGGTCGACAACCTGCTGTCCGGCAAGATCGAGTCCTACCGCCTGGAGAAGCGCTACCGCCACAAGGACGGCCATTACCGCTGGGTCCTGCTGGCAGTATCGCTGGTGCGCGACGAACAAACCGGCGAGCAGCACTTCATCACCCAGGTGGAAGACGTCCACGCGCGCAAGCTGGCGCAGCAAGAGCTGGAACGGCTGTCGCGCCGCATCCAGCTGGCGGCTGAAGCCGGCGGCGTGGGCATCTGGGAGTGGGACTTCACCAGCGCCGGCATCACCTGGGATGCGCGCATGCACGCGCTGCACGGCACCGACCCCGCGGGCGGCACGCCAGTGGTGGAGCAATGGATCGCGATGCTGCATCCGGACGACGTCAGCCGCGTCAGCGGCGAGATGCGCCAGGCCATCCGCGGCGAGGCGCGGTTCGATACCGAATACCGCATCGCGCGTCCCGACGGCAATGTGCGCCACGTGCGCGCGATGGCCATGGTCACGCGCACCGACGATGGCACCGCGCAGGCCCTGGTCGGCACCAACTGGGACATCACTGAGCAGCGGCGCCTGACCGAGGCGCTGTTCGAAGAGAAGGAACGCCTGCACATCACGCTGCGTTCGATCGGCGATGCGGTGATCTGCACCGATGCGGCCATGCGCGTGACCTTCATGAACCCGATTGCCGAACAGCTGACCGGCTGGACCATGGCCAGCGCCAACGGCCTCCCGCTGGAGCGGGTCTTCCGCATCGTCGACGAAGCCACCGGCGACCCCATCTCCAGCCCGGTCGAAGCCTGCCTGCGCACGCTCGCGCCCGCCTACCTGCAGGTCGGCGCCGTGCTGCAGAGCCTGACCGGCGAGCGCCACGACGTGCAGGACTCGGCCGCGCCCGTGCTGACCGCGCGCGGCGAGGTGCTGGGCGCGGTGCTGGTGTTCCAGGACATCACCACCGCGCGCGCGCTGCAGCGCGAGTTGGCGCGTTCGGCCATGCACGATGCGCTCACGGGCCTGCCCAACCGCACCTGGTTCGAGAAACGCCTGCGCGAAGCCTGCGACGCGGCGCGGCTGCATGGCCACCGCGCCGCGCTGTGCTTTATCGACCTGGACCGCTTCAAGATCGTCAACGACACCGCCGGCCACGGCGCCGGCGACGTGCTGCTGCGCGAACTGGGCTACATGATCCGCAACCACGTGCGCCCCGATGACGTGCTGGCGCGCCTGGGCGGCGACGAGTTCGCGCTGCTGCTAAAGGACTGCACCGTCGACCAGGCCGAGCAGGTCTGCCAGGGCGTGATCGACGCCATCCGCGGCCGCCGCTTCCCGTGGGAAGGACGCGTGTACGACGTGGGCGCCAGCATCGGCATTGCCGCCATCGACCTGGACGTGCCCCCGGTCAGCGAACTGATGAGCCGCGCCGACGTGGCCTGCTACGCCGCCAAGGCCGCCGGCCGCAGCCGCGTCTCGGTCTACCGCCGCGACGAGAGCGACGCCCGCCGCCACCATCGCGAGCTGGAAGTTGCCGCCGGCATTCATTCGGCGCTCGAAGCCAACCGCTTCCGCCTGTTCGCGCAGGAGATCCGCGCACTGCAGCCCGAGCAGAACGAAGACGGCGCCGAACACCGCCATATCGAGATCCTGGTGCGCATGGTCGACGAGCACGGCGAGCTGATCATGCCCGGCGCCTTCATTCCCGCCGCCGAGCGCTACGACCTGATGGGCCATGTCGACCGCTGGGTCATCCGCAACGTGCTGCGCGGCTACGGCGAACGCCTGGGCGCCGTAGCCGGGCTGTCGGTATCGATCAACCTGTCCGCCAACTCGCTCGGCGAGCCCTTCCTGCTGCCCTTCCTGCATGCCGAGCTGGAGGCCAGCGCGCTGCCAGCCAGCCGTATCCGGCTGGAGATCACGGAAACCGCGCTGATCAACAACATGGCCGCGGCCAACCGGCTGGTGGCGGAGATGCGGCGCGCCGGCTGCACCGTGTCGCTGGACGACTTTGGCTCGGGCCTGTCGTCGTTCGCCTACCTGAAGCAGTTCCCGGTGGACTTCCTGAAGATCGACGGCAGCTTTATCCGGCAACTGGCCGACAACGCGGTCGACCGCGAGATCGTCAGTTCGATCAACGACATCGGGCACCGGCTGGGGGTGCGCACGGTGGCGGAGTGGGTGGAGGATGAACGCACCCTCGATGCGCTGCGCGCGATCGGGGTGGACTATGCGCAGGGGTATGTGATCGGGCGGCCGGTGGCGCTGGACGTGTTCCTGGCCGGATGCCAGCAGCGCGACACGCAGGCATCGTAGCCAGGGTGCCGGGCCATGATAAATTCGGCGCCTGTCGCATGGCCGCATGGCCGCACCCAAGGGGAACCCGTTGTCGCTCGTGTCCGACTCTATGCCGGCGCCGCTCTATGCGCGCGTCAAGCAGCACATCAGCAGCAGGATCGCTGACGGCAGCTGGCCGGCGCATCACCGCGTGCCGTCCGAGAACGAACTGGTCGAGTCCCTGGGCGTGAGCCGCATGACCGTGCATCGCGCGCTGCGCGAGCTGACCGCGGAAGGCATGCTGGTGCGGCTGCAGGGCGTCGGCACCTTCGTCGCCGAACCCAAGCGGCGGACCGCGCTGTATGCGGTCAACAATATTGCCGAAGACATCGCTTCACGCGGACACCGGCATCACGCGCAGGTCATCAGCCTGGAGGCGGAACGCGCCGGCCCGGCACAGGCCGCGGCACTGGAGGTAGCGCTGGAGGAGCGGGTCTTCCATTCCGTGATCGTGCATTACGAGGACGACGTGGCGATCCAGCTGGAGGACCGCTATGTCAATGCCGCGGTGGCGCCGGACTACCTGGCGCAGGACTTCACCAGCGAAACCCCCTACCAATACCTGTCCCGCATCGCGCCGCTGACCGAAGGCGAGCATGTGGTCGAGGCAGTGCTGGCGCTGCCGGAAGAGTGCGAGCTGCTGGCCATCCAGCGGGGCGAGCCGTGCCTGCTGATCCGGCGCCGCACCTGGTCCGCGGGCCGGGTGGTGACGTCGGTGCGGCTGGTGCATCCCGGCTCGCTGCATCGCCTGGAAGGCCGGTTCACGTCCTAGGCCCGGAACTGGCCGCCCGCCAGGGCACAAGGGACTCCAACATCATTTGTGATTAAAGCGCCGCGCTGACGCTGGTCGCTCTACGGGATTACCCCGATTCATACGTACTTGTATATACAGGAATATACATGCCTATGCGTCGCCCGAAAAAGCGAGCGTTCCAGACCAGCACGACCGAAGGAGTTCCCGTGACCAAGACCACCACCACCACGCGTTTCCGCGACACCGAAATCCGCGCCCCCCGCGGCACCACGCTGACGGCCAAGAGCTGGCTCACGGAAGCCCCGCTGCGCATGTTGATGAACAACCTCGACCCCGAGGTCGCAGAAAACCCGAAGGAACTCGTCGTCTACGGCGGCATCGGCCGCGCCGCCCGCAACTGGGAATGCTACGACCGCATCGTCGAAGCCCTCACCCGCCTGGAAGACAACCAGACCCTGCTGGTCCAGTCCGGCAAACCCGTCGGCGTGTTCCAGACCCACCGCGACGCCCCCCGCGTGCTAATCGCCAACTCCAACCTGGTGCCGCACTGGGCCAACTGGGAACACTTCAACGAACTCGACGCCAAGGGCCTGGCCATGTACGGCCAGATGACCGCCGGCAGCTGGATCTATATCGGCAGCCAGGGCATCGTGCAGGGCACCTATGAAACCTTCGTCGAGGCCGGCCGCCAGCACTTCGGCGGCAACCTGAAGGGCCGCTGGGTGCTGACCGCCGGCCTGGGCGGCATGGGCGGCGCGCAGCCGCTGGCCGCGACGCTGGCCGGCGCCTGCTCGCTGAACATCGAATGCCAGCAGAGCCGCATCGACTTCCGCCTGAAGACCCGCTATGTCGACGAGCAGGCCACCGACCTGGACGACGCGCTGGCCCGCATCGACCGCTATACCTCGCAAGGCAAGGCCATCTCGATCGCGCTGTGCGCCAATGCCGCCGAAGTGCTGCCCGAGCTGGTGCGCCGCGGCGTGCGCCCGGACATGGTCACCGACCAGACCAGCGCGCATGACCCGCTCAACGGCTACCTGCCGGCCGGCTGGAGCTGGGACGAATACCGCGAACGCGCGCAGCGCGAGCCGGCGGTGGTGGTCAAGGCCGCCAAGGCCTCGATGGCCGCGCATGTGCGCGCCATGCTGGCGTTCCAGCAGATGGGCGTGCCGACCTTCGACTACGGCAACAATATCCGCCAGATGGCCAAGGAAGAAGGCGTGGCCAACGCCTTCGACTTCCCCGGCTTCGTGCCCGCCTATATCCGTCCGCTGTTCTGCCGCGGCATCGGGCCGTTCCGCTGGGCCGCGCTGTCGGGCGACCCGCAGGACATCTACAAGACCGACGCCAAGGTCAAGGAACTGATCCCCGATGACGAGCACCTGCACCGCTGGCTCGACATGGCGCGCGAGCGCATCAGCTTCCAGGGCCTGCCGGCGCGGATCTGCTGGGTGGGCCTGGGCCTGCGCGCCAAGCTGGGCCTGGCCTTCAACGAGATGGTTCGCAGCGGCGAGCTGTCGGCGCCGGTCGTGATCGGGCGCGACCATCTGGACTCGGGCTCGGTCGCCAGCCCCAACCGCGAGACCGAGGCCATGCAGGACGGCTCGGATGCGGTGTCGGACTGGCCGCTCCTGAACGCGCTGCTCAATACCGCCAGCGGCGCCACCTGGGTTTCGCTGCACCATGGCGGCGGCGTGGGCATGGGCTTCTCGCAGCATTCCGGCGTGGTGATCGTGTGCGACGGCACCGATGAAGCCGCCGCGCGCATCGCCCGCGTGCTGCACAACGACCCCGCCACCGGCGTCATGCGCCATGCCGACGCCGGCTACCAGATCGCCGTCGACTGCGCGCGCGAGCAGGGCCTGGACCTGCCGATGCTGAACCACGCATCACGCGACTGACCCGCGGCCAGCAAGAGCCGTTCTGCCGCCGGGCCGCCACGTGCGCCCCGGCCGGCGCCTTATCGTTTTACGGAGACACCCATGTCCATCGACACCACCGCCGGCGTGGCGGTCGCTGCGCCCCAGGCGCAGCTGTCACGCACGCGCGCCATTGCCGCCATCACCATCGGCAATGGCCTGGAGTTCTACGATTTCGTCGTCTACAGCTTCTTTGCCACGCTGATCGGCCGGCTCTATTTCCCGGTCGACAACCCTACCGGGCAACTGCTGATGTCGTTCGCCACCTTTGGCGTCGGCTTCCTGATGCGCCCGCTGGGCGGCCTGCTGATCGGCATGTATGCCGACCGCGCCGGGCGCAAGCCGGCGGTGGCGCTGACGCTGTGGCTGATGGGGCTGAGCTCGCTGATCTTCGTGGTGACGCCGCCGTACGCGCAGATCGGCATCCTGGCGCCGGTGCTGGTGGTGGTTGCGCGGCTGGTGCAGGGCTTTGCCATCGGCGGCGAGATGGGCGCATCGACCGCGCTGCTGCTGGAATACGCCGATGACCGCACGCGCGGCTTCTATACCGCATGGCAGCCGTTCAGCCAGGGCCTGGCGGCGCTGCTGGGCGCGATCACCGGCCTGGTGCTGAGCAACGTGCTGGCGCCGTCAGACCTGGAAGCCTGGGGCTGGCGCCTCGCCTTCATGATCGGCATCCTGGTGATCCCGGTCGGCCTGGTGATCCGCCGCCGGCTGGAAGAAACCGCCACGCCCGTGCGCCATGGCGAGCACGCCGCGCAATGGCCGCTGCTGCGCCGCCATGGCCGCGAGGTCATCGCCAGCATCCTGCTGATGATCGGCCTGGCTTCGTCGACCTATATCGTCGTGTACTACCTCAGCAACTACGCCGTTAGCGTGCTGAAGATGCCGCTGTCGCTGGGCATCTGGGCCGCGTGCGTGGCGGCGCTGGTGCAGGTGGCGCTGTCGCCGTTCGCGGGCTGGCTGGCTGACCGCATCGGCCGCAAGACCGTGGTGCTGTGGTCGCGCGTGGCGCTGCTGGCGATGGTCTACCCGGCCTTCGTGCTGATCAACGCCGAGCCGTCGCTCACGCGCCTGCTGGTGGTGGTGGGCTGCCTGTCGGTGCCGATGTCGATGACCGCGCCGGCCTCGATGGTGCTGGTCAGCGAAGTGCTTCCGCAGCGGCTGCGCGCCACCGGGCTGTCGATCGCGTATTGCGTGGCGATCGCGATCTTCGGCGGCTTTGCGCAGTATTTTTCGACCCGGCTGATCCAGGTCACCGGTAACGTCAATGCGCCCGCGCTGTACGTAATCGGCTGCGGCCTGGTGTCGCTGATCGGCCTGGCGATGGTGCCGGAAACGCTGGGACGACGGCTGAAATGAGTTTCCTGGCGCCGGCGCAGACCGCTCGCGCAGGGTGCGCCAACGCCACCCAAGCTTGTCTGGGCCTTGTTCTCCCTGTCCCGCGTGCGGGAGCGGGGAGCCTGCCGCCAGCCCCTTAAACCACGGGTTAACACGTACAACGCCGTTCGGATTCCCGAACGGCGTTGTCGCATTCCGGTCCGGATTCCCGAACCGTGCGCCGGAATCACATCCTTTTTCCCTTTGTATTCAATAAGTTGCGCAACGCCTGCAGCCCCTTCTGCCTGGCACGGCGCGTGCAATATAGGCCGCCGCTTACAGCGCCAGACGGGTATGCCGGCACGCCGCCCGGCGTCCCGGCCGATGCCAAAAACAAAGGAGGACACACATGACCGACCCCGCCTTGCCCACCCCCTTCGCCACCCCGGCGAACCCCCGGCACCTGTTGCCGCGCTGAACCACGACAAGGCCGGCCCGGTGCCCCGACATCGCCGCCCAGCCTTCCCGCAATACACAGACGCCCGTCCCTGCCACAGGAGACGGACGCAGAGGCCTGATCCACGATGAAACTGAATCGACTGCCCACCCTGATCTTCATTGCGATGCTGCTAGGCGTGCTGGTCGGCACCGCCGCGCACAACATGGCGCCGGACGCCGCCACCGCCAAATCGATTGCGGACCACCTGTCCATCCTGACCGATGTATTCCTGCGGATGATCAAGATGATCATCGGCCCGCTGGTGTTCGCCACGCTGGTGGCCGGCATTGCCAGCATGGGCGATGGCCGCGCCGTGGGGCGCATCGGCCTGAAGGCGATGATGTGGTTCGTTGGCGCCTCGATCACCTCGCTGCTGCTGGGCCTGGTGATGGCCAACCTGCTGGAGCCCGGCCACGGCATGAACCTGCCGCTGCCGCCGGCTGACGCCGCCTCGAACCTGAAGACCGGCGCGCTGAACCTGCGCGACTTCATCGCCCACATGTTCCCCAAGAGCTTTGTCGAGGCCATGGCGAACAACGAGATCCTGCAGATCGTGGTGTTCTCGCTGTTCTTCGGCTTTGCGTTGGGCACGGTCAAGGACGGCGTGGGCAAGCCCGTGCTGCAAGGCATCGAGGGCCTGGCCACGGTGATGCTGAAGGTCACCAACTACGTGATGGCATTTGCCCCGGTGGGCGTGTTCGGCGCGATCGCCGCGGTGATCACCGCGCAGGGCCTGGGCGTGCTGGTGGTGTACGCCAAGCTGCTGGGCAGCCTGTACCTGGCGCTGGCGCTGCTGTGGGTGGCACTGATCGCCGGCGGCTACTTCTTCCTGGGCCGCGACGTGTTCCGCCTGCTCAAGATGATGCGCGCGCCGCTGATGATCGGCTTCGCCACCGCCAGCAGCGAATCGGCCTACCCGAAGGTGATCGACCAGCTGACCCACTTCGGCGTCAAGGAGCGCATCACCAACTTCGTGCTGCCGCTGGGCTACTCGTTCAACCTGGATGGCTCGATCATGTACACCTCGTTTGCCGCGCTGTTCGTGGCGCAGGTGTACGGCATCCAGCTGTCGCTGACCCAGCAGATCACCATGCTGCTGGTCCTGCTTGTCACCAGCAAGGGCATCGCGGGCGTGCCGCGCGCCTCGCTGGTGGTGGTCGCCGCCGTGCTGCCGATGTTCGGCCTGCCGGAGGCCGGCATCCTGCTGGTGCTGGGCATCGACCACGTACTCGACATGGGTCGCACCGTGACCAATGTGCTCGGCAATGCGATTGCCACTGCCGTCGTCGCCAAAAGCGAAGGCGCCATCGGCGCGCCGGTACCGTCCGAGGAGGATGAACCCGCCGCGGATACCACCACCGGCCTGGCACCTGCCCAGGTCCTCGCGGGCAAGTAATACCGTCCGCCAGGCGTGCCAGGGCCCGGTTGCCGATACGGCAACCGGGCCTTTTTGCATTCTGGCGCGGCACTGCCCCCCTGGTGTGGTAAAAGTAGGCACCCGCGCCGGCCCCCGCCCGTCCTGCCCGCGCGGCGGCTTTGCCACCTGCCTCACCCAACACCTGATGACCGGTCCGCTACATCCTCCCGGCGATACCACCCGCGCCACCGCACCTGCGTCCGCCGCACCCGCCGGCTCGCGCCTGCCTCACGGCCTGCGCGGCCTTGCGCCGCTGCTCGCACTGCTGGCGCTGGCCGTGCTGGTGGGCCTGGCGGGCTCGCTCGGCTACCGCTACAGCTACGACACCGCGCTGGCGCGCCAGGCCGAACGCGGCCAGGTGCAGTTGCGGCTGTACACGCAGGCACTGGAAAGCGAGCTGGCCCACTACGACTACGTGCCCGGCCTGCTGTCGCTGGACGAGCGCATCGCCGCGCTGCTGCTGCGCCCGGACGACGCCGCCCGCGCGGCACGCGCCAATGACTACCTGAGCGCCCTCAATACCCGCGCCGGCACGCGCGTGATCTATGTGCTGGATGCGCACGGCAAGGTGCTGGCCAGCAGCAACTGGCAGCGCCCGGACAGCTACCTGGGCGAAGCGCTGAGTTTCCGCCCGTACTTCCAGTCGGCCATGGACGGCCAGCTGGGCCGCTTCTACGGCGTGGGCACCACCCGCAGCGAATCGGGCTACTACCTGTCGGCGCCGCTGGGCGAGCGCGACAACCCGGTCGGCGTGGCGGTGGTCAAGATCGGCCTGGAGCCGCTGGAGAACCGCTGGCAGGGTGCCGACAGCCAGATGCTGCTGACCGACGAGAACGGCGTGGTGATCCTGGCCTCGGACCCGTCGTGGAAGCTGGCCGCGCTGCGCCCCCTGTCACCCGAGGCGCGCGAGCGGCTCACGCGCAGCCTGCAGTACAACCGCGCCCCGCTGCCGCAACTGCCGCTGACCCTGGTGCGCAAGCTGAACAACGGCAACGGCAGCAGCAGCGACGAACTGGTGCGCCTGCGCAGCGGCCCGCCGATGCTGGCGCAGCATGCCGCGCTGCCCGGCACCGACTGGCAGCTGACGCTGCTGACCAATACTTCGCAGGCGCGCGTGGCCGCGCTCAACACCGCGGCGCTGGCCGGCGTGCTGAGCGCCTTCGTGCTGCTGCTGGGGGCAGCGTGGAACGTGCGCCGGCGCATCGTCAACGAGCGTCTGGCGGCGCGCGCCGCGCTGGAGGCGGCCAACAGCGAACTGGAGCGCAAGGTGGCCGATCGCACCGCCGACCTGTCCACCTCCAACCAGCGCCTGCAGGCCGAGGTGGCCGAACGCATCCGCGCCGAGACCGTGCTGCGCCAGGCCCAGGACGGGCTGCTGCAGGCCGGCAAGCTGGCCGCCGTGGGCCAGATGTCGACCGGCATCGCGCATGAACTGAACCAGCCGCTGGCGGCGCTGCGCACCATCTCCGGCAACACCGGCAAGTTCCTCGAGCGCGGCGACTACGCCACCGTACGCGCCAACCTCGACACCATCATCGGGCTGGTCGAGCGCATGGGCCGCATCACCGGCGCGCTCAAGTCGTTTACACGCAAGTCCGGCAACGGCCGCCGCCAGGCCAGGCTGGCCGAAGCGGTGGACAACGCGCTGTTCCTGCTGCAGACACGCGTGGACGCGGTCCAGCCCGCGCTGCAGCGCGATATCGATCCGACGCTGGCGGTGGTGTGCGATCCCAACCGTCTGGAACAGGTGCTGGTGAACCTGCTCGGCAACGCGCTCGATGCCGTCGCCGGCCAGTCCGCGCCGCGCATTGCGCTGCACGCGCACGTGGCGGGCGCCATGGTCCACCTGACCGTGCGCGACAACGGCGCCGGCTTGTCCGAGGAAGCCTTCGCACGGCTGTTCGAGCCCTTCTTCACCACCAAGCCCGCCGGACAAGGCCTGGGGCTCGGACTCACGCTGTCGGCCGGCATCCTCAATGAAAACGGCGGCAGCCTATCCGCCGCCAACCACCCGGACGGCGGCGCCTGCTTCACGCTGGTGCTGCCGCTGGCGCCGCAGGACACCAACCCACAGGATGCAAAGCATGCCGGCTGACCTGACCGTACTGATCGTCGAGGACGATGCCGACGTGCGCCTGGGCTGCGAGCAGGCGCTGCGCCTGGAAGGCATTGCCACGCGCGGCGTGGGCAGCGCCGAGGCCGCGCTGCGCGAGGCCGGACCGGGCTATGCGGGCGTGGTTGTCAGCGACATTCGCCTGCCGGGCCAGGACGGCATGGCGCTGCTCGCGCAACTGCGCGAGCGCGACCCGGCCCTGCCGGTGATCATGATCACCGGCCACGGCGACGTGGGGCTGGCGGTGCAGGCGATGAAGCAAGGCGCCTACGACTTCCTGGAAAAACCGTTTTCGCCCGAGCAACTGGTGGACGCCACGCGCCGCGCGCTGGAGCAGCGCCGGCTGGCGCTGGAAGTGTCAGAACTGCGAGAACGGCTGGCGGGCCGCCAGAAGATGGAAGCCCACCTGATCGGCCATTCGCCCACGGTCGGGCGGCTGCGCCGCCTGATCGCCGACCTCGGCGGCACCGACGCCAATGTGCTGATCCACGGCGAGACCGGCACCGGCAAGGAGCTGGTGGCGCGCTGCCTGCATGAGGCCAGCCAGCGCCACGCGCGCAACTTTGTTGCCATCAACTGCGGCGGCCTGCCAGAGCAGCTGTTCGAGAGCGAGATCTTCGGGCATGAAGCCGGCTCGTTCACCGGTGCCGCGCGCCGCCGCATCGGCAAGATCGAGCACGCCGAAGGCGGCACGCTGTTTCTCGACGAGATCGAGAGCATGCCGATGCCGCTGCAGATCAAGCTGCTGCGGGTGCTGCAGGAACGGGTGGTGGAGCGGCTTGGCTCCAACCAGCCGGTGCCGGTCAACACGCGCGTGGTGGCCGCCACCAAGGCCGACCTGCGCGCGCTCTCCGATGCCGGCCAGTTCCGCGCTGACCTGTACTACCGCCTGAACGTGATCACGCTGGAGCTGCCGCCGCTGCGCGAGCGGCGCGAAGACGTGCCGGCATTGTTCGAACATTTCGTCGCGCAGGCCGCGTTGCGCTTCAGCCGCGAGGCTGTTCCCACCACCCCGGCCGAACTGGCCGCGCTGGTAGCCTACCCATGGCCCGGCAATGTGCGCGAGCTGCGCAACCTGGCCGAGCGCCACGTGCTGGGGCTGGGCTGCAACCCCGGCCACGGCACCACCGCCCCCGAAGCCCTGCCGCTGGCGCAGGCAGTCGAGCAGTTCGAGCGCGCACTGATTGCCGATGCCATGCGCCGCCACGACGGCAACCTGAGCCGCGCCAGCGAAGCCCTGGGCGTGGCCAAGACCACGCTGTTCGACAAGGTGCGCAAGCACGGGCTGTGAAGTGCCGCGGTGAAGCGCGGACCGTCAACCGAGGGCAGCAGCGCGGGCCATGCCGCGCGATCTGTCACGTCACGACAGGACTCTGAAGCGGCCGCTGTATTCAGCGGATGCTTCAGACGCTGTGTCCAGCCATGGGGAACCACCCCTGCAAATCCATGTCTGCGTTACTGTCGTGTCTGCCTGCAAGCACCAATGTGCGTTAAACAACCAATACGCGATGGAATTATGTTTTTTCTTACAGATCGATTGGCGTTTGCGGCATATTATTGGCTTCCAGCAGATCAGGGTCCCAGACATTCAATATGTCCAGAAAGTCGCTGATCGGCTGGAAATGAAAGAAATAACAAATTTATAAAGAATGCCGTCCGGCCGGCGGGGGAGCGGGCCAGGACTCAGGGTCAGTCAACCATTGGCAGTGACAACCGCGCGGCGCTTGTGCCTGGCGCCGCGGGCGCCATCCCGGCGCGGCTGCCTTCAGGACTACGGGTGATGGGATGAAACTGGATCCGGCACTGGCTGAAAAGCCTTATTACAGCACGCGTACAGCGGCAAAACTGCTTAACGTCTCTCTGGGCACCGTCCAGAAGATGGTCGAGCGCGGCGAACTTGGCGCCTGGAAGACCAACGGCGGCCATCGGCGCATCCACAAGGAAACCGTGCACCGCCTGCTGGCGACGCGCATTGGACCGGATTCGGCGTCGCCGCACGGCCTGGACCTGGTGGTGTTCCACCCCAACCACCAGGAAGCGCAGCGCATCCACGCCCAGCTTGCCAAGTGGGGGCTGCCGCTCAAGAGCGTGGTGGTCGACGATGTGCTGGATACCGTCATCACCTCGGTCAGCGAGCATCCGCGCGTGGTGCTGTACTACGTCGACGAACTGAACGACGCCGAGTCGGCCACCATCGAGAAGCTGCAGAATTTCTTTGCCAGCCAGCACGTGATCTTCGCCGTGATCACCAACCGCCAGGCCTATGAAGGCGTGGCCGATGCCCTGCAGCACTGGGGCATCATGGTGTTCCTGAAGACGCCGTCGCTGGAAGAGGTCAAGGGCTTCCTGCGCGCCCAGCTGATGATGGGCCGCAGCGCCTGAGCACGGCTGCATACCGGGGCCATGCCGGCCCCGGTATCGCTTGCTGCCTCAGGCCACTGCCGCCTGCCGGGGCGTTGCCAGCCCGGCTTCGTCGCCGTCGGCCTGCGCCATCATCCACCCGTACAGGTTGCGCGGATCCGGCGGCATCGCCACCAATTCAACCGCCCTGCCCGCCCGATGCGCCTGCGCCGCGGCGTAGAGCCAGCGCAGCGCGGCGTAGTCTTCCAGCGCAAACCCAACCGAATCGAACACGGTGACCTCGTCCGCCGCCGCGCGGCCGGGCGCGTGGCCGGCCAGCACCTGCCACAGCTCGGTCACCGGCGCGTCGGCCGGCAACTGCTGGATCTCGCCTTCGATGCGCGTCTGGGCTTCGTACTCCACCACGATGCGCGCGCGGCGCAGGATATCGGGATGCAGTTCAGTCTTGCCGGGGCAGTCGCCGCCTACCGCATTAAGATGCATGCCGGGCCGCACCATTTCAGGCGTGAGGATGGTGGCGCGAGTCTTGTCGGCGGTGACCGTTGAGACAATGTCCGCCCCGGCCAGCGCGGCCTCGATCGATTCGGCGCGCCGGATCGAAAGACCGGGTATGCCACCAAGGTTGCGCATCAGCCGTGTGGTGGCGGCCGGATCGATGTCATAGGCGGAGATCTCGCGCACGCCCAGCATCGCCTGGAAGGCCAGCACCTGGAACTCGGCCTGCGCGCCGTTGCCGATCAGCGCCATGGTCGCCGCACCGGGCCGCGCCATGGCGCGCGCCGCCAGCGCCGAGGTGGCCGCGGTGCGCAGCGCAGTGGCCAGCGTCAGGTCGGCCAGCATCAGCGGGAAGCCGGTTTCCACTTCGGCCAGCAAGCCGCAGGCCATCACCGTCGGCATGCCATGCTGCGCATTGCGCGGATGGCCGTTCACATACTTGAATGCATACTGGATGCCGTCGCTGACCGGCATCAACTCGATCACGCCACGCGCGGAATGGCTCGCCAGCCGCGCGGACTTGTCGAAGTCGTGCCAGCGCAGGAAGGCCTGCCGGACCTGCCCGGCCAGGTCCACGATGGCGGCCTGCGGACCGATGGCGGCCACCAGCCGGGCCACGTCGCTGGCGTCCAGGAACAGGGATCGGGCGGTGCTTTGCATGACCGTCTCCTTGGCTGTCTGTGCGGTGCCTGCAATCATGCCGCGACCGCGGCAATGCCCGGCCCGCTGCGGCGATCCAGGCGCAGCGTCATGCAGTAGGCGCCGCCGCCGGACAGCATGAAGGGCGACAGGTCGACCTCATGCAGCTGGTAGCCGCGCCGGCCCAGCTCGGTGCGCAGGTGCGGCGTGGTGCGGGTCATCACCACCTGGTCGTCGAGATTGACGGCATTGACACTGAAGTGGCGCAGGTCGTCGGCGCTGGCCTCGATACGCAGCCGCGCCGGCACGCGCGCGCGCAGCTCGCGCAGCGCCGCTTCGCAGAAGGCCGGCGGGTAGTACAGCACCTCGCCGCCGGAAAGCGGGCAGAAGCAGACGTCGAGGTGGTAGCTCTGCTCGGTGGCCAGCTCCAGCGCCACCACGTCCTTGCCGAAGTAGTCCGACACTGCCACGGCCGCCTCATGCGACGAGCGCGGACCGAACCCGGCCCAGAAGTGGCCGCGGCCCGCATCCCAGATGCAGTCGCCCGCGCCTTCCTGGAAGCAGCCCTCGGGCAGCAGCGCGACTTCGTCGAGCAGGCCGCGCTCGCGCAGCGTGCCGAAGATGTCGGCGAACGGCGCCTCTTCACCGCGGCGTTGCGGGTAGCGGAAGCGCGCCAGCAGCGCACGTCCATCGAGCACCACCGCGGCGTTTGCCGGGAACACCATGTCGGGCAGCCCCGGCGCGCCGGGGGCCACTTCCACCGCAAAGCCGGCCCGGCCCAGCGCCTCGCGCAGCGCGTCGAACGACTGCATGGCGCTGCGGTGCATGCCGCGCGGGTCGCGCGCCCAGGCTGCCGGATCCATCCACGGATTGATGCTGTACGACACGTCGTAGAAGGTCGGCTCGACCAGCAGGATCGTGGGGGTGTGGGTCACGGGGGCTCCTTTTTTAATGGCAGGCGTTGGGAAATCAATCGGTTGATTGAATTCTCGGGCAAGCTGGTGTTAACTAATAGCCAGCAACTTGCGCAATTTGCGCGAGCCATTTATCAAAATGCCAGCCCATGCTGGCGCTTTGCAAAGGCCGTTTGCCCACCCCATGGATGCCACCGATCACCAGCTGATTTCCCTCCTGCGCGACAACGCGCGCATGCCGGTCACGGCGCTGGCGCAGGCGCTGCGCGTGTCGCGCGCGACCGTGCAGAACCGCATCGACAAGCTGGAACAGGAAGGCGTGATCGTTGGCTACACGGTGCGCCTGCGGCCCGAGGCCGAAGCGCACCGCATCCGCGCCTGGATGACGATTGCCGTGGAAGGCAACAAGGCCCGCGCCGTGCTGCAGGCGCTGCGCGGCGAACCCAATGTGCAGGCCCTGCACACCACCAACGGCCGCTGGGACATCATTGCCGAGCTGCGCGCCGACACGCTGGAAGCGTTCGACCGCACGCTGGACCGGATCCGGCTGATCGACGGCATCAGCGCCACCGAGACCAGCATCCTGCTGTCGACCTACAAATAGGAACCCGTTCAGGCTGCGGCGCCGCCGCGCAGGCGCTCGCGCCGCGATTCCTCGTGGAACACGCTGCCGCTGGGACGCAGCAGGTCGCGCAGCGACAGGATGCCGGCCAGGCGCATGGTCTCGGCGCTTTCCACCACCGGCAGGCGCGCCACGCTCAGCGCGGCCATGCGGCCCGCGGCGGCGCGTGCGGTCTGGCCAGGCAACAGCACATGCGCCGGCGCACTCAGCAGGTCGTGGCAACGCATGCCGGGCGGGATCTCACCAGCGGCCAGGCCCCGGATCGCAGCGCGCTCCAGCATGCCCAGCACGCGCCCTTCGGCTACCACCGGGTAGGCGCGATGGGCCGCATGCTCGCCAAAGTAGCGCACCATCGCCTCGGCCACCGGCAGCTCGGCGTCGATGGCAACCACCTCGCGTGTCATCAGCTCGTCCACATGGGCGCGTTCTAGCGGATCCACACCGTATTCGCGATAGATATGCAGGCCGCGCCGGGCGATCTTCTCGGTCATGATCGAACGCTTCATGGTCAGCACCGAAAAGCCGTAGGCCACCGCCGTGGTCAGCAGCAACGGCAGCAGCGCCTGCGTGTCGTGCGTGAGCCCGAAGGCGAATACGATCGCCGTCAGCGGCGCGCCCAGCACGCTGCCCAGCACGCCGGCCATGCACACCAGCGCCCACAACTGCGGCGAGCCGCCCGGCAGCCACGGCGCCAGCACCACGCCCAGGCCCGCGCCCAGCATCAGCAGCGGCGCCAGCACGCCGCCCGAGGTGCCCGAACCCAGCGCCGCAATCCAGATCACGGCCTTGACCGCCAGCAGTGCCAGCGCAATCTCGATAGCGATGCGGTTGTTCAGCAGGTCGCCGATCACGTCATAGCCCACCCCCAGCGCGCGCGGCTCGAAGTAGCCGCCGATGCCGACCACCAGCCCGCCCAGCGCCGGCCACCACATCCAGTGCAGCGGCAGGCGCGAGAACGCGTCTTCGGTGCGGTACAGCGCCAGCGTCAGCCCTGCCCCCAGCACGCCGCAGAGCAGGCCGGCCAGCACGCAGGACAGCAGCGCCGGCGTGCCCGCAGCGGCCGTCTGCAGCGGAAACAGCGGACCGGCCTCGAAGAACAGCGGCCGCAGGAACCCCGCCACCGCGCAGGCCAGCGCTACCGGCAGCAGGCTGCGCGGGCGCAGCTCGAACAGCAGCAGCTCGACCGCCAGCAGCACTGCCGCCACCGGCGTGCCGAAGATCGCGGTCATGCCCGCGCACGCGCCCGCCACCAGCAGCGCCTTGCGCTCGCCCGCGGTCAGGTGCAGGTACTGCGCCAGCAGCGACGCCAGCGAGCCGCCGGTCATGATGATCGGCCCCTCGGCGCCAAACGGCCCGCCGCTGCCGATCACGATGCCCGACGACAGCGGCTTGAGCACCGCCACTCGCGGCGACATCTTGCTCTTGCCGAACAGCACCGCCTCGATCGCCTCGGGAATGCCATGGCCACGGATCTTGTCGCTGCCGTAGCGCGCCATCAGGCCGACGATCAGCCCCCCGATGACCGGCATCGCGATCACCCACGCACCCAATGCATGGTTGGCAGGCGAGCGCTCGGCCAGCGACAGCGTCTGGTAGAAAAACAGGTTGGTGAAGAAACGGATCAGGTTCACCAGCACATCCGCCGCCACGGTGCTAAGCGCACCGATGCCCAGCGCGATCACGGACAGCATCAGCAGGCGACGATTGACGGCATAGTCGCGTTTCTCGACCGGCATAACAGACGACATTGGGGGCTCCTTGCTCTTATGCGCTCTTGTGCGGTGCGCCATGCCCCATGATTGGGATGCACTGCACCAAAGGCGGCCAAATATATCACCCCGTGATATATTACGCGCACCATTCCAAAGCGCCCCCGTCACAAGAATGCCAACCGCCCCCGCCGTCTCCGCCCTGGCGCAGAATGCCCGTGCATGGCTGCGCACATTCGTTCCGCTGCCCGTCCCCGCCAGCCGCAAGGAGCGCTTCAAAAGCTGCCTGGGCGCCCTGCTGGGCCTGATCTGCACTGAATGGATCAGCCACCAGACCCTGGGCGGCTTCAATCCCTGGTTTGTCGCGCCGATGGGTGCCTCCGCGGTGCTGCTGTTCGCCGTGCCGTCATCGCCGCTGGCACAGCCCTGGTCGATCATTGGCGGCAACCTGATTGCCGCGGTGATCGGCGTGGCGTGCGCGCGCTGGATCCCGGACCCTGGCCTGGCCGCAGCGGTCGCCGTGGCCGTCGCCATCGCCCTGATGTTCCAGTTCCACTGCGTGCACCCGCCCAGCGGCGCCGTGGCCATCACCGCCGTATTCGGCGGGCCGGCGGTCAGTGCGCTGGGCTTCGGCTTTGTTGCGGTGCCGGTGCTGTTCAATTCGATGCTGCTGCTGATGATGGCGCTTGCCTTCAACAACCTGTCGCGGCGGCGCTACCCGCACCGCCCGCCCGAGCCTGCCATGCAGCACGGGACCAAGGACGTGCCGCCATCCCAGCGCGTGGGCGTCACCCGCGCCGACCTCGATGCTGCGCTGAAGGTGCGCGGCGAATTCCTGGATATCGAAGAAGACGACCTCGAACAGATCCTGGTGGCCGCGCAGTTGCGCGCCTACCGGCGCCACTTCGGCAACGTGCTGTGCGGCGAGATCATGTCGCGCGACGTGATCATGGTGACCCCGGACCAGCCTGCGCATGAGGCCGGGCACCTGCTGTCGCGGCACCGCATCAAGGCCCTGCCGGTGGTGGACGCCACCCGGCGGCTGGTTGGGATCGTTACCCAGAGCGACTTTTTTGCGGCGCAGCGTGATACCGGTGCGCGCCGGCTGGCTGGTACCGTGCGCAACCTGATGACACGGGCGGTGGTGACAGCCCGTGCCGACCAGCCGATGGTGGAACTGGCACAGGCCTTCTCCGACGGCGGGTTGCACCACGCGCCGGTGATCGATGATCAGCGGCGCGTGGTGGGGATGGTGACGCAGTCTGATCTTGTTGCTGCACTGCTCAAGAGTGGGGTGATGGCGGTGCCGGATTGATGGCATTCCACGGACATCGCATCAACGCCTTCGGCTGCCGCGCAAGCACTCAATGACCGCCAGCGCACTTTGAGCCTGCGCAGCAGCCGTAGGCGTCCCTGCGATGCCGTTTGCAGCAGGCGGCCTACGCCCTGCATGGGGATCGTTCAATAGTGGGTTAGCGTAGCCACTGTCCCTGACTCACATGGCGTAGCAGGGTCGAACAGGCAACCACGCCCAAACGGCAAGCACCACCGTGCGAACCACCAACGCCGTGGAATTGATTGCCAGCCGCATAGGCGACGCGTTTTTTGGTTACTTTTTGTCGCTCGGACAAAAAGTGACTCGCCGGCTACGCCGGCGAAACAGCCCACGCCCACCAAGCGCCACATACCGCCCCCCTGTCGAAAAGCCAAACACCCCACCCGCTATCCACCTTCACAAACCTATGGCACTGTGCCCCCATCAGGGCGAACACGCCGCACCCAGCGGCCCACCGCCATAGTGACGACTAACCCACCATCCCCCTTCCGCATCACCCCACCCAACGTAAGCTATATTTACGCCGTTCCCGTCACACCGGCGGGACCAAGGGAGATCCATCCATGAGTTCCGGCCAGTTAATTGAGAAAATCGCAGCCGTCTTCGCGCTGATCGTGCTGATCGGCGGCTCGCTGCTGGTGCTCGCGCCGTTTACCACCGCGCTGCTGTGGGGCGCGATCCTGGCCTTCAGTTCGTGGTACCCCTACACGGTACTGTCCCGCTGGCTGGGCAACCGGCGCAGCCTGGCGGCGCTGATCTGCGTGCTGCTCGCCACCGTGGTGGTGCTGGGTCCGTTCGTCTACGCCGGCGCCAGCTTCTCGGCGCACCTGGACGAGCTGTCCGCGCTGGTCGACCGCTATATGGAACACGGCATCCCGCAACTGCCCGCCTGGCTGAGCAGCCTGCCCTATGTCGGCTCCTACCTGCAGAATTCCTGGAACAGCGTCATCAATGCCGATTCCGAGATGGTGGCCAACCTGCGCAAGCTGATCGCCCCGGTTGGCCACGTGCTGCTGGGCGCCGGGCTGTCGATCGGCGCCGGGCTGGGCCAGCTGGCACTGTCCATCATCCTGGCGTTCTTCTTCTACACCGGCGGCGAGTTCGCCATTGCCTGGCTGCGCGCGGGCATGCACCGCATCGCCGGCGAGCGCGCCGACCACCTGCTGGAGCTGGCCGGCAGCACCGTCAAGGGCGTGGTCTACGGCGTGCTGGGCACGGCCTTCATCCAGGCGGTGCTGGCCGGCGTCGGCCTGTGGATCGCGGGCGTGCCGGGAGCGGCCATCCTGGGCTTCGTGACCTTCTTCCTGTCGGTGATCCCGGTCGGCCCGCCGCTGGTGTGGCTGCCGGCCGCGCTGTGGCTGTACCACACCGGCGCCACCGGCTGGGCCGTCTTCCTGGTGATATGGGGAGTGGGCGTGGTCAGCATGGCTGACAACATCGTCAAGCCGCTGCTGATCAGCAAGGGCACCGGCATGCCGCTGATTTGGATCATGCTGGGGGTACTTGGCGGCGCGCTGGCGTTCGGCTTCCTGGGCGTGTTCATCGGCCCGACGCTGCTGGCCGTGGCCTATGCGCTGCTGCGCGACTGGACCATCGGCTCGCAGGCAGAGCTAAAGCAGGACCTGAAGCAGGGCGAGGCACTGGCGGCCCCGCCGCCGGCGCCGGCCGTGGTCGACAACCCCGACGTCCCGCCGGCCACGACCGGCAAGCACCCCGGCTGATGGCAGGACACGACGCGCCCGGCGCGCCCGCCACCCCCGACCTCTCGCCGGCCATGCTGCACCGGCTGGTGGCGTGCGAATACTGTGACGCGGTCTACGAACGCACGCCGGTCTCGCCCGGCGAGCGCGCGCTGTGCCTGCGCTGCGGCGGCGAGCTCTACCGCGAAAGCCGCCGCCAGTATCAACGGCTGCTGCCGCTGGTGATCACCGCGCTGATCCTGTTCCTGGTCTCCAACGCCTACCCGATCGTCGAGATGGACCTGCAGGGGGTCCGCACCCAGACCACGCTGCTGGGCGCGGTGCAGGCCCTGTACACCGACAAGATGGGGCTGGTGGCGGCACTGGTGTTCGCCACCACCATCCTGTTCCCGCTGGCTGAAATGCTGATGATGGCCTACCTGCTGGTGCCGATGGCGCAGCACCGCATGCCCGCCGGCTTCGACCGCATCGTGCGCGGCATCCGCCAGACCCGGCCCTGGGGCATGATCGAAGTCTTCATGATCGGCGTGCTGGTGACGCTGGTAAAGCTGTCCAGCATGGCGCGCGTGCTGCCCGGCGTCGCGCTGTGGTCGTTCGCGGCGCTGGTGATCGTGCTGGCGGCGATGCTGTCGTTCGATCCGCGCGACCTGTGGCGCCAGCTGGAAACACCCGATGACAACGCCGCGGCTGCGGGCGAGGAAAGCCGATGACAGGCCAGCCGCAACGGCCGACGCAGCGTCCCCGCCAGCCGGGCGGCCGCCTTGCCCGCCCGCGCCAGCTGGCGCGCGAGGTGGTGGCCGAACTCACCGACGACGACGAGCGCAACCCGCTGCCGCAGGTCCCGACCGCCAGCCGGCTGGGCCTGCTGTCGTGCCACGCCTGCGACCTGGTCAGCCCGCGCACACTGGAGGGCGAGCCCTGCCCGCGCTGCGGCGCCACCCTGCACCATCGCAAGCCCGACAGCCTGGCGCGCACCTGGGCTTTCCTGCTGGCCGCCTTTATCCTCTATATTCCGGCCAACGTGCTGCCGGTGATGGTGACGCAGTCCATCCTCGGCACGCAGCAGGACACCATCCTGTCCGGCGTGATCTACCTGTGGCTGTCCGGCTCGCACATGCTGGCCGGGCTGGTGCTGATCGCCAGCATCATCGTGCCGCTGCTGAAGATGGTGATCCTCACCTTCCTGCTGCTGTCCGTGCATTTCCGCTCGACCTGGCGGATCCGGCAGCAGACCCGGCTGTACGGGCTGGTAGAGGTGATCGGCCGCTGGTCGATGCTCGATATTTTCGTGGTGGCGCTGCTGGCCTCGCTGGTGCGGGCCGGGGCGCTGGCCACCATCATCCCCGGCGGCGGCGCCATGGCCTTCGGCGCGGTCGTGGTCATGACCATGCTGGCCTCGCTCAGCTTCGATCCGCGCCTGCTGTGGGATTCGCTGGAAGACGACAATGCCCGACACTGACAACCAAGCCACCACGCCCGCGGGTTCGCCCCCGCCGGCACCGCCGGGCCTGCCGCGGCCCGAACGCCGGCGCCGCGCGCGCTGGCTGCCCTCGCTGGTCTGGCTGATCCCGATCGTGGCCGCGGCGGTCGGCATCTCGCTGCTGGTGCATACGCTGACCTCGCGCGGGCCGGAGATCACCGTCACCTTCCGCACCGCCGAAGGCCTGACGCCCGGCAAGACCGCGGTACGCTACAAGGACGTCGACATCGGGCTGGTCAAGTCGGTGCGGCTGGCGCGCGACCGCTCGCACGTGGTGGCGTCGATCGACCTGACCAAGGACGCCGAGAACTTCGCCGTGGCCGACACCCGCTTCTGGGTGGTGCGCCCGCGCTTTGCGGCCAGCGGCGTGTCCGGGCTGGAGACGCTGCTGTCGGGCGCCTATATCGGCGTGGACGCGGGCAAGTCGCAGGAATCCGCGCGCGACTTCAAGGGGCTGGAAGTGCCACCGGCGGTCACCACCGATGCCTCCGGCAAGCAGTTCGTGCTGCGCGCCTCCGAGCTGGGCTCGCTCGATATCGGCTCGCCGGTCTACTACCGGCGCGTGCTGGTGGGCCAGGTGGTGGCTTACCAGCTTGATCCCAACGGGCGCGACCTCACGCTGCGCGTGTTCGTCAACAAACCCTATGACAAGCTGGTCACCGCCGACACGCGCTTCTGGCATGCCAGCGGCGTCGACCTGAAGCTCGATGCCGGCGGGCTCAAGCTGTCGACGCAGTCGCTGGTGACAGTGCTGCTGGGCGGCGTCGCCTTCCAGGCGCCGGACCACACCACCGCCACCGACGCCGCGGCCGAGAACACGCAGTTCCTGCTGGCCAACGACCAGGCCGAGGCGATGAAGGAGCCGGAAGAACTGGCGCCCACGCTGGCGGTGCTCAATTTCGACCAGTCCGTGCGCGGGCTGTCGCCGGGTGCACCGGTGGACTTCCGCGGCGTGATCGTGGGCCAGGTGCGTTCGATCGGCATCGAGTACCAGCGCGACAAGAAGGCGTTCCGCATGCCCGTGGTGGTGGAGCTGTACCCGTCGCGCATGGGCTTCCGCGAACGCGATGTCGAAGACCGCGAGCGCGCGCGCAAGATCATCCAGGGCCTGCTGCAGCGTGGCATGCGCGCACAGTTGCGCACCGGCAACCTGCTCACCGGCCAGCTCTACGTGGCGCTCGACTTCTTCCCGAAGGCGCCGCCGGCCAAGGTCGACCTGGACGCGCCGATTCCTGAGTTCGCCACTACCCCAGGCACCTTCGACCAGATCCAGGCGCAGGTAGGCGACATCGTCAACCGCATCGACAAAGTGCCGTTCGACCAGATCGGTCAGGACCTGCGCAGCACGGTGGCCAGCCTGAACAAGACGCTGGCAACCGCCGACAAGCTGGTGCAGCAGCTCAACGGCGACGTTGCACCACAGGTGCTGGCCGCGCTGCAGGACGCGCGCAAGACCCTGACCGCGGCCAACGGCACGCTGGCCTCGGACGCGCCGCTGCAGCAGGACACGCGCCGCATGCTGCAGGAGCTTACGCGCACCGCCACGTCGCTGCGCACGCTGACCGATTACCTCGAACGCCACCCTGAAGCGCTGCTGCGCGGCAAGCCGGAGCAAGAATGATGAAGCGCCTTACTCTCACCAGCCTCCTCGCCGGCGCCCTGGCCGCGGCCGTGCTGGCCGGGTGCGCCTCGCCCGAGCCGCGCTACTACACGCTGGCGCAGGGCGCGGCCGCGCCGCTGCCGGCCACGACGACGCCGGCATCGACCAACACGCTATGGCTGGAAGTCGCTCCGGTGCGCGTGCCGGAGCGCCTCAACCGCCCGCAACTGGTGGTGCGCGATGGCGGCGACGCCGGCCTGCGCCTGCTGGACCTGGCGCGCTGGTCCGCGCCGCTGCCCGACGAGCTGCGCGATGCCTTGTCGCAACGCCTGCAGGCCACGCTGGGCGCGGTCGACACCTACCAGCAGGGGATGTCGGACGTGCAGCCGCTGTACCGGATCACCACGGAAGTGCTGCGCCTGGATGCCGACGTGGGCCAGCGTGCCGGCGCCACCATCAACTGGACCGTGCGGCGGCTGCCGGACGGCAAGGTGGTCAGCGGCCGCACCCAGGCAGAGCTGCCGGCGCCCGGCGCGGTCGATGGCGTCGTGGCGGCGTACCGCGAGATCGTCGCCAGCACGGCGGCCGATATCGCGGCCGGGGTGCAGTCGCTGCGCCCTTAGTCGTCGCCCCACGCCGCCGTGTCGCGCTCGCGGCGCGCGGCGGCTTCAGCGGCCCGCCGGTGAATCGCCTCGGCCATCGCCGCCAGGCACTCGGCCGCCCCACCGTGCACCAGCTTCGCCGAACACGCCAGCATCAGGTTCTGGCCCAGCCCGAAATCCTCCACCACGAAGCCGCGCGCATCCAGCGGCGCGCCGTCCTCGTCGGTGGCCACGGTGACGCGCTCGCGCAGCGTGCCCGCATCCGCGCTGTAGGCCCAGACCGGCTTCTGCAGCGCCACCGCGAAGCCCACCTCGAACGCCGTGCCGGAATCCGGTTCGCCCGGTCCGCGGAAATCGTCGAGGTTGGCCATCACCATGTCGGCGCGCCGCAGCAGCGCAAGATTGGCGTCGTAGATCCAGCGCGCGGTGTCGGCACCCGACAGGCCATCGGGCGCGGATTTGTCGAGGGGATACAGGCCGCTGAAGCCGTGCGCTGCGCACAGCGCCTTGAGGTGCTCGCCCCAGGCGCGCGCATCCTTGCGAAAGACGTCGAAGCCAGCCAGGTAGATGGTTTTCATCCGTTTGCGCGAGAAACCTCGGCCTTCAGGCTGGGGAGGGATAGCGCACGACGCAAAGCGTCGCCCCTGTCCTCGCTTTCCTTAAGTGTGAGCGCTATGAGTGAGTAACCATAGCCGTCGCCGCGTTGCATCAGTTTGCAGTGCTTGTAGGAAATGTCCTGCACCGCCCCGGATGCAGTCTGGATGTTGAAGGAGCCAGTTGCTCGGATGGCGACACGACCGACGTGAGTTCCCGCCCTCTTCCCAGCGGGAACGATGGCCTTGACCATATCGCCAGTCTGGAAGCCGAATGCGCGCTTGCTTCGCATGAGATAGCCGCGCGGGAAGCCG
>NZ_JBWKQZ010000025.1:0-129557 GCF_059419025.1 Cupriavidus sp. GW821-FHT07C08
CTGAACTACACCCTGTTCCGCCCGTTCAACTGGATCGGCGCCGGGCTGGATTCGATCTTCGAATCGAAGGAAGGCTCATCGCGCGTGGTGACGCAGTTCCTCGGCCATATCGTGCGCGGCGAGCCGATCAAGCTCGTCGACGGCGGCGCCCAGCAGCGCGCCTTTGCCGATATCGCCGACGGCATCGACGCGCTGATGCGCATCATCGAGAATCCCAACGGCGTGGCCAGCGGCAAGATCTACAACATCGGCAACCCGGGCAATATCCACTCGGTGCGCGAGCTGGCCGAGATGATGCTGAAGATGGCCGCCGACTACCCGGAATACGCTGACGAAGCGCGCAAGACGCAGATCATCGAGACCTCGTCGGGCGACTTCTACGGCAAGGGCTACCAGGACGTGCAGCACCGCGTGCCCAAGATCGACAACACCATCGAAGAACTGGGCTGGAAGCCCGGGATCAGCATGGAAGCGGCGCTGCGCCGCATCTTCGAGGCGTATCGCACGCACGTGACGGACGCAAGGACGTTGGTGAACCAGGGGTGAGGCTGGAGGCAGTCTCAAGCCGCATGCCGAAGCCTGCTGGCGTTCCTTCTCGCTTGGGTACTCCCTCTCCCGCAAGCGGGAGAGGGGAGCACACCCGCGGCCTCAGCCGACCGACACTTCAATCCGCCGCGGCCGCGCCTCTTCCCTGCGCGGGATCGTCAGCTTCAGCACGCCGTCCTGCAAGTTGGCCTCGATGCGCGAGGCGTCAAGATCCGGGCTGAGCGTAAACGTACGCGCATAGCGCGGCTGCCGAATCTCGGCATGCTGCACGCGCAGGCTCGCGGGCGTCGGCACGACGGCTTCGCCTTCGATGCGCAGGCTGCTGTCGTGGACGTTGACCTCGAGGTTCTCGCGCGGCACGCCGGGCAGATCCGCCCACAGCGTGACCCCTGCGGAGGTCTCGTAGATATCGACCGCGGGCACCAGCGTCATGGTCTGGATTTCCTCGCGGCGTTGCGCGACGGCGCCCTGCTCGCCTTGGCCGCTTGCGTTCTGGTCGCGCTGGACGACCTGCTTCGAATCGTTCATGGCTTCCTCCTCACGTTAGCTGACGGTGATGGCGCGCGGACGCGACGCTTCGCGCTTGCCTACGCTGATCGACAGGCAGCCGTTGGTATAGCGTGCCTGCACCTTGTCCGGATCGGCCGACTGCGGCAACTCGATCACGCGGCGGAAGCTGCCGAAGAAACGCTCCTGCGCATAGGGCCGTACCTCGGCTTCGCCCTCCGGCTGCACCTGGGCACGCTCGCCGCTGATGGTCAGCAGGCCCTTGTCGACCGATACCTCGAGCTGGTCCGTCTTGATGCCGGGCGCGAACACCACGATCTCGATTGAGTCATCGGTCGCGCCGATATTCAGCGGGGGGAACGCCCCGAAACGCCCGGAACGCAGGCTGGTTGGAAACCCGCCGAAGAGATTCGCCATCTGCCGTTGCATCCGGTCGAATTCACTGAACGGGTCGTTCCTGAAAAAGAAGTCACTCATGGTTAGATCCTCCTTCTATGCAGCGGGGAGGCGCAGG
Source organism: Cupriavidus sp. GW821-FHT07C08 (assembly GCF_059419025.1). Taxonomy (NCBI): domain Bacteria; kingdom Pseudomonadati; phylum Pseudomonadota; class Betaproteobacteria; order Burkholderiales; family Burkholderiaceae; genus Cupriavidus; species Cupriavidus sp. GW821-FHT07C08. The sequence continues at coordinate 1,568 of NZ_JBWKQZ010000025.1, forward strand.
ACCCTGATGTAGTGCACCTGGTCTCCTGCCAGGCCGCTGCTAACCAACGGAAAACACGCAGCGCCGCGTTGCCGCGACGACTGGGCAATCCATAATTAGTGCTGCCCCGCGCGGATTTCAAGGGGTCGGATAGCGGGACAATTTGACGCTGGCAGGTATCGGCCGCATCACAGCCTCAGGTCCGGAATTCAGGCGCCGGCGCGATCGAAGCCGGCCTTGCGCGCCAACACGATGGCCTGCGCGCGGTTCTCCACTTCCAGCTTGGCGAAAATGCTGGTGATGTGGTTGCGCACGGTCTTTTCACACAGGTCGAGATGCGCGGCGATCTGGGCGTTGTCGCGGCCCTGCGCGATCAGTTCGACGATATCGCGCTCGCGCCGTGTCAGCGCGGTGAAGGCTGGGTCGCGCACTGGCTCCCCGGCCGGCAGGAAGGCGCGCACCTCGTCCAGCCAGCGCAGCCATGCGGGCTCGGTTTCCAGCAACAGGTGATTGCCGCTTTCCAGCGGCACGAAGCGCGCGCCGGGAATCTCGCTGGCGATCAGGCGCCCTTCGTCGAACGGCACGCGCGCATCGCGCACCGCGTGCAGCACCAGTGTCGGGCACGATACCTGCGGCAGCAGCTTCACCACGTCGATCTCATTGAAGACGCGCATGAAGCGTGCGGCATTCAGCGGCGAAGTCGAGACCCGCTCCAGTTCATTGAACCATGCATGCTGCTCGGCCGTGCCGCCGGGGATGAACTGGGTGGTGAAGAACTGGCGGAAAGCCGGATTCTCCTGGCCCCAGCCAAGCTCGGCGAGCTTGTTCATCAGCTCGGCCTCTTCCAGCAGCCGCTGGCTCAGGTTGTCGCGCTTCAGGCGCCCCCGCGCGTAGCCACCGTGCAGCACCAGATGGCTGACCCGCTCGGGATGCGCGACCGCGTAGGCGACGGCAATCGACGCGCCCTGCGAGATGCCCAGCAACGGAAAATGGTCCACCCCGGTGGCGTCGACGATGGTTTCCAGGTCGCGCAGCCACGCGTCGAAGGACAGGTCCTCGATATCCCGGTCAGACAGCCCGCAGCCGCGCTCGTCATAGCGGATCAGCGTATGCGTGGTGGACAGCGCCGTGATCATGTGGCTCCACACCGGGCTGCCGACGTCGAACTCCAGGTGGCTCATCCAGTTGGCCGCCTTGACCATCGGCGCGCCGCTGCCCGTGATGGCGTACGCAAGGCGAACGCCGTCACGACTGGTGCACAGGCGGAGCTGCTGCTTGAACATCGGCATGTCGGGGCCGCGCGGTGCTGGGACGGCCTGCCGGCAGCCGCGGGCCGCGGCTGCCATGCGGGCGCGCCGCGTGACTTCCCTAGCTTAGGCAAAGGATGGGCGGCGCCAAAGCGCCGTCGATCACTCAGGACAGGCATTCCTCGCTGCCGCGTGCATCGCTGCGCGCGCCGTCGGTGAAACCATCGCGAGAACTGATACGCGCCCCTTCGGTAAAGGGATCGAAGCGTCCCATGCGCGCGCCATCCGTGTAGGGATCAGGCTTGCGCATCGCATCCCGGTTCGGATCAAAGCCACGGACCACGCACACTGACATGCTGCCGCGCGCCACCACGGGCCGCATTGCGGCCTCGGCGGCCGGACTGCGCGCACCGTCCGTGAAGGCATCGCGCTGCGCGTTGTGGCGCGGCGCGGCAGCGGCCAGTGCTTCGCCATATGCACCGGCGTGGGCGGCATGACTGAACCCGGCGGCGAGTGCGGCAGCGACAAGCAGGGTCTTGGCAAAATTCTCATGCATTGCTATCTCCAACAGGGATGCCTGCGGCATTGCCGCGACGGCACGCCTCATGCGGGCGATCGGCTACGAAACGGCACGGGCCGCACGGGATCGCCTCGAGCCGTGCCAGCCGTTGCCTGGCGCAAGCCGGCTGCCATCCCATCATGGCAGCAGCGCAGCGCCGGACTCCTGGATCAGTGGTATGCGGATGCGGGAAAGCGGCCGCCCTGCGTCAGTGCAGCCATGCGAGCATCGCGAACAGCGCTGCCAGCGACGGCAGCAGCCGCGCCGGACTGCGCCCGAGTGCCGCCAGGCACGCCGACCCACGGTCGGCGGCCAGCTGCACCGCGGCGTGCCAGGCAGCCGGATCCGGTGCCTGGCGTCCGCGCAGGGAGCGCGCCAGCGACAACGCGCGTCCCAGCTCGCGCGCCGGCGCGCCGTGATCGTGATTCAGCTCACGCAGTGAGGCGAGGCACGATTCCCAGTTCGCATGTGAATGACAGAAGACGTAGAGCAGCAGGAGCGCCGGCAGCAGCGGCGGCAGCCACGGCGGCAGCGCCCCTCGCAGCCGACGGATGCGACGGATACCGTCGGCATGCCGGCTGGACTGGCGAGACCACCGCTGCAACGCGCACATGGCACAGGCTCCTTCTGGAAGGGACCGCCATGAAGGCGGTCAGTGACAAGCTGAGGGTTGCATTGTGTGGCGCGGGGCGGTGTGCACGCATGAGGCCGGTGTCCCGGGTCGGGGTCCGCAATGCGCGACTTCCCGGGACAAGCGCCCCGAGGGCCGGGCTGCGGGTGGCGCATGTCAGGCAGGCGGCGCAAACCGGGCAGAAAGCAAAACCCCCCGGGTCGCCTGGCGGCGCGTCCGGGGGTTGCTGAGTTCGACGGAAGCGGGCGCCGGGGCCCGCGCGTTCAGATCTCGACCTTGGTGCCCAGCTCCACCACCCGGTTGGCCGGGATCTGGAAGAAGTCCGACGGCTTGGCGCCGTTCTGGTGCATCCAGGCGAACAGGCTCTCGCGCCACATCGGCATGCCCGGCAGCTTGGACGGAATCACCGATTCGCGCGCGATGAAGAACGAGGTCTCCATCAGCTCGAAGTGCATGCCAAGCTTGCGGTCGGCCAGGTCCAGCACCCTCTGCACATCGGGCGTTTCCTTGAAGCCGTACTCGGACTTCAGGATAAAGACGCCGCCGCCCACGTCCTTGCAGCTCAGGCGCTGCTCGTCGTCCACGTAGGGGATATCGCGCGTGACGAAGGTCAGGAACACTACGCGCTCATGCAGCACGCGGTTGTGCTTCAGGTTATGCAGCAGCGACACCGGCACGGACTCGGTATTGCCAGTCAGGAACACCGCGGTGCCCTCGACCCGGTGCGGCGGGTGTGCCAGCAGGCCCGCGATAAAGGGCTCGAGCGGGATGCCGTCTTCCAGGCTGCGCGCGCGCAGCAGCTTGCGGCCGCTGTACCAGGTCATCAGCAGGAAGAACGCGAGGCTGCCCAGCAGCAGCGGGAACCAGCCGCCTTCGGCAACCTTGAGCAGGTTGGCGGCAAAGAACGCCATGTCGACCAGGATGAAGCTCAGCCCGACCACCGCGACCAGCGCGGGGTTCCACTTCCAGACGTTGCGCATGCACACCGCGGCCAGGATGGTGGTGATGACCATGGTGGTGGTCACGGCGATGCCGTAGGCGGCGGCCAGGTTCTCGGACTTCTTGAACGAGATCACCACGCCGATCACCAGCACCAGCAGCAGCCAGTTGATCACCGGCAGGTAGATCTGGCCGATCTCGGCAGCCGAGGTGTAGCGCACGCGCATGCGCGGCAGGAAGCCCAGCTGGATCGCCTGGCTGGTCAGCGAGAATGCGCCGGAAATCACCGCCTGCGATGCGATCACGGTGGCGCAGGTGGCCAGCAGCACCATCGGGATCTGCAGCGGCTCAGGCACCATCAGGTAGAACGGGTTCTCGGCACCGGCCGGGTTGTCCAGCAGCATCGCGCCCTGGCCGAAGTAGTTCAGCATCAGGCAGGGCATCACCAGCACGAACCAGCCGATGCGGATCGGACGCGCGCCGAAGTGGCCCATGTCGACGTAGAGCGCCTCGGCGCCGGTCAGCACCAGGAACACGGAGCCCAGCACGATAAAGGCCTGCAGCGCGTGCTCCACCAGGAAGGTGATGGCGTAGTACGGGTTGACCGCCTTCAGGATCTCAGGCGCCTGGATCAGGTGGAAGATGCCCAGCGCACCCAGCGCCAGGAACCAGGCCGTCATGATCGGCCCGAACAGCTTGCCCATGGTGGCGGTGCCATGGCGCTGGATCAGGAACAGCGCCGCCAGGATCACCAGCGTGATCGGTATCACGAACTGCGACAGCTGCGGCGCGGCGATCTCCAGCCCTTCCACCGCCGACAGCACCGAGATCGCCGGCGTGATGACCGCGTCACCGTAGAACATGCAGGCGCCGAAGATGCCCAGCATCATCAGCACCCTGGCCTTGCCGGAGCGTGGCGCCACGGAGCGCAGCACCAGTGCCATCAGCGCCAGCACCCCGCCTTCGCCGTCGTTGTCGGCCCGCATCACGAAGACCACGTACTTGATCGAGACCACGATGATCATGGCCCAGAACAGCATCGAGATGATGCCCAGCACGGCGTCGGTGCTGAACATGATGCCGTGCTCCTTGCTGAAACATTCCTTGAGGGCATAGAGCGGGCTGGTGCCGATGTCGCCGAAGACGACGCCTACCGCGCCGAGCACCAGGGCGCGCGTGCTCGGGCTCTCGACAAAATAATGGCTGGTTGTGGATTGGGTCATGAAATTGGGTCTGCTCGACCAGATCGCCGGCAGGTTTGTTGGCTCTGCCGCGGTCCGGTCCCATCCAGCGCAACACGTTGCTGCGCCCGTTTCCGGTTCTGCTTGCGGTTCTTATTGCATTGCACAAACGCGCGCAATTCTAGTTGAACTGTCGACTATCGACCACTGCGGCAAACAGGGATGCCGCTTTCGTGACTTCGCAAGGATGGGAGGGAAGCGGCGGATGGTCAAGCCCTGGCTGAGCAAAACAGCGTGACCTTGCGCCCGCGAGTGGCGTTGCGGCAGGGCAACAAAAGCGCCTTATGAGGCACCAAAACTTCAAACACCGAGATAGCGGTCCAGCGCTTCGGGCTTGCCGGCAAGGTCCGACGCGGGACCAGCCATCACCACCCGGCCCTTCTCCAGCACCACGGCGCGGTCGGCGTGCGCCAGCACCGAGCGGAAATTGCGGTCGACCACGACCGAGGCGATGCCGGTGCCGCGCACGGTGGCGATGACCGCCCAGATCTCGCGCACGATGCGCGGGGCCAGCCCTTCGGTGGCCTCGTCCAGCACCAGGCAGTCGGGATTGGTCATCAGCGCGCGGCCGATGGACAGCATCTGCTGCTCGCCGCCGGACAACTGCTGGCCGCCATGGGACAGGCGTTCCTTCAGCCGCGGGAACAGGTCGAGCACGCGCGCTTCATCCCAGTCATTGCGGCCGTTGCAGCCCTTGCGCGCGGCCATCAGCAGGTTTTCACGCACCGACAGGCTGGGGAAAATGCCGCGGCCCTCCGGCACGTAGGCCACGCCCAGGCGCGCCACCTCGAACGGCTGCGCGCGCGAGACGTCGCGGCCGGCCACCAGGATCTGTCCCTGGCGCTGGCGCACATGGCCCAGCAGCGTGCGCAGCAGCGTGCTCTTGCCCATGCCGTTGCGGCCCAGCAGCCCGACCGTTTCGCCCACGCCGACGGTGAAGTCGACGTCGCGCAGCACGTGGCTGGAGCCATACCAGGCGTTGATGCGGGTGGCTTCGATCATCGGGGCATTCATGCGGCCTCGCTTTCTTCCTCGCCCAGGTAGGCGACCTGGACCTCGTGGTTGGTCCGGATCGCCTCGGGGCTGCCCGTGGCAATCACGGCGCCGTTGACCATCACGGTGATACGGTCGGCGACCGAGAACACCGCGTCCATGTCATGCTCGACCAGCAGGATCGCGTGGCCCTCGCGCAGGCCGCGCAGCAGCGCCAGCATCCGCGCCGACTCTTCCGCGCCCATGCCGGCCAGCGGCTCGTCCAGCAGCAATGCGACCGGCTGCGTGGCCAGGCACATCGCCACCTCCAGCTGGCGCTTCTGGCCATGTGCCAGGTCGCTGGCAAGCCGGTCCGCCAGCGGCGCCAGGCCGGCCCGCTCCAGGGCCTCGTCGGCCAGCGTGGCGCTGGTGCGGCAGCCCTGGGCGCTTTCCCACAGCCGCCACGCCCGCTGCGCGCGCGATTGCGCGGCCAGCCGGCAGTTTTCGCGCACCGTCAGCGGCAGGAAGATATTGTTGCGCTGGTAGCTGCGCCCCACCCCATGGCGCGCCAGCCGCGGCTGCGACCAGCCGGTCACGTCCTCGCCCTTCAGGTGCAGGCGGCCGGACGACGGCGGCAGTTCGCCGGACAGCATATTGATCAGCGTGGACTTGCCCGCGCCGTTGGTGCCGATCACGGCATGGATCTCATGCAGCGCCAGCGACAGGTCGACGCCCGCCACGGCGGTCAAGCCGCCGAAGCGCCGGGTCAGTTGCTGCGCCTGCAGGATCGGGGTTCCTTGCGATGTCATGCGGCCTCCGTATTGCGGCGCCCTTCACGGCGGCTGTCCGCGGTGCCCGCGGCCTCGTCCGTGCCGGTGCCGGCATCGCCATTGCGGCGTCCGCGGCGACCGTGCCGCAACACCGACGGCAGGCTGACCAGCCCGCGCGGCAGCAGCGCCACCGCGACGATGATGAAGCCGCCCATCAGCAGCTGCCAGTGCTTGGTCAGCGTACTGAACCACTCGGCCAGCAGCACGAACGAGAACGCGCCCAGCACCGCGCCGGCCAGGCTGCCCACGCCCCCCAGGATCACCATCAGCATGGCGTTGCCGGACTGGTGCCACGACGCGATCTCCGGATTGACGAAGCCAAACTGGATCGCATACAGAAAGCCGGCCAGCCCCGCCAGCATCCCGCCCGCGACAAAGGCGCCAAGCTGGTAGCGGTAGGTGGCATAGCCGGCCGCGCGCATGCGCTGCTCGTTGTGGCGGATGCCGACCAGCGCGTGCCCGAAGCGCGAGCGCAGCACCAGCGCCAGCACCGCTACCGTCAGCACCAGCCCGATCCATACCATCCAGTAGAAATGCGTGGGATCGTTGACTGTCAGCAGGTGCTCGCCAGGCACCGGGAATTCCGGCCGGAAGTAGATATAGGTGCCGTCGCTGCCGCCCGCGATCTTGGTGTCGTGGAAGACGAAATACACCATCTGCGCGAACGCCAGCGTGACCATGATGAAATACACGCCGCGGGTGCGCAGCACCAGCGCCCCCACCACCAGCGCCAGCAGCGCGGATGCGGCCAGCGCACCCGCCAGCAGCAGCCAGCCGTTGCCCGGGCCGGCCTGCGGCGCCAGGATTGCGGTGGCATACGCCGCCATGGCGAAGTACGCGGCATGGCCCAGGCTGACCAGCCCGGTGTAGCCGATCAGCAGCTGCAGCGACAGCGCGAAGATCGCCATGATCATCACCTTGCTGAGCAGCTCGATGTAGAACTTGTTGCTGTCCGCGGTCAGCAGCAGCGGCAGTGCCGCCAGCACCGCGAACGCCACCAGCCAGCCCAGCCCGGTGGCCAGCGTGGCATTGCGCAAGGAGTGCCGGCGCGCCGGCAATGTCGTCGGGTTCATGTCATCCTGCCTTGAACAGCCCCTGCGGCTTCCACAGCAGGATCACCGCCATCAGCAGGTAGATCAGCACGCCGGCCGCCTCCTGCCAGAACACCTTGCCGAAGGTATCGACGAAGCCCAGCAGCAGCGACGCCACCAGCGCGCCCTTGACCGAGCCGATGCCGCCGATCACCACCACCACGAAGCAGACGATCAGCACCTGCGCGCCCATGCCCGGATAGACCGACGACACCGGCGCGGCGATCATGCCGGCCAGCACTGCCAGCGCCACACCCAGCGCGAACACGAAACGGTACAGCACCGTGATGTTGATGCCCAGCGACTGCACCATCTCGCGGTTGGTGGCGCCGGCGCGGATCATCATGCCCAGCCGGGTGCGCCGGATCACGTAGTACATCGCCAGGGCCACCACCAGGCATACCGCGGAGATAAAGAGCCGGTACACCGGATAGGTCATGTCGTTGCCGATCGCCAACGAGCCGTCCAGCAGCGCAGGCACCTGCACGCCGTGCACGTCATCGCCGACCAGGATGCTGCGCAACTCCTCGAACACCAGGATCAGCCCGTAGGTCATCAGCACCTGCTGCAGGTGGTCGCGCTCATACAGGTAGCTGAAGAAGGCCCATTCCAGCACGTAGCCGAATGCCACCGCCAGCACGATGCCAAGCGGGATAGCGATAAACAGGTTGCCGGTCAGGCCGGCGAGCGTGAAGGCCAGGTAGGCGCCCAGCATGTAGAAGCTGCCGTGGGCGAGGTTGATCACGCCCATGATGCCGAAGATCAGCGTCAGGCCGCTGGCCACCAGGAACAGCAGCAGGCCGTACTGGACGCTGTTCAGGCACTGGATCAGGAAGGAGACGATATCCATGTTGCGTCAGCCGCCACCGCGCCTGTCCCTGGAGGACGAAGGCGCGGTATCAGGCTGCTCCGGAAGAGCCGATCAGAGGCGGCAGCCGCGGGCCGGGTCGGCCAGTGCCTTGACGGCTACCGAGCTGACCTTGTTCTCGCGCCCGTCGACCTTGCGCAGGTAGAAATCCTGCACCGGGTTATGCGCCTTGGACAGCGTGAAGGCGCCGCGCGGGCTGTCGATCCTGGCCGCGCCCATGGCCTTGTACAGGTCGGCCTTGCGCGTCATGTCGCCCTTCACCGCCGTGGCGCCGGCCGCCAGCAGCTGGGCGGCATCGTAGCCCTGCACTGCGTACACGTCGGGCTGCAGCTTGTAGGTCTTGGCGTAGTCCAGGCGGAAGTTCTTGTCGCGCGGGTTGGTCAGGCCATCGGCGTAATGCAGCGTGGTTTCCAGCCCCTGCGCGGCGTTGCCCTGTGCTTCGAGCGTGCCGTCGGTCAGGAAGCCCGAGCCGTACAGCGGGATCTTGTCCTTGAGCCCCGCCGCAGCCCAGTCCTTGACGAACTTGACCGCGCCGCCGCCGGCAAAGAACACGAACACGGCGTCAGGCTTGAGTGACGCCACTTCGGTGATCAGCGCCTGGAACTCGACATTGGGGAACGGCAGGTTCAGTTCCTTCACCACCTTGCCGCCCTTGGCCTCGAACGCTTCCTTGAAGCCCTTCACCGACTGTTCGCCGGCGGCGTACTTCCAGGTCAGCGTCACCACCTTCTTCAGGCCGCGCTCGCCCAGCACCTGGCCCATGGCGTAGCCCGGCTGCCAGTTCGAGAACGAGGTGCGGAAGATATTGGGGCCGCACAGCGGACCGGTGGCCTCGTCCACGCCGGCATTGGGGATGATCAGCAGCGTGTTGTTCTCCTTGGCCACCTTGACGATGCCCATCTGCACGCCCGAATGCACCGTGCCGACCACCACGTCGACCTGGTCGCGCTTGACCAGCTTGGTGGCGTTCTCCGGCGCCTTGGCCGGATCGGATTCATCGTCGACCTTGAAGTACTCGATGTCGCGTCCGCCAAGCTTGCCACCCTGCTGCTGCACATACATGCGGAAGCCGTTCTCGATGGCCGTACCCAGGGCCGCGTAGGTGCCGGTGTACGGCAGCATGAAGCCGACCTTGATCTTTCCCCCGGGCGCAGCGGGTGCGGGGGCCGCGGGCTGCGCGGACGCGCCGGCCATGGCAAAGACGGTGGCGACGGCAAGGCAGGCAGGCGCAAGCCTGCGCGAGGTGAAGCGACGCATGGTGTCTCCTGGTGGTCAAGCCGGTGGCTCGCTGGACCGTTGCCGGTCACCCCTGCCCTTGCCGTGTCCCGCGCTGGCGCATGCACCGTGAGGACCCTTCGCAACAGGCGGGAAGCCGAATTATTTTAGGTTTGAAGTATGCAGATTTATATGCCGAACGGCAGCCAGCGTCAACGGTTCTTTTTGGTCCCGGTGTGGCGAATGCCCGCATCGCGCGAGTTTAAGCAAGGTGGTGTGGGGGGCATATCGATGGATACCCTCGATCTGCGCCATGGTGCCGTACTCGTCGTCCTCGCCCTGCACCGCCAGCACCGGGCAGCGCAGCCCGGACAGCAGCGGACGCAGGTCCCACTGGCGGAATTCGGGGTCGAGCCAGATATCGTTCCAACCCCAGAAGGCCGAATCGACGTCGTCATGATGGCGCGCCAGCCGCTGGCGCAGGTCGGTTTCCAGGTAAGCCTGGCGCGTGCCCGCGATGCTGCGCACCGACAGGTCTTCGACCACGATATGCGGCGCCAGCACGGTGATGCCGGCAACCGCCTGTGGAAAGCTGGCGGCGTGGATCAGCGCGATCGAGCCGCCGTCGCTGTGGCCCAGCAGCCAGGGCATGCCGTGCGCGCGGCCGGGACCGATGTCGAGCGCGTCGAACAATGCGGGCAGCGCCTCGCATGCCTGGCGATGCATGAAGTCGGAACACCATTTTTCGTCGTGCGGCCGCGGCGTCGAACGTCCGTAGCCGTAGCGCGAGAACACCAGGCCACGATAGTCGCCGGCTTCGCAAAATTCACGCGGAAAATCGCGCCACATGCTGACCGAGCCCAGCCCCTCATGCAGGAACACCACCAGCGGGCGCTGCGCGCGTTCAGGCCGCAGCCACTGGTACTCGATCCGGATACGGCGGTTGTCGAAGGGAATTTCCACAAGGCTGCTTTGCATGGGCACGTTATTGTCTTGCGTCAGTTCAGAAGGAATGTCCAGAAGCTACGGGCGCTTCATTGCGCCGCCTCCCGCGCGGCCTGCTCGCGCTGGCGCAGGCGGAAACGCTGGATCTTGCCGGTCGCCGTCTTGGGCAGTTCGGGCACGCATTCGATCTGGCGCGGGTACTTGTACGGCGCGAGGCGCGACTTGATAAAGGCTTGCAGTTCCGCCGCCATGCCGTCATGCCATTGCTGGCCGGGCCGCAGCACGACAAAGGCCTTGGGCTTGACCAGTTCGTCGGCATCCGTGACGCCGATCACCGCCGCCTCCAGCACGGCCGGGTGCTGCGCCAGCGCGGCCTCGACCTCGAACGGCGACACGTAGATGCCGCCGACCTTGAGCATGTCGTCGCTGCGGCCGGCATAGGTGTAGTAGCCATCGGCATCGCACAGGTACTTGTCGCCGCTGCGCGTCCATTCGCCGACAAAGGTATCGCGACTCTTGTCGCGGTTGCACCAGTACATCAGCGCGGCACTGGGGCCCTTGATATAGAGATCGCCGATCTCGCCGGGCGCGCACGGCTCGCCGCGCTCGTCCAGCAGCTTCAGCGCGTAGCCTGGCACCGGCTTGCCGGTGGTGCCGTAGCGCACCTCACCCGGCCGGTTCGACAGGAAGATATGCAGCATCTCGGTGGAGCCGATGCCATCCAGGATGTCGCAGCCGAAATGCGCCAGGAAGCGTTCGCCGATATCGCGCGGCAGGGCCTCGCCGGCGGAGGTGCATACACGCAACGCCACCTCGGCGCGCGGTGGCAGCTCAGGCGCCGCCAACATGCCCGCAAACAGCGTGGGCACGCCGCAGAACACCGTGGGCCGCTGCTCGCGCAGCCGCCTGAACACGGCCGCCGGCGTGGGCCGCTCGGCCATCAGCACGGTGGTGGCGCCGACCGACATCGGAAAGGTCAGCGCATTGCCCAGCCCGTAGGCAAAGAACAGCTTGGCGGCCGAGAACACCACGTCGTCTTCGCGGATGCCCAGCACCTGGCGGGCATACAGGTCAGCCGTATGGAACAGGTTGCCATGCGTGTGCACGGTGCCCTTGGGCCGTCCGGTCGAGCCCGACGAATACAGCCAGAACGCCATGTCGTCCGGGCCGCTGCGCACGGTCTGCACGGCAGAACGCGTGCGCGCCAGGATCGCGCCCACGCTGCACGCCGGCGCGCCATCGGCATGCGGCGCCGCCTGGATCACCATCGGCGCCAGCCCGCTCTTCTCGATGGCCGCCTTCATTACCGGCAGCAGCGGCTCCGACACCACCACGGCGCGCGCGCCGCTGTGGCCAAGCATATAGGCGTAATCGTCTGCGGTCAGCAGGGTATTAACCGCCACCGGCACCACGCCCGCCAGCAGGCAGCCGAGAAATACCGTGGGGAAATCAATGGTATCGAGCGCGCACAGCAGCAGCCGCTCTTCCTGGCGGAAGCCCGCGTCGCGCAGCGCGCCGGCAAAGCGGCGGGCGCGGGCATCGAGCTCGGCATAAGTCAGCGAGGTGGTGTCGTCGATGTAGGCAGTCTTGCCCCCGCGCCCTGCCTCCATATTGCGCGACAGCAGGTCCTCGGCGGCGTTGTAGCGGGTGGGCAGTGCCGCCACGGCATCGGTAGCGGGTGGAACAGCCGGCGGCACGGGCGATGCTGCCGCTGGCATGCCGGCGGCGGTATTGGGGGGCGTCATTGTCTCCACTCCTTGGTGTCGCGCCGCGGGCCACGGGCGCCGCGCCAGCGTCAGTCCAGTCGCTGTTCTGTGTGCCGATGTCCGCCAATGTGCATGCCGGCATCCGCTTGTTGATGCATTTTATTTCATATCAACTATTATGCAAGCGAGGGGATGCACTATAGGACAGGCTTTATCGAACCGACTGCCTGCCGCGCCACTTGGCGCACCAGGGCTGCTCGTATAATGCGCCCTTGCTTTTTCTGCCGGTCAACCCGAAACCACCACCATGCGTCGCGATCCCGCCCCGCTGCCCGCCAACGAGACCGAAGCCGACGCGCGTCCTGCCGGGGATGCGCCCGTCGCAGCCGCCAACGCCGAGCGCGACCCCTACCTGACGCTGCTGGGCGAGCGCATCCGCTCCCTGCGCGCCTCGCGCGGCATGTCGCGCAAGGACCTGGCGCGCGGCGCCGGCGTGTCCGAGCGCTACCTGGCCAACCTGGAAACCGGCACCGGCAATGCGTCGGTGCTGCTGCTGCGCCAGGTGGCGCGCGCGCTCGACGTGCCGCTGCCGGTGGTGCTGGCCGAAGTGGACGGCCTCAACGGCGAGCAGGCCACCGCGTTTGCGCAGATGGTGCAATGGCTGGCGCAGTTGCCCGCGGGCGACCTGGCGCGCGTGCGTGAAGCCTGCCGCCATGCACTGGCCCCCGCAGAGTCCGGCGATGCGCGCCACCGCCGCATCGCACTGATCGGCCTGCGCGGCGCCGGCAAGTCGACCCTGGGCCGCGCGCTGGCAGCGGCCAGGGACGTGCCCTTTGTCGAACTGAACACCGTGATCGAGCAGGAAGCCGGCGCCAGCCTGTCGGAAATCCATTCGCTCTACGGCCAGGCGGCCTACCGCCGCTACGAAATGCGCGCACTGGAGCGCACCCTGCGCGAGCACGACCGCCTGGTGCTGGCCACGCCGGGCAGCCTGGTCTCTGAACCCGCCACCTTCAACCTGCTGCTGTCGCAGTGCTACACCATCTGGGTGCGCACCTCGCCTGAGGAACACATGGCGCGCGTGGTGGCCCAGGGCGACATGCGGCCGATGGAAGGCAACCGCGAGGCCATGGCCGACCTGCGCCGCATCCTGCAGGCACGCGCGCCGCTCTATGACCGCGCTGATATCTCGATCGACACCAGCGGGCAGGACGCCGCCGCCTCGCTGCAACAGTTGCGCGCCCAGCTGCAGGCCGCCGGCGCCTGACCACCTGCCGGCGGCGCGCGACTGACAAAGACATTGCGCCGGCCGTCTCCATGCACTATATTTCATCAAAAGCCGCAAGGCACTATAGTGCACTCAGGAGACAGCCATGTCCGCGCCGGCAACCGCCCCACTGCGCCCTGACCAGGCAGCCGCCCCGTCAGACGCCCCCGCACCCGTCACCTTCGAGCGTCATCCCGACCAGTACCGCCACTGGAAACTGAGTTTCGACGGCCCCGTCGCCACGCTGGCGATGGACGTCGACGAGGAAGGCGGACTGCGCCCCGGCTACGCGCTGAAGCTCAATTCCTACGACCTTGGCGTCGATATCGAACTGCACGACGCGCTGCAGCGCATCCGCTTCGAACACCCAGAAGTGCGCACCGTGGTGCTGACCAGCGCGCGCGACCGCATCTTCTGCTCGGGCGCCAATATCTTCATGTTGGGGCTGTCGTCGCATGCATGGAAGGTCAATTTCTGCAAGTTCACCAACGAGACCCGTAATGCCATCGAGGATGCCAGCCGGCACTCGGGGCTGAAGTTCATCGCCGCCTGCAACGGCACCACCGCCGGCGGCGGCTATGAACTGGCGCTGGCGTGCGACGAGATCGTGCTGGTCGATGACCGCTCGTCCGCGGTCAGCCTGCCCGAGGTGCCGCTGCTCGGCGTGCTGCCCGGCACTGGCGGCCTCACGCGCGTGACCGACAAGCGCCACGTGCGCCGCGACCACGCGGACATCTTCTGCACCACCACGGAAGGCGTGCGCGGCCAACGCGCGAAGGACTGGAAGCTGGTTGACGAGGTGGTCAAGCCGGCGCGCTTTGCCGAGCATATCGCCGAGCGCGCGGCGGCGCTGGCGGCCACCAGCGACCGGCCACAGGGACACCACGGCATCACGCTGACACCGCTGTCGCGCACCATCGAGCCCGACGGCTACCGCTACGAGACCGTGCGCGTGCATGTCGATTCCGCTGCGCGCAAGGCCACGCTGACCGTGTTCGGGCCCGACAAGCACCAGCCCGCGGATCTTGCCGGCGTGGTCGCGGCCGGCGCGCAATGGTGGCCGCTGAAGATGGCGCGCGAGCTTGACGACGCCATCCTGACACTGCGCGCCAACCACCTGGATATCGGCATCTGGGTGCTCAAGACCGATGGCGACCCGGCCGCGGTGCTGGCCGCCGACGCGCTGCTGCAGGCGCATGCCGGCCACTGGTTCGTGCGCGAGACCATCGGCATGCTGCGCCGCACGCTGGCGCGGCTGGATGTGTCGTCGCGCAGCCTGATCGCGCTGATCGAAGCCGATTCCTGCTTTGCCGGCACGCTGCTGGAACTGGCGCTGGCCGCCGACCGCAGCTACATGCTGCACCTGCCCGACGCCCCGGACGACGCGCCGCGCGTGTTCGCCTCCGCGCTCAACTTCGGCCACTACCCCATGCCCAACGGGCAAACCCGCTTGGCGGCGCGCTTCTATGGCGACGAGGCCGCGCTTACGGCGGTGCGCGAGCATATCGGCGCGCCGCTGGATGCGCTCAGCGCCGACTCGCTCGGGCTGATCACCGCCGCGCCCGACGATATCGACTGGGAGGACGAGATCCGCATCGCCCTGGAAGAACGCGCCAGCCTGTCGCCGGATGCATTGACCGGGATGGAAGCCAACCTGCGCTTCGGCGGCGCCGAGACCATGGAAACGCGCATCTTCGGCCGCCTGACCGCGTGGCAGAACTGGATCTTCCAGCGCCCCAACGCCGTCGGCGAGAACGGCGCGCTGAAGGTCTTCGGCAGTGGCAACAAGGCACGCTTCGACTGGGACCGGGTGTAGGGCCCGGGCCCCGCCAGACAACAAGGAGACAGCACGTGAGCATCGACTACAGCCAGAAGATCCCCAACAACGTCAACCTGTCCGACGACCGCGCGCTGCAGCGCGCACTGGAACACTGGCAACCGGCGTTCCTCGACTGGTGGCGCGACATGGGGCCGGACGGCTCGCACAACTTCGATGTCTACCTGCGCACCGCGGTGTCGGTCGATCCATCGGGCTGGGCGCACTTCGACCACGTCAAGATGCCGGACTACCGCTGGGGCATCTTCCTGCAGCCGGCCGACCCCGAGCGCAGGATCCACTTCGGCGAGCACAAGGGCGAAGCCGCCTGGCAGGACGTGCCGGGCGAGCACCGCGCCAACCTGCGCCGCATCATCGTCACGCAGGGCGACACCGAGCCCGCCTCGGTGGAGCAGCAGCGCCACCTGGGCCTGACCGCGCCGAGCCTGTATGACCTGCGCAACCTGTTCCAGGTCAATGTGGAGGAAGGCCGCCACCTGTGGGCGATGGTGTACCTGCTGCACCGCTATTTCGGCCGCGACGGCCGCGAGGAAGCCGAGGCGCTGCTGGAGCGCCGCTCGGGCGACCAGGACAATCCGCGCATCCTCGGCGCCTTCAACGAGCGCACGCCGGACTGGCTGGCGTTCTTCATGTTCACCTACTTCACCGACCGCGACGGCAAGTTCCAGCTGTGCGCGCTGGCCGAATCCGGCTTCGATCCGCTGGCGCGCACCACGCGCTTCATGCTGACCGAGGAAGCGCACCATATGTTCGTGGGTGAATCCGGCGTGTCGCGCGTGATCCAGCGCACCTGCGAGGTGATGCGCGAACGCGGCATCGAAGACCCCGCCGAAGTGCGCGCCGCCGGTGTGATCGACCTGGAGACCATCCAGCGCTACCTGAACTTCCACTACAGCGTCACCATCGACCTGTTCGGCGCCGACCAGTCGTCCAACGCCGCCACTTTCTACAGCGCCGGGCTGAAGGGCCGCTTCGAGGAAGGCAAGCGCGCCGACGACCACATGCTCAAGGGCGATGTCTACCGCGTGCTGGAAGTGCGCGACGGCCACCTGGGCGAGCGCGAGGTGCCGATGCTCAATGCGCTCAATGAAGTGCTGCGCGACGACTACATCAAGGACAGCATGGGCGGCGTGGCGCGCTGGAACAAGGTCATCGAGAAGGCCGGCATCGCGTTCCGCCTGACCGTGCCGCACAAGGCCTTCAACCGCAAGATCGGTACGCTGGCCAATGTGCACGTCTCGCCCGAGGGCCAGCTGATTTCCGAAGCCGAGTGGAAGGCCAACGAACGCAAGTGGCTGGCCACCGATGAAGACCGCGCCTTTGTGGCTTCGCTGATGGGCCGCGTGGTGGAGCCGGGCAAGTACGCCAACTGGATCGCGCCGCCGGCGGTGGGCATCAACCGCCAGCCGATGGATTTCGAGTACGTGCGTTTCAACTGAACCAGAACCACAAGGACAGGCCAGGAGCCACCGGAGACACGCCATGGGCGCCCCCGACATCATCAAGCAGCACCTGATCGATCCGGAAATCTGCATCCGCTGCAATACCTGCGAGGACACCTGTCCGATCGATGCCATCACCCACGACGACCGCAACTACGTGGTCAGGGCGGACGTGTGCAATGGCTGCAACGCCTGCCTGTCGCCGTGCCCGACCGGCGCCATCGACAACTGGCGCACCATGCTGCGCGGCCAGGCCTACCCGATCGAGGCGCAACTGCTGTGGGACGAATTGCCGGCCGAGGTGCCGCTGCCGGAACTGGCCGACCTGGGCGAGGCGCCGCAGGCAACCCTCGGCAGCGGCGCGGCAACCGGCGCCGCGCCCGACGCCGCCATCCAGTCCGTGGAAACCAGCTGCCACACTTCGCCGCGTGCGCCGTGGTCGGCGGCCCATCCCTATGTGAACCTGCACGGCGTGCGCGCGCCGGTCACTGCGACCGTGGCCGGCAACTACCGGCTGACCGCCGAGGACGCGTCCAGCGACATCCACCATATCGTGCTGGATTTCGGCACGCACTTCTTCCCGATCCTGGAAGGCCAGTCGATCGGCATCGTGCCGCCCGGCACGGATGCGTCGGGCAAGCCGCACTACATCCGCATGTACTCGGTGGCCAGCCCGCGCGACGGCGAGCGCCCCGGCTACAACAACCTGGCGCTGACCGTCAAACGGGTCGACCAGGACCACGATGGCAAGCCGGTGCGGGGCGTCGCGTCCAGCTACCTGTGCGACCTGGCCAAGGGCGACAACGTACAGGTGGTGGGCCCGTTCGGATCGACCTTCCTGATGCCCAACCATGCCGAGGCCAGCATCATGATGATCTGCACCGGCACGGGCTCGGCGCCGATGCGCGCCATGACCGAGCGCATGCGCCGCAACATGGCGCACTTCGGCGGGCGCCGGATGCTGTTCTTCGGCGCCCGCAACGCCAACGAACTGCCCTACTTCGGCCCGCTGCTGAAGCTGCCCAGGGACTTCCTGGACATCCATTTCGCCTTCTCGCGCGACCCGGCCGCGCCGCGCCGCTACGTGCAGGACGCGATCCGCGAGGCCGCGGACAGCGCCGCCGCCCTGCTGGCCGATCCCAACGGCCATGTCTATATCTGCGGATTGAAGGGCATGGAAGCAGGCGTACTGGAGGCATTCGAAGCAGTGTGCGCCGGCTCCGGGCACGCCTGGCCGGAGATCGAAGCCGCAATGAAGGCAGAGGGCCGGCTTCATATCGAGACCTACTGACGCAGCCCCCGCAGTTTGCTGCTTTTTTCAGCAAGCGCTTCCCTTGTGAAATGCATCGCCTATAATATTTCTCAAGAAACAGGAGTGATGGCGATGCAATCGAGGCGGATTCCGGAAATCGATCCCGCCGGCGGCCCCGACCCCGGCACCACGCTGACCAAGGCGGTGATGCGTGCCGCTGGCTTCCTCGGCATTAGCCAGGCCGTCGTGGCAAGCGTGCTGGGCATCAGCACGGCATCGGTGTCGCGCATGGCATCTGGCGGCTATGTGCTCGATGCGCACCGCAAGGAGTGGGAATTCGGCGTGCTGTTCGTGCGCCTGTTCCGATCGCTGGATGCCATCCTGGGCCACGGCGACCAGGCCCGGCTATGGCTGACCCATGAAAACCTGGCGCTGGGCGGCAAGCCCCTTGAAATGATCCGCACAACGGAAGGTCTGGTCCGTGTCGTTCACTACCTGGACGCCACCCGCGGTCGCATCTGAGCGCCGGCAGTTCGCGCTCACGCTGTGGCGGGCGGTGGAGGCCCAGCACGTCGTATCCACCATGCCGCTGGTCGACAGCCTGGAAGAACAGGCTGTGCTGGAAGCCGTGCTCGACGCCGGCAAACCCGCCGTGCCCGCCGAGGCACGCCACCTGCACTACCTGCTGTTCACCCCGTTCCGCTATCCGCCCTCGCCCTGGGGCTCGCGCTTTCGCGCCAGCCAGGACCCGGGCGTGTTCTACGGCGCCAACGAAATCCGCACCGCCTGCGCCGAACTCGGCTACTGGCGCTGGCGCTTCCTCAACGACAGCCCCGCGCTGCCGGGCATCGACGCCCGCGCGCAGACGCTGTTCGAAGTGCGCGTCGAGACCTGGGGCGTGGCGCTGGATACACCGCCGTTCGACCAGGACCTCGCCACCTGGACCGACCCCGACCACCACGAGCCCTGCCAGGCCTTCGGCCGCATCGCGCGCGAAGCCGGCCTCGGCATGATCCGCTACACCTCCGTGCGCGATCCCCAGCATGGCCCCTGCGGCGCGGTGCTGACCCCGCGCGCGTTCTCCCACCCGGCGCCGCTGGCCACCACCACCTGGATGCTGACGGTACGCCGCGACCGCGTGATCTGGCAGCGCGACGACCTGCAGCAACGCGACAGCTTCGAGTTCGAAGCCGCCCTGTGGCAGCGCACAATCGATAACGCTGGCAAGGGATGAACCTCTGACCCGTGCCGGCGATCTAATCGTTATGGCAGGCGGCAATGCTCACCGCTGGAAGGTATTTTCAATCAGGTGTTGCATTGCGCAACCAGATGCTATATAGTCTTCTCTTCGACGGACGCGGGGTGGAGCAGTTGGCAGCTCGTCGGGCTCATAACCCGAAGGTCGCAGGTTCAAGTCCTGCCCCCGCAACCAACCGCATGATGCGTATCATGCGGCGCCGTCAAAGCAGATAAACCCGCCACTGGCGGGTTTTTTGTTTTCTGCTGCCCCGGCGCTGGCAACCAGATGTTGCCCTCCGTGCAGCCCCAGGCTGCATTGACCGATGGTGCCCCACCGCCCCAATCATGCCTGCCGGCCCCCTCGGCGAGGGTGATACACTTTCGCCATTCCTCCCGGACGCCCCTCATGAAATTCTGCTCGAACTGTGGTCATGCGGTCGTGTTGCGCGTGCCTGATGGCGACAACCGCCCGCGCAGTGTTTGCGACAACTGCGGCACCATCCACTACGTCAATCCCCGCAACGTCGTCGGCACGATCCCGGTGTGGGAAGACAAGATCCTGCTGTGCAAGCGCGCGATCGAGCCGCGCTACGGGTTCTGGACCCTGCCGGCGGGCTTCATGGAGATCGGCGAGACCACCGCGCAGGCCGCCTCGCGCGAAACGCTGGAGGAAGCCGGCGCGCGCGTACAGGTCGGCGAGCTGTTCTCGATCCTGAACGTGCCGCATGTGCACCAGGTGCATCTTTTCTACCTGGCCACGCTGGACGACCTGGATATCGCCCCCGGCGAGGAAAGCCTGGAGGTCAAGCTGGTGGAAGAGGCCGATGTGCCCTGGGATGAACTGGCATTCCCCACCGTGATCCACACCCTGCGCTGCTTCTTCGCCGACCGCGCCGCCGGCCGGCTGAAGGACGGCAGCTTCCGGCTGCACAGCCTGGATATCGACAAGCCCATGCGCCCGCTGACCAGCCGGGCCACGGTCACGCCCTGAGCGGCGCGGCTGCCGCGCATCGCCCTACGGCGCAGCCCGCATGATTGCCTGGCTGGACCCGCAAGATCCGTTTCCGCCGGTTGCCGAGGCGCTCGGGCCCGATTCCGAGGCCCCCGGCCTGCTGGCGGCCAGCCGCGACCTGTCGCCCCAGCGGCTGCTGCTGGCGTACCGCCAGGGCATCTTCCCGTGGTATTCGAGTGGCCAGCCGGTGCTGTGGTGGAGCACCGATCCGCGCATGGTGCTGCCCCCGCCGGCGCTGCGCGTCTCGCTCAACCTGCGCAAGACCCTGCGGCGCGTGCTGCGCGATGCTGACTGGGAAATCCGCGTCGACGACGACTTCCTGGCGGTGATGCGCGCCTGTGCGACCACGCCGCGCGACGGCCAGGATGGCACCTGGATCACCGACGACATCATTGCCGCGTACGGTACGCTGCACCGCAACGGCATGGCCCATTCGGTCGAAAGCTGGTACCGCGGCGAACGCGTAGGCGGCCTGTATGGGGTGGCGCTGGGGCGGATGTTCTTCGGCGAATCGATGTTCGCGCACCGCACCGATGCCTCGAAGATTGCGCTGGCGGCGCTGTGCGCGTTCCTCGGCAATCACGGCGTGGCGATGATAGACTGCCAGCAGGAAACCGACCACCTGGCCTCGCTGGGTGCGCGCCCGATCCCCCGCGCGGAATTCGTGGCCCATGTGCGGGCGGCGACGGCGCAACCGGCGATCAGCCCGTGGCGGTTCGACAAATCGGTGCTGGAGCGCTGGGCCGGGACGCCAGCCGCGCCGGCCGGCTGAAACCTGGCACGGGACGCCCCGCTGACTGCGCGTCCGGCCACAACGTCCCGCCCGGAGCCCCCTGAGTCATGAGCAAGCTGAAGGAACTTCCGCTCTCCGCGCTGCAGTTCTATGCCACGGCGCCCTACGCTTGCAGCTATCTCGACGGCCGCATGGCACGCTCCCAGGTTGCCACCCCGGCGCACCTGATCAATGCCGACGTCTATTCACGCCTGGTGCGCGCCGGTTTTCGTCGCAGCGGCATCTTCACCTACCGGCCGTATTGCGACGAATGCCACGCCTGCACGCCTTGCCGCGTGGTGGTCGACCAGTTCGCGCCGGACCGCTCGCAGCGCCGCGCCTGGAGCCGCCACCAGCACCTGCAGGCACTGGTGGCGCCGCTGACCTATGTCGAAGAGCATTATTCGCTGTACCTGCTGTACCAGTCGATGCGCCACGCCGGCGGCGGCATGGACCAGGACAGCCGCGACCAGTACGAACAGTTTCTGCTGCAGAGCCGCGTCAACTCGCGCCTGGTGGAGTTCCGCGAACCGCCGGGCTCGCCCGAGGCCGGGCGCCTGCGCATGGTCAGCATGATCGACGTGCTCGACGACGGGCTGTCGTCGGTCTACACCTTCTACGACCCGCTCGAACGCAACGCCAGCTACGGCACCTACAACATCCTGTGGCAGATCCGCCAGACGCGCGAGCTGGGCCTGCCGCACCTCTACCTGGGCTACTGGATCGCCGACAGCCGCAAGATGGCCTACAAGGCACGCTTCCGGCCGCTGCAGGTTCTGACCGGCAACCACTGGCACGCGTTCGAGGATGAAGCCGGGGATGCGGCCAGCCCCTAGCCTGCACCCAGCCGGGAATAGCCGGGGCGCGGCATCCGTCCGCGCGCTGCCCGGGCATGCGGCCCAGCCGCTACAATGCGGGCCTGGTATTCACTCTGCCCCTGCCCCACGTGCTCAACGCGCTCTACCCCCTGTTTCGCCCGGCCCTGTTCTCGATGGATGCCGAGGACGCCCACCATTTCACGCTGAACAACCTGCTGCGCGCCCACCGCATGGGCCTGGGCGGCTGCATCGGCAACAAGATCGCCGACGACCCGCGCACGGTCATGGGGGTGCGCTTCCCCAACCCGGTCGGCCTGGCCGCGGGGCTGGACAAGGACGGCGCCTATATCGACGGGCTGGCCGCGCTCGGCTTCGGCTCTATCGAGGTGGGCACGGTCACGCCGCGCGCGCAGCCGGGCAACCCGCGCCCGCGCATGTTCCGGCTGCCGCAGGCAGATGCGCTGATCAACCGCATGGGCTTCAACAACGGTGGCGTCGATGCCTTTGTCGCCAATGTGCGGGCATCGCGCTGGAAGGCCGAGGGCGGCGTGCTGGGGCTGAACATCGGCAAGAACGCCGATACGCCGATCGAGCGCGCCAACGATGACTACCTCTACTGCCTGGAGCGCGTCTACCCGCACGCCAGCTACGTGACGGTCAATATCTCGTCGCCCAACACCAAGAACCTGCGCCAGCTGCAAGGCGCGAGCGAGCTGGACAGCCTGCTGTCGACGCTGAAGGATGCGCAGCAGCGCCTGGCCGACCGGCACAAGCGCTACGTGCCGCTGGCGCTGAAGATCGCGCCGGACCTGGATGCCGACCAGGTCGGCAATATCGGCGACGCACTGGTGCGGCACAAGATCGACGGCGTGATCGCCACCAACACCACCATCTCGCGCGAGGCGGTCAAGGGCCTGCCCCACGCCGACGAAGCCGGCGGCCTGTCCGGCCGCCCGGTGTTCGAGGCCTCGACCCGGGTGGTGCGCGCGCTGCACGGCGTGGTCGGCGACGCGGTGCCGATCATCGGCGTGGGCGGCATCTTCGGCGGCGCCGATGCGCGCGCCAAGATCGATGCCGGCGCGAAGCTGGTGCAGGTCTACAGCGGCCTGATCTACCGCGGCCCGGCGCTGGTGCGCGAGTGCGCCGCGGCGCTGCGCGGCTGAGCCGGCGCCGT
The DNA here is from genome assembly GCF_059419025.1 of Cupriavidus sp. GW821-FHT07C08. NCBI lineage: Bacteria > Pseudomonadati > Pseudomonadota > Betaproteobacteria > Burkholderiales > Burkholderiaceae > Cupriavidus > Cupriavidus sp. GW821-FHT07C08. The sequence goes on from NZ_JBWKQZ010000025.1 coordinate 24,604, forward strand.
CAGGCAGGACTGACGCGGCTCAACCGATCGCAGCCGGCCGCGTCAGTACGGAGCATTCACCACAACGTACTGGGGTCCCTGCGGCTGATACCAGGTGCTGCCGCATTGCTGGTACACCATGCCGCCATAGCTGACCGGGACGCAGCTTGGCGGAACCGAGCGCACGACCGAACCCACCACAGCAGCGGTCACAGCCACCGTTGCGGTAACGGCGGCAGCGGTGGCAACCGGATGGTAGTCGTTGTCCCAGCCGCCGCAGCATCCGCCATGCGTGTCGACATTGACGTTGACGTTCCGGTTCGTATTGACGTTGACGTTCCGGTTGGCACTGACACTGTTCACGCTGGCGCTGCGCACATTGTTCGTACGCGCGTCGGCCCGCACGTTGCTGACCTGTGCGCCACCACCACCACCACCACCACCACCACCGCCGCGCCCCACGGCGTGACCGCCGCCACGCGCTTCAGCCTGCGGCACCCAGCCATAGGTGGCAAGCACGACGGCACCCAGGAGCGCGAGGAGGGACTTTTCGACTCGTTTCATGTGCCTCTCCTTCACTGGGTCTTGAGCGGAACGAACTTGGCCTCACGGGCGCCCTGCGGCGGCGTGAAGTGGAAGACGGAATCCTTGAAAGCCGGCTTCAGCTTCCAGTCCAGCCAGGTCACCGACTGCGGACGTGCCTCGTCAGCCCGGTTGGTCATCACCACCTTGCGCGGCACCGGACGGCTGCCGCTTGCAATCCAGATCTGCCAGTCGACCGCCTCCTGGCGCAAGGCATAGTGATCGCAGAGGGTGCCATCGATGTAGTCCCTGCCCGCGTACATGGCCGAGGTGATGTTGTCCACAGGTGCCGCGGGCGTTCCCCACAGGAACAGGTCGCCGATCGGCACCTCGATCCCGAACCGCTGGCGCAGATGAACGATCAGGTCGCCAAGGTTTTCCGTCACGCCGGCTGACGCGTAGTACTTTTGCTCCGGCTGGTAGAGCGTAACGGTCTTGCCGTCGTAGAACAGGTCACGTTGCGCGCGCGCGCTTCGCATCTGCGCCCGAATCTTGTTCGGCCGGTCGATGTCGATCTTGGCGGTCGCCGAATGCTGCAGCTTCTGGCCATCGGCCAGGACGCGCTCGCCGTCCAGGTCGATATCGACGCTGAAACGCTTCAGCGTCGACAGGTAGGTGCCCATGTTGTTCAGGGCCTGGATCACCGCCGGGTCCACGGCATTGCCTGCCGGCTTGCTGGCAGCCGCCGGTTCAGTGGAAGCCGCGGGCTGGACCGACGCGGGCTGCGTAACCGGCGCCGAAGCCGTCGGGGCCGGGCTGCTGCACGCCGCAAGCGAGACCCCCAGCACGGCAATACTCAAGACACGATACATAGCGAACCTCACAGGTTTTGATGCCATCACGGAGGACAATCCATCTCATCGCTCGCGGATCCAGCACTGTGCCGGAGAGTTCGGGGCAAGCCCTCTTCCAGGGGTGTCCCGGCGCTGCCGCGGTGGATGAATGCTAGCTGATCTGAAATTCCGGATATCGATCGGAAGACATGAATCTTTTCGAAACGTGAATTCAAGATCCCCGCTTTGACCGTCAGTACGTGGCGCGTGCCCCATCGTTTTCATCATGGTGGTGAAGGCCAGGGATCGAGGAAAGCCTCGACACCCGGATCGCGCAATTGCATGAAGATGTCGCCGCCGCAATCAGGGTAATCCACAAGCAAAATATGAATCCCGCGCAATTAAATGCGCCTCGATGGCGGATTGCGGGCGTCTGACAGCATCCGATGCCCCACTTCGGCATGATGACTGTCCATATCGTGCGCGGGAAGTGGTATCCTCGCAGGCTTATCGCTGTCGCATCCGACGCGCCCGCGCACGCTCCCTCCAGCCGCAGGAAGCCGCCGCGCCCGCCCGGACCGGCACCGTACGCCAGCATGCGCGCGGGCCAGGACGGCGGACCGAACCATCCGCGGCCGTATCCAATCCAGAACCGAGTTTCGGGGGAGAACAGACAATGAAGTCCATCAGGGGTCTCGCAGCAACCAAGTCCATCCTGGGCGGCGCCGTGGCGCTGGCACTGCTGTACGGCGGCGCCGTGCAGGCCCAGACCGTCAAGGTGCTGTCGATCGTTGACCATCCCGCGCTGGACGCCATCCGCGACGGCGTGCGCGCCGAACTGAAGGCCGCCGGCTATGACGCCGACAAGAGCCTGAAGTGGGAATACCAGAGCGCCCAGGGCAACACCGGCACCGCGGCGCAGATCGCCCGCAAGTTCGTCGGCGACAACCCGAACGCCATCGTTGCCATCGCCACGCCGTCGGCCCAGGCCGTGGTTGCCGCCACCAAGACCGTGCCGGTGGTGTACTCGGGCGTGACCGATCCGGTCGCCGCGCAGCTGGTCAAGAGCTGGTCGGCCTCGGGCACCAACGTGACCGGCGTGTCGGACAAGCTGCCGCTGGACAAGCAGGTCGCCCTGATCAAGCGCGTGGTGCCCAAGGCCAAGACCGTGGGCATGGTCTACAACCCGGGCGAAGCCAACTCGGTGGTAGTGGTCAAGGAACTGAAGGAGCTGCTGGCCAAGGACGGCCTGACGCTCAAGGAAGCCGCCGCGCCGCGTACCGTGGACATCGGCCCGGCCGCCAAGAGCCTGATCGGCAAGGTCGACGTGATCTACACCAACACCGACAACAACGTGGTGTCGGCGTATGAGTCCCTGGTCAAGGTCGCCAACGAATCCAAGATCCCGCTGGTGGCCGCCGATACCGACAGCGTCAAGCGTGGCGCCGTGGCCGCGCTGGGCATCAACTACGGCGACCTCGGCCGCCAGACCGGCAAGGTCGTGGTGCGCATCCTGAAGGGCGAGAAGCCGGGCGCGATCGCCTCGCAGACCAGCGACAACCTGGAACTCTTCGTCAACACGGGCGCCGCTGCCAAGCAAGGCGTCACGCTGTCGCCGGAGCTGGTCAAGGAAGCCAAGACGGTCATCAAGTAAGCACAGACCAGCACTGCCCCCTGCCGCCGCAAGGCGGCGGGTGCTCCGTCGGGCCTATCCGGCCCGACGGGACAGAACAGGGCGAGGCGGCCGGCAGCCCCACACGGGCGTGCCGGCCCACCCGCCCCGAAGGCGGCGCCAAGGCAGCTGCCAGCCCCTGCAACAGGATTCCCCCATGTCCCTCTTTTCCCTTCTGGGCGCCCTGGAGATCGGCCTGATCTTCAGCCTGGTGGCGCTCGGGGTGCTGATCTCCTTCCGCATCCTCAACTTCCCCGACCTGACCGTTGATGGCAGCTTTCCGCTCGGCGGCGCCGTCGCCGCGACGCTGATCGCCGCCGGCCAGGACCCGTTCGTGGCCACTGCCGTGGCGATCGCGGCCGGCGCGCTGGCAGGCTTCATCACCGGCTGGCTCAATGTGCGCCTGAAGATCATGGATCTGCTCGCCAGTATCCTGATGATGATCGCGCTGTACTCGGTCAACCTGCGCATCATGGGCCGCCCCAATGTGCCGCTGATCACCGAGCCCACGCTGTTCACCATCCTGCAGCCCGAATGGCTGCCTGACTACGTGCTGCGCCCGCTGGTGCTGCTCGTGGTGGTGGTGGTGGCCAAGGTCGGCCTGGACTGGTTCTTCAGCTCGCAGCTGGGCCTGGCGATGCGCGCCACCGGCGCCAACCCGCGCATGGCCCGCTCGCAGGGCATCCCCACCGGCCGCGCCACGCTGGCCGGCATGGCGCTGTCCAATGCGCTAGTGGCACTGGCCGGCGCGCTGTTCGCGCAGACCCAGGGCGGCTCCGATATCTCCATGGGCATCGGCACCATCGTGATCGGCCTGGCCGCGGTGATCATCGGCGAAACCATCCTGCCGGCACGCCGCCTGATCTGGACCACGCTGGCCGTGGTGCTGGGCGCCATCCTGTACCGCTTCTTCATTGCGCTGGCGCTGAACAGCGACTTCATCGGCCTCAAGGCGCAGGACCTGAACCTGGTCACCGCCGCGCTGGTGACGATCGCGCTGGTGCTGCCGGCGACCCGCAAGAAGCTGTTCGCCCGCAAGAACGGAGGTGCCTGAGATGCTGCGCGCACAAGACCTGAAGCTCACCTTCAACCCGGGCACCCCGATCGAGACCCGCGCCCTGCGCGGCCTCAGCCTGGAGATCCCGAGCGGCCAGTTCGTGGCCGTGATCGGCTCCAACGGCGCCGGCAAGTCGACCTTCCTGAACGCGATCAGCGGCGACCAGATGGTCGACTCGGGCCGCATTGCCATCGATGACACCGACGTCACGCGCCAGCCCGCATGGGATCGCGCCCGACTGGTGGCCCGCGTGTTCCAGGACCCGATGGCCGGCACCTGCGAGGCGCTGACCATCGAGGAAAACATGGCCCTGGCCATGGCCCGCGGCAGCCGCCGCGGCTTCCGCCCGGCACTGAACCGCGCCTCGCGCGAGCTGTTCCGCGAGAAGCTGCGGCTGCTGAACCTGGGGCTGGAGAACCGCCTGACGGACCGCATCGGCCTGCTCTCCGGCGGCCAGCGCCAGGCGGTGAGCCTGCTGATGGCCTCGCTGCAGCCGTCGCGCATTCTGCTGCTGGACGAGCACACCGCCGCGCTGGACCCGAAGACCGCGGCCTTCGTGCTGGAGCTGACCGCGCGCATCGTCGAGGAGAGCAAGCTGACCACGATGATGGTGACGCACAGCATGCGCCAGGCGCTGGACTATGGGCAGCGCACGGTGATGCTGCACCAGGGGCAGGTGGTGCTGGACGTGTCGGGCGACAAGCGCAAGGGCCTGGATGTGCCGGACCTGCTGAAGATGTTTGAGCAGACGCGGCACGAGCAGCTGGATGATGATGCGCTCTTGCTGGGTTGAAGACAGCGGGCAATGAAGACGGGGAGCCAGGCGGCTCCCCTTTTTCATGCCAGTGCGCGACGCTTCAGTCGATAGTGATATGCCGCTGCCGAATCACGCCGGCCCAGCGCGCGCTTTCCTTCTGGATGGTGGTGGCAAGCTGCTGCGGCGTGCCGCCGGCCGCTTCCATCCCCAGCGTTGCCAGCTTTTCCTTCAGCGTCGCATCAGCCAGCACTGCATCAACATGCTGACTGAGCTTGCGCACGATCTCCGCGGGCGTACCGGCCGGGGCCATCAGCGCATACCACGACAACGCCTCGAACTTCGGAAAGCCCTGTTCGGCGATGGTCGGTACATCGGGCAGCACCGCCGAGCGCTTGGCGCTGGCCACACCCAGCGGGCGCAGCTTGCCGGCCTTGATATAGGGCAGCGCCGCCGACATCTGCGCGAACATCATCGTCACCTGGCCGCCGACCACATCGGTCATGGCCGGGCTGATGCCCTTGTACGGCACGTGGTTCAGCTTGACATGGGCATCCAGCTGCAGCAGTTCGCCGGCCAGGTGCGCCTGGCTGCCGGCGCCGGGCGAAGCAAAGCTCAGCTCACCCGGCTTCTGCCCGGCCAGCTTGAGCAGTTCCGCCAGCGTTTTGACTGGCGTGGCCGCATTGACCACCAGCACGTTCTCGGCGGTGGCCAGCATCGCCACCGGCGCCAGATCGGCCGGCTTGTACGGCAGGTTCGGCATCAGCGTGGGGTTCACCGCGATATTGCCGACCGGCACCAGCGCCAGCGTATAGCCGTCGGGCGCGGCCTTGGCCACCATGTCGACGCCGATGGTGCCGGCAGCGCCGGCCTTGTTCTCCACCAGCACGCTCTGGCCGGTGGCCTTGGCGATGCCTTCGCCAACCGCGCGGCCGAGCACATCGGCGGGCCCGCCGGCGGCGAACGGCACCACGATGCGCACCGGCTTGGCGGGGTACCCAGGCGGCTGGGCCAGCGCGGGTGCGGCAGCGAGCCACGGGGCGCAGGCCGCGATGCAGGCAAGCATGCAGCGCATGGCCATGCGTCGAAGGACAGGATTTACGGCGGGCTTCACGGCAGCTTCCACATCAGGTTTCACAGCGGTCTTCATGACGGTTTCCCCTATTTGGCAGTGATCAGGCTTGGCTCCCCCACCGCGCCGGCAGTCTAATTATCGTGCTTGGCCGTGCCCGGTCCGGCATCGGTCAGCGCAAACCCCGCCTGGTCCGCTTCGCGTGCGAGTTCAGGCAGAACGGCATAGTCGGCCGGTTGCACCGGCGCAAAGCGCGCCAGCCCCAGCATGGACAGCAACGCGGTCCCCGTTGCACCCTCATGCAGCGTCAGCAGCGCGGCACGCACGTACGCGCACTCGTGCGGGTCGGCCTGAGCCGAGGCGACCAGCGGCGGGATCGGCGCGGCCGGGGTCACCTCCAGCGTTTTCAGCTGGCCCGCGAGCCCGGGTTCGAAGCGGCGCAGCAGGTCCAGCACATAGCTGTCGACCACTCCCACCTCGGCGTCCCCGCCGATGACCGCGTCGATGACTTGGCGCGGGGTTGGCGTGGGTGCGGCGGCAGGCCGGTACAGCGCACGGGTGCCGGCCGGCGCCAGCCGCATCAGGTGATGGCGCGGCGCGTTGTAGCCCGAGTTGGACTCTGGCAGCATGCATGCCAGCCGAGCGCCGAAGGTCTGCGCCAGCGCCTGCACCGGCGCGTCAGCACGCACGATGAATTCGCTGAAGTAGACCGGGCGCCCGCCGTAGCGCGCCAGCACCGGCACCGGCGCGGCCAGCAATTGCGGCGTTACCGGCGCGCTGGCATAGGGATAGCCGCACATGAATACGCAGCCGCAGTCCGGTCGCGCCCACAACGCGTTGACCGGGGCCGGCGCGGGATGTTCGACATACGGCAGGTCCACGCCTGCGCGGTCGGCCACGTGCGCCAGCAGCGCGCGCCACGCCTGCTCCACCGGCGCGCTGACCGAGTACATGCGGGCGTTGGCGATCATGCGTAGAGCAACCTCTGGCCCAGGCCGCGGCTCTCGGCCTTTTTCAGGATGGCGTGGCCCAGCGCGATATCGCTCAGCGACAGGCCGCGGTGCCAGAACAGGTTGGTCTCGTCGTCGCTCTGGCGGCCCGGCTTGCGCCCGGCGACGATCTCGCCCAGTTCGGCATAGAGCGTCTGTTCCGACAGCTTGCCGGCTTCCACATGCGCGCGCAGCGAGCCGAACATGCCGCCCTTGCACTGGCCCCAGTCATCCACCACCATCCTGGTCATGATGTCGGTCAGCGACAGCTCGACCGCGCTCATGGTGCCGTACGGCACGACAAAGGCGCCTGGCTTGATCCACTCGGTCTTCAGCATCGGCGTGGGCCGCTCCAGGCGCGAAGCCTCGATCACGATATCGGCGCCGCGCACGCACGACTCCCAGTCTTCGGTGACGACGATCTTCTTGCCGAGATCGCGCTCCAGCCTCGCGGCGAAGGCATTGCGGCTTTCGGGGCGGCGCGAGTGCACGCGGATCTCGTCGAAGTCGAACAGGCTGTCGAGCAGGCGCACATTCCAGTAGGAGGTGCCGCGCGCGCCGATATGGCCCAGCACCTTGCTGTTGCGGCGCGCCAGATGCTTGGCGCCGAGCGCGGTCAGCGCGCCGGTGCGGGCATCGGTAATGAAGGTGGCATCGATCATCGCCACCGGCATGCCGGTGCGCGGATCGAACAGGTTGAGCATCGCCATTTCCGATGGCAGCCCGAGCTTGTAGTTGTCGACGAAGTCGCCGACGATCTTGACGCCTGCCAGCCCCAGCGGCGCCACATAGCCGCGCAACACGTTGAAGTGGCCGTTGAAGGCGGGGTCGGGAATCAGGTGCACGCGTGGCTCGATCACGGTCTGGCCGTTGCCCTGCGCCACCAGCGCCTGTTCGACCGCGTCGAGGATCTCGGCGTCGGTCATTTCCAGGCGCGCAATGTCCTTGCCGTTGATGTAGGTGAGATGGATGTCGCTCATACAGTCTCCTGCCTCCGGGATGGAAAACCCTGCACATCGCTGGTGCGTGCCCTGTGGCGCGCGGCGTGTGTCGATGGAGTCCAGTGTAGGTATGGCGCCATTGACTGTCATATGCTTATATGTCCACCAGCCTTAACATCAGGTTAATGCCATGAAAATGAACCTGCGCCAGATCGAGGTATTCCGCGCGGTGATGCTGACCGGCTCGATCAGCGGCGCGTCCAAGCTGCTGTATGTGTCGCAGCCGGCCATCAGCCGGCTGATGTCGCACACCGAGCAACGCCTCGGCCTGGAGTTATTCCGCCGCACCAAGGGGCGCCTCTACCCTACGCCGGAAGCGCGGCGCCTGCTGGGCGAGGTGAATGCGGTCTACGAAGGGATCGAGCGCGTCAACGAGATCGCCGAGGACCTCGCGGCCAACCGCACCGGCAGCCTGCGCCTCACATGCAGCCCCAACCTGGGCCAGACCGTGCTGCCGCGCGCCATCGCGAGCTTTCGCGCCGCGCACCCGGCGGTGCGCGTGGTGGTGCGAACGCAGATCCCCGGCAATATGCTGCGCGCGTTACTGTCGGGACAGGTGGACCTGGCCGTGTCGAACATGCCGCTGGTGCACCCCAACCTGGAGGCGCGCCTGCTGGTAAAGAACGCGATCGTGGCACTGGTGCCGGTGGATCACCGGCTGGCCACGCGGAGTTGGGTGCGCCCGGCCGAGCTGGTCGGAGAAGACCTGATCGGCTACGGACCGGACGTGCCGTTCGGATTGCTGGTCCACGAGATGTTCGGCAGCGAGGGCAACCAGCCCGATATGCGCGTGCAGGTGGAGCAGGCGCACGTGGCGCGCGCGCTGGCGCAGGCCGGCGCCGGCATCGCGCTGGTCGATGCCATGACCGTGTTCGGCCAGAGCTGGCCCAATATCGTTGCGGTGCCGATACGCACCAAGGTCAATGCCTCGGTGCAGATCTTCCATGTGCAGACCGAACCGCTGTCGCGGCTGTCGCTGGAATTCGTGGATACGCTGACGGGGATGATGAAGGGCTAGTGGTGCTGTACTGAAGCCTCAGACCGTTGCCGCCTTGTCCAGCCAGCGCGTCAGCTGGTCCGTCACAGCCGAACTCGAAAACGAGCAGCTATCCTGCGCGAACACTGCCGACATCTCGAGCCGGCGCAGCAGCTCTTCCATCGCCTGCCCGTAGACCGGCGGCAGCGCCAGCCCGGTACCGGCTTCGCGCCATGCGCGCACCAGGTCGCCAGCGGGCATCGATCCGGCCAGGTGCTGGTCCAGTGCGGCACGCATGCGCGCCAGTGCTTCGTTGTTGGCGGCGCTCATGAACGTGCCCTCCTTTCCTTGTACAGTTCGCGGAACGTGCGGCCCGACGGGGCCGGCATGTCGCGGGTTTCGGTCCAGCCCTTGCCCGCCATCGGCAGGCTGGCAATCAGCTTGTTGCTGCCGCCCATGCGGCCCAGCAGCCAGGCGCCGATGCGGGTGACAAAGGCATACAGCTCCGGGCGTTTGGCGACGTAGCCCCACGCCTGCAGCGCGAAGCGCTCCTGCCATGGGCGCAGCCCGCGCTCCATCTGCTTCTCGCGCAGCTTGCGCAGCAGGTCCGACAGCGGGATCGATGCCGGGCACACGCGGTTGCACTCGCCGCACATGGTCGCCGCCTGCGGCAGGTCGATCGCATTGGCCAGGCCGACGTAGCTGGGCGTCAGCACGCTGCCCATCGGGCCCGGATAGACCCAGCCATACGCGTGGCCGCCGATCTTCTGGTAGACCGGACAGTGGTTCATGCAGGCGCCGCAGCGGATGCAGCGCAGCATCTCCTGGAAGTCGCCGCCGATCAGCCCGGTGCGGCCGCCATCGACCAGCACGAAGTACATGTGCTCGGGGCCGTCGCGCTCGCCCTCGGCGCGCGGGCCGGTCAGCAGCGAGAAGTAGTTCGAGATGGCCTGGCCGGTGGCCGAGCGCGGCAGCAGGCGCATCACCGTGGCCAGGTCTTCCAGCGTCGGCAGCACCTTTTCGATGCCGGTCACGGCCACGTGCACGCGCGGCATCACCGTGCACATGCCTTCGTTGCCCTCGTTGGTGACCACCGCCACCGAGCCGGTCTCGGCAATGATGAAGTTGCCGCCGGTGACGCCCATGTCGGCGCTCAGGAACTCGGGGCGCAGCACTTCGCGCGCCTCGCGCGTCATCTCCGGGATCTCGGTCAGCCGCGGCTTGTGGTGGACCCTGGCGAACAGGTCGGCGATCTCGTCCTTGTCCTTGTGCACCACCGGCGCAATGATGTGCGACGGCGGTTCCGAGTCGTTGATCTGCAGGATGTATTCGCCCAGGTCGGTCTCGATGCTCTGCACGCCCATCTCGCCCAGCACCTGGTTTAGCCGCATTTCCTCGGTCACCATGGACTTGCTCTTGATGACCTTCTTCACGCCATGCTTCTGCGCGATCTCGGCCACCAGGCGCGCGGCATCGGCAGTGGTCTCGGCAAACAGCACCGTGGCGCCGCGCTTCGTCGCGTTCTCTTCGAAGGTGGCCAGCCAGACGTCGAGGTTTTCCAGCGCGCGGTCGCGGCGCTCTTTCAGGGCCTCGCGCGTGGCGTCGAAGTCGATATCGCGGATCGCGTCGGCGCGGGCCGTGACGAACTTGGTCGAAAGCTTCTTCAGGTTCTGCTGCAGGCGCTGGTCGGCCAGCTTCTGGCCGGCGCGCGCCTTGAATTCCATGCTGTGGACTTGCATCGTGGCGATTCCCCCGATTTCAGCGGATGTCAGGCGTCGCCCGCCAGCACCTGGGCGATATGCAGCACGCGCGTGCTGCTGTCGCCGGTGCGGCGCAGGCGGCCTTCGATATTGAGGATGCAACCCAGGTCGCCCAGCACCACCGTATCGGCGCCGCTGGCCTTGATGTTGGCGCACTTCTCATCGACGATCGCCGTCGAGATATTGCCGTACTTGACCGAGAAGGTGCCGCCAAAACCGCAGCAGGCTTCGCAATCCTTCATTTCTGTCAACTGCACGCCCGGCAGGCGCGACAGCAGCTCACGCGGCTGCTGCTTGACGCCCAGCTCGCGCAGGCCGGAACAGGAATCGTGATAGGTGACATGGCCCGAGAACGACGACGGCAGCGTCTGCACCCTGGCCACGTTGACCAGGAAATCCGTCAGCTCGAACACGCGTTCGCGCAGGCGCTCGTAGCGGCCGTTGAGTTCGGGATCGTTGTGCAGCAGGTCGCCGTAGTGCTGGCGGATCATGCCGCCGCAACTGCCCGACGGCACCACGATGTAGTCGAACATCTCGAACTCGCGCAGGAATTTCTCCGCCAGGTCGCGCGACACCGCGCGCTCGCCCGAGTTGTAGGCCGGCTGGCCGCAGCAGGTCTGCGCCTCGGGCACCATGACCTCGTAGCCGGCGGCTTCCAGCAGCTTGAGCACCGAAAACCCGATTTCCGGACGCATCAGGTCCACCAGGCAGGTGGCGAACAGACCAACTCGCATTGTCGACTTCTCCAGACCCCGAAACCCCGCAATTATGCGCGTTTGCGTCGCGCGTGGCGCACAAACCGTTCAGCAAGCACGTGAATCCGGTGCAATGCACATCACTTCCGGGAGCGACATCACCGGGCGTTTCTTACGGTAATGTCATTTCACCTATTGAAATTTTCACAATGCGAGATAGAATCAGGCAGACGCTTAAAAATGCCGCAAGGCAACATTTCTCCTCTTCACTTCTATGTCCGACGCAGACAAGTCACCCGGCAAGACGTCCATCCAGGTCATCGAGCGCATGATGACCCTGCTGGACGCGCTCGCACAGCACGCCGACCCGGTCAGCCTGAAAGAGCTGTCACTGGCCACGGGGCTGCATCCCTCAACTGCCCATCGCATTCTCAACGACATGGTGGCCTGCCGCTTTGTCGACCGCTCCGATCCCGGCAGCTACCGGCTCGGCATGCGGCTGCTGGAACTGGGCAACCTGGTCAAGGCACGCCTGTCGGTGCGCGACGCGGCGCTGGCGCCGATGCGCGCACTGCACCGCGTCACCGGCCAGACCGTGAACCTGTCGGTGCGCCAGGGCGACGAGATCGTCTACATCGAGCGCGCCTACAGCGAGCGCTCGGGCATGCAGGTGGTGCGCGCCATCGGCGGCCGCGCGCCGCTGCACCTGACCTCGGTCGGCAAGCTGTTCCTGGCTGCGGACGAAGCCGCGCGCGTGCGCAACTACGCCACCCGCACCGGGCTGGCCGGACATACCCGCACCTCGATCACCGACCTGACCAAGCTGGAGCGGGAGCTCAGCTGGGTTCGCTCCAACGGCTATGCGCGCGACAATGAAGAGCTGGAACTGGGCGTGCGCTGCATTGCCGCCGGCATCTATGACGACTCGCGCCGGCTGGTGGCCGGGCTGTCGCTGTCGGCGCCGGCCGACCGGCTGCAGGACAGCTGGCTGCAGAACCTGAAGGACACGGCGCTGCAGATCTCGCGCGGCATGGGCTACGTGACCGAAGCTGCCGCCTGAAAAGACCGAATCACCAGCCACCGCCAACGCGCGGGCTGCCATCATGGCAGTCCGCGCGTTTTGCTTTGTGGCTGCGGCCATCCCAATTCAAAGGTTTACCCTTAGTTTTCAGATAACCAGCAAACCTTATAATCGGGACCCATGCGAACCCGCGCCGTCACCCTCACCGAACAGGTCACCCGCCAGCTGCGCGCCGATATCGAAAGCGGCGCCTACCCGGTCGGCAGCCGGCTGCCGACCGGCAGGCAGCTGGCCGAGCAGTACGGCGTCAGCGCCGCGGTGATCCGCGAAGTCACCGAGCACCTGCGTTCGCAGGGGTTCGTCGAGTCACGCCAGGGCGTTGGCTGCACGGTGCGCTCGCGTACCGGAGCGGCGGGGTTCCAGCTGCGCGAACCCGACATCGACGCCAGCGGGCTGGCCGACCTGTACGACCTGCGCATCGACCTGGAAGGCGCCGCCGCGGCGCTGGCCGCCGTGCGCCGCAGCGACGAGGACGTGGCCGCACTGAGCGCGTTGCTGCAGCGGCTGCACGCTCATCTCTATGACCCGCAGCCGGCCGCCGATATCGACGCCGCCTTCCATATCGGCATTGCTGCCGCCACGCACAACCCCTATTACCGCCAACTGCTGCAGTACCTGAACCTGCAACTGCACCAGGCCGTGGCCACCGCGCGCGCCAATACGCTGCGCCAGGCCGGCCTGGCCGAGACCGTCCATGCCGAGCATGAAGCGATCGTCGATGCCATCCGCCGTGGCGACGCCGCGGCAGCCCGCGCGGCCGCGGTGACGCACCTGCAATGCGCCGCACGCCGGCTTGGCCTTGTGCTGCGCACGCGCGCCGATGAAACGTCGACAGCGCGCGCCGCCAGCCACCATTCCCTTTCCTGAAACGACAATCGCCATCATGCAAACCGGCCAATTCGCCCAGCGGCTCACCGAGGCCCTCGGCGCCGACACCGTCCTGACCAACCCCGACGACATCGCCCCGTGGCTGTCCGACTGGCGCGGCATCTACCGCGGCCAGGCCCAGGCCGTGCTGCGGCCGCGTACCGTGGACGAGGTATCGCGCGCCCTGGCGCTGTGCCAGCAGGCCGCGGTGCCGGTGGTGCCGCGCGGCGGCAATACCGGCCTGTGCGGAGGCGCCACGCCGGATGCGCAGGCGCAGAACGTGGTGCTGAGCCTGGATCGCATGAACGCGGTGCGCTCGCTCGACACCATCGCCAACACCATGGTTGCCGAGGCCGGCTGCATCCTCGGCAACCTGCGCCGCGCGGCGCAAGACGCCAACCGGTTGCTGCCGCTGTCGCTGGCGGCTGAAGATTCATGCCAGATCGGCGGCAACCTTGCGACCAATGCCGGCGGCGTGAACGTGGTGCGCTATGGCATGGCGCGCGAGCTGGTGCTGGGCGTGGAAGCGGTGCTGCCCAACGGCGAGGTCTTCCACGGCCTGCGCACGCTGCGCAAGGACAATACCGGCTATGACCTGAAGCAGTTGCTGATCGGCTCCGAAGGCACGCTCGGCGTGATTACCGCGGCCGCGCTGCGGCTGTTCCCGCGCACCGACACGCGCAGCGTGGTGCTGGCGGCGGTGGCCTCACCGGCGCAGTCGCTGGCACTCTACGAGCTGCTGTTCGCGCAATGCGGCGCGCGCCTGCAGGCCTTCGAGTTCTTTACCGGCGACTGCCTGGACCTGGTGCTCACGCACGCGGAAGGGGTGCAGGAACCGTTTGCGCAGCGCTACCCCGCCTATGTGCTGGTGGAGCTGGCCGACACCACCGATGAAGCGGCACTGAACGCGCTGCTCGAACGCGTCATCGGCGAGGCGCTGGAGCGCGAGCTGTGCCTCGATGCAGCCGTGTCTGCCTCGCTCGCACAATTGCAGGCGCTGTGGAAACTGCGCGAGGAAATCTCCGAGGCACAGCGCGCCGACGGCCCGCACCTGAAGCACGACATCTCGCTGCCGATCGAGCAGATCCCGGCCTTCATGACCTCGATGGAAACGCGGCTGCGTGGGCTCGATCCCGCCATCCGGCCCTTTATCTTCGGGCACTTCGGCGACGGCAACCTGCACTACAACCTGTCGCGCCCAGCCGGCGCGCCCAGGGACTGGGCGGCCACGCAAGGCGATGCGGTGACCGACGCAGTGCTGGACGAAGTGATGCGCTACGGCGGCAGCATCAGCGCCGAGCATGGCATCGGCCAGCTCAAGCGCCATGCCTTCCTGGCCATGAAGGACCCGCTGGAACTGCGGCTGATGCGCGAGATCAAGGCCGTGTTCGACCCGGCCGGGATCATGAACCCCGGCAAGCTGCTCTGACGGCAGCGGCCGCCAAAAAGAAAAACGCGCCGTAGCACGGCGCGTTTTTTCCGGTCAGGCTTTCCGTATCAGATGCCGCGCGACTGCTGCGAGGCCAGGATCGCGTGCGCGCCGCCCGGAGCCTGCGTCAGGTTCGGCGACGACGGGAAGCCGCGCTGCGGGGACGATGGCGACGGCGCATGCTCCAGCCATTCCTTGACGCGGTTGGCATCGGCAAAGCGCGACAGCTTGCCGGCCGAGTCCAGGAACACCATCACCACGTTGCGGCCCTGGACCTTGGCCTGCATCACCAGGCACTGGCCAGCTTCGGAGATAAAGCCGGTCTTCTGCAGGCCGATCTCCCAGTTGCCGCCGCGCACCAGGCGGTTGGTGCTGACGTAGTGCTGGGTGCGGCCCATCACGTTGACCTCATGCTCGGTCTGCGTCGAGAACTCGCGGATGGTCGGGTTGCGGTACGCTGCGTTGACCATGCGCACCAGGTCTGTTGCGCTCGACACATTGCTGCTCGACAGCCCGCTGGAATCGACGAAGTGGCTGTCATTCATGCCCAGCTCGCGGGCCTTGCGGTTCATAGCCTGCACAAAGGCCGGCAGGCCGCCCGGATAGTTGCGGCCCAGTGCCGACGCGGCGCGGTTCTCGGACGACATCAGCGCCAGCAGCAGCAGTTCCTGGCGCGTCAGCTGCGTACCGAAGCGCAGGCGCGAGCTGCTGTGCTTCTCGGTGTCGCGGTCGTCCTCGGAGATGGTCAGGACTTCGTCCATCGGCAGGCGGGCGTCCATCACCACCAGCGCGGTCATCAGCTTGGTGATCGAGGCAATCGGCAGCACCGCGCTGGCGTTCTTCTGGAACAGCACCTCGTTCGAGTTCTGGTCCATCACCAGCGCCACGCTGGAACGCAGTGCTAGCGCGTCATCGGTGTCGCGCAAGCCCATGGCTTCGCCCAGCGACGGCTTGGCCGGGGTGAAGACGGCGCGCACGGGTGCCGCGCGCTGGGCCACGACGGTATGGCGCTTGCCGTTCCTCAGCACCACCACCTTGCGCGTGCTGCTCGCTTCGCTCTTGGCGACCTTGCCGCCACGCGAACTCTTGGCGACAGTCTTCGAAGCACTCTTTTTCTCGGCGTTAGCCGATTTTGCCTGCTTCTTGGTCGTTTTTTGGGTGGTTGCAGAAGTGGTGGCCGCTTGGGCCACGGGTGCCGCGACCATCGACACCGACACCAGGACCGCGGCAGCAACAGCGGACAGGGGTGCGGAGCCGAAGAATCTTGAAAAAATGGAATCAGACCGGAACATGATTCGTTCAGCGCATAGGAATGGCGCTAGTGTAGGAAAGAAAGAAATTGTTAGCAAGATTAAAGACTTACAGACGCTCCTTAAAGTTCGATTTGCAAACATTTCCACATTGTGGAAAAAGCAACCAAAAGGTCACGTTTGCATGCGAACCGTCTCTGGCTTGCCCCAGGCGTACCCGGGTTCACCTTGCTGCCCCTTGGAAACGCTCCAGCCAATACAGGGAAGTCACCTTGTATATCGGCATTCATCGTTACACATTGATACAAGCTTTACTATGAGAGGAAACGCGCGAACCCGCTGACCGGTTCACGTTCCGTGGTCAGTTGGTTCTCGATCGCTTCCGGGTCGGCAAAACCCAGTGACATGCCGCACACCACCATTTCCTCCGGCGGCAGCCGCAGGTGACTGCCGATGATCTTGTGGAACTGCGTGAACGCCGCCTGCGGGCAGGTATCGAGCCCGCGCGCCCGGGCGGCGACCATGATGCTTTGCAGGAACATGCCGTAGTCCAGCCAACTGCCCTGCTCCATGATGCGGTCGATGGTGAAGATCATCCCCACCGGCGCATCGAAGAAACGGAAGTTGCGCGCATGCTGTTCATGCATGCGCGCCTTGTCTTCGCGGCTGATCTCAAGCAGCCCGTACAGGTCCCAGCCCACCTTGCGCCGCCGCGACAAGTAGGGATCGGCCCACTCGCGCGGGTAGTACGGATACTCCTCCAGGTACTTACTGTCGCGCTCGGGGTCTTCGTAGGCGCCCAGCACATCGGCGCACAGCTTGGCCTTGGCCTCGCCGGACAGCACATAGACGCGCCACGGCTGCGTATTGGTGCCCGACGGCGCACGGCTGGCCACGGCCAGGATTTCTTCGACGGTCCGGCGTGGCACCTGCGTATCGAGAAAGGCCCGCACCGAACGCCGCGTCAGGATCGCGCGATCCACGCAGTCCACGGCATCCTGCGAACCGAATTGCACCTCGTGGGACATCTTGTTCATCTCCTGTTGCCCCGTCCCTACCCTTGCCCGCCCGCCACCGCGTCGGTCATTACCAACGGCAGCAGCGCCTCGCGCAGCGGCTCGGGCAACGGCACCGGCCGGCGCGTGGCGCGATCGACATAGACGTGGATGAAATGCCCCTGCGCGGCGGCGGTCTCGTTGTCGCCGCTGAACAGCCCGACCTCATAGCGCACGCTCGACGCGCCCAGCCTTGCCACGCGCAGGCCGGCCACGACAGTCTCGGGGAAGCTGAGCGACGAGAAGTAGTTGCACTGCGTCTCGATCACCAGCCCGATCGTGTCGCCCGATGTGACATCGAGCACGCCCTGCCGGATCAGGTAGGTATTCACCACGGTATCAAAATAACTGTAGTAGACAACGTTGTTAACGTGGCCATAGATATCGTTATCCATCCAACGCGTGGTGATCGGCTGGAAGTACGGATAGGCACTGCGCGACTCGGCTTGCGGTTTCATGAGACGTGGACGGAACAGGATGGAATAGGAATACTCTGAAGTAGCCGCGTACGCGACTCGAACGCGCCGCGGCTAGCGGCGGATGACAAGTGCGACACCCAGCGCCGCGAGCACCATGCCGGCAGCGGCCAGCGGCGGAAAGCGCTCGCCGAAGAGCAGCCAGGCCATTACCGCGGTAGTGGGCGGCGTCAGGTACATCAGGCTCGACACCTTGGTGGCCGCGCCCTGCCGGATCAGCAGGAACAGCAGCGAGATCGCGCCGATCGACAGCGCCACCACCGACCACGCCATGGCGCCGAACATCGCCGCACTCCACTGCACCGCGCGGGTCTCGAACAGGAACATGAACGGCACGCACGCAAGTGCCGCCGCGGCGAACTGGATCACCGAGCCCATGCGCAGGTCGAACACCGGGCAAAAGTGCTTCTGGTAGACCGTGCCGACCGTGATGCTGAGCAAGGCGCCACCCGCCAGTGCCAGGCTTGCCGGCGTGAGCCCGCTGGCACCCAGTTTGTTGGCCACCACCAGTGCCACGCCGGCAATGCCCAGCAGCAACCCCAGCCACTGGCGCGCGCCGATGCGCTCACCCATGCGCGTGGCGATCAGCGCGGTCAGGATCGGCTGCATGCCGACGATCAGCGCCGATACGCCGGCGGGCATGCCAAGCTTGATCGCCGCCCAGACGCCGCCCAGGTAGCCCGTCTGCAGCAGCAGCCCGGCGACGGCGATATGGCCGACCCCGCGCCAGTCCGTTTCCGCCTTGCCTGGCAGGCGCGGCAGCGGCACGCGCGCCAGCAGCACGAATGGCACCATCAGCACCACCACGCCGGCAAAGCGCAGGAACAGGAAGGTCATCGGCTCCGCATACGGCATGCCGTACTTGGCGACGATAAAGCCGGTGCTCCAGATCAGCACGAACAGCCACGGCATCGACGCCACCCACAGCGTGGCGCGGGCGCTTGCCGCTGCGCCGCCTTGCTCCATCACGCCGCTCATGAGGCAAGCGCCACCTGTGCATGGCGCGCGTGATATTGCGCGGCCAGGCTCACAGTCTGTGCGTGGACCGCAACCGTGTCCTCGATCTGGTTGCCGTAGCCGCCCGCCATCGCCACCGCCACCGGCAACTGGCGTGCATGCGCGGCATCGAACACCAGCCGGTCGCGCCGCGCCAGGCCCGCCAGGGTCAGCCTGAGCCGTCCGAGGCGATCGCCCTCATGCGGATCGGCACCGGCCAGGTAGATGAGCAGCTCAGGATCGAAGCGGCTGAACAGCGTGTCCAGCGCCGCCTGCAGCGCCTGCGCATAGGTGTCGTCGTCGCAGCCGTCCGGCAGGCCGACGTCCAGGTCGCTGGCTTCTTTGCGGAACGGATAGTTCTTCTCGCCATGCAGCGACAGCGTGAACACGGACGGATCGCCTTGCAGGATCGACGCGGTGCCGTTGCCCTGGTGCACGTCTAGGTCGACCACGGCCACGCGGCGCACGGCACCATCGCGCTGCAGCACGCGCGCCGCAATGGCGGCATCGTTGAACACGCAGAAGCCGCCGCCCTTGTCGGCATACGCATGGTGGGTGCCGCCCGCCAGGTTCACGGCAACGCCTTCGCGCAGCGCCGTCCGGCAGGCCTCGATGGTGGCGCCGGCGGAGCGCCGCGAGCGTTCCACCATGGCCTCGGACCACGGGAAGCCGATCTCGCGCTGGCGCGCCGCGTCGAGCGTGCCGGCTGACGCGGCCTGCACGTACCCGGGTGTGTGCGCCAGCAACAAGGCGTCGTCGCCCGCGCGTGGCGCCTCCACCAGGAGCAGCCCCGGCACCTGCGCCGCGACGGCATCGCGCAGCATGCTGTACTTGCGCATCGGGAAACGGTGCCCGGGTGGCAGTGGCAGCACAAAGTGGTCGGCGTAGAAGGCGAGCATGGAAGTGGCCTGGGCGGTTCGGTTCACGTCTTGTTGGATTCCCGGCGGCGGCCAGCCGTGCGGGCGCGGGCAATCCGGGATGGTAGCACCCCTGCCCGGTCATCGTCGGAGCGCCCCGGGATGGCGCAGCCGCCACATCCGTACATCTTCTGCCACGCTGTTTTGTGCATCGCACAAAATCCACTTGACATTGAATCCGGCGTCTCTAAAATAGGAATTGTTGCGGCGCACCAAACAAGAAATGCGCCTTGACCCACCCACACGCCTGGGCTGGCCGAATCGGGCACAACACCGTCACGGCCTTGACATCTAGGCGGCTTAATTTGCTAGACCTTGAAGTTCACCACTGGAGACCAGCAATGATCCTCACCCCGGAACAAGTTGCAGCAGCGCAAAAGGCCAACCTCGAAACGCTGTTCGGCCTGACCACCAAGGCGTTTGAAGGCGTCGAAAAGCTCGTCGAGCTGAACCTGCAGGTCGTCAAGACCTCGTTCGCAGAAGGCGTCGACAACGCCAAGAAGGCACTGTCGGCCAAGGACGCGCAGGAACTGCTGGCCATCCAGGCCGCAGCCGTGCAGCCGGTTGCCGAAAAGACCCTGGCCTACACCCGCCACCTGTATGAAATCGCTTCGGAAACCCAGAGCGAGTTCACCAAGGTAGCCGAGGCCCAACTGGCCGAAGGCTCGAAGAACGTGCAAGCGCTGGTCGAGAACCTGGCCAAGAATGCCCCGGCCGGTTCGGAATCGACCGTGGCCATCGTGAAGTCGGCGATCTCCGCTGCCAACAACGCCTACGAGTCGGTGCAGAAGGCGACCAAGCAAGCGGTCGAAATCGCTGAAACCAACTTCCAGGCTGCGGCAACGGCTGCCACCAAGGCTGCCCAGCAAGCCAGCGCCACGGCCCGTACGGCCACGGCGAAGAAGACGACGGCTGCCTGATAGCAGTCTGCGTTGGATGGACCGGCTACGGCCGGTCCGTTGGCAAAGCATATCGACGCCCGGCGTTTGCGGTGTGCTTTGCCAACGATGAAGGAAGTGCCCTGACTGAGTTGCACCGGCGCTGCCTTGTCTGCCGATGTCTCCTCGGTACCGCGGTCTCCTTGTCCAAAGGTATCGTTAAACCCGACCTCTACAGGTCGGGCTTTTTTTTGCTCTTCACCTTTCCACCAGGTTGGTTCCAGTGACAACGGCCGTGGGCCCCGGGCCTGCATGCAGGCCTATCCTCCGATGTGCACAGGAATCCGTCGCCGCCCGAACTGACGCTCAAAATTGCCGAAACGTCCTGCAATCTGCGCAAAGCAGTCCGGGCAAGTTCCCGTGGGCGTCAGGCGATAGCTTTCGATCGCATGCCAGTCGCGCACAATGAGCTGCGCGCGGCAAACAGGGCAATACGTGGTGGCACCGGCGGTATCGTGGACGTTGCCGGTGTAGACGTAATGCAGTCCCTCCGCCAACGCGTGCTTGCGAGCGCGCGCAAGGGTGGAGCATGGTGTCGGCGGCACGTCTCGCATCTTGTAGTCTGGATGGAATCCGGTGAAGTGCAGCGGGACGTCGGGGCCAAGCTCCCTGGCGATCCACTGGGCCTCGGCGCGGATCTCGTCATCGCTGTCGTTCTTGCCGGGAATGAGCAGTGTCGTGATCTCCAGCCAGACATCGGTTTCGTGTTTCAGGTACCGGAGCGTCTCCAGTACCGGCTGCAGGTGCGCCCCGGTGAAGGCAACATAGAACGCGTCGGTAAAGCCTTTCAGGTCGACGTTTGCCGCATCCATCCTGGAATAGAAATCACGCCGCGCCTCGGCGCCCATATACCCGGCGGTCACCGCCACCGCCTTGATGCCCAGATCGTGGCAGGCATCGGCTACGTCCATGGCGTATTCGGCGAAGATCACCGGGTCGTTGTAGGTGAAGGCCACGCTCTTGCAACCATGCGCCGCCGCCGATGCGGCGATCGCTTCGGGCATGGCCGCATCGGCCAGGGTCTCCATCTCGCGCGATTTACTGATATCCCAGTTCTGGCAGAACTTGCAGGCCAGGTTGCAGCCGGCCGTGCCGAACGACAGGACGGCGGAGCCCGGGTAAAAGTGGTTGAGCGGCTTCTTCTCGACAGGATCGATACAGAAGCCCGACGAGCGGCCGTAGGCGGTCAGCACCATCCGGTCGCCGACCCGCTGGCGCACGAAGCAAGCGCCGCGCTGCTCGCCATGCAGGCGGCAGTGGCGCGGGCAGAGGTCGCATTGCATGCGGCCGTCATCCAGGAAATGCCAGTAACGGCCGGGGTAGCTCCCTGAACCGGGCACATCCTTCATGGATGGTCCTTGTGCGGCTTGCTGATCACGGTTACCGACAACACATCCAGGTCGAAGAACGGGCTGTCCGCCGGAGGCGGGGGCAATCCGGCACCCCAGCCGGCGATGGCATGCTTGATGTACTCTGCCATCTGCTCGTCGGCAACGTCCCTGGGCTGGTCGATCATCACGACATAGCGGCGAGTGCTCATGGCGGATCCTTTATGGCGCCCATGACAGGCAACCATGGTGGCATCACGAATGTGTCCGGCGGCATGATGCTGGGGCCCCCGACATTCAGCGATATACCAGCACCGGAATCTTGCTGTGGGTCAGTACCTTCAGGGTTTCGCTGCCGATCAGCAGCCCCTTCACACCGCGGCGCCCATGAGACGCCATGACAATCAGGTCACAATCCCTTTCTTCGGCAGCCTTGATGATGGCGTCGTAGGGGTGATCGTCGACCACGCTGCTGGTGTCACAGGGCACGCCTGCCGCGGCGGCTTCTCGCGCGATACCGTCGAGGTATTTCGATGCGTCCTCGAGGACCGCCTCTTCGAACTGCTCCCGGGTGTCGGTGAGCATTTCGGTGTGGTAAGTCGTGATATGGAAATCCTGGCAGGCGCGCACCGCCGTAATGCTGGCCTGGGTCTCCTTCGCGAACGCCAGTGCCTTGCGAAAGGCCGCTTCGGCCAGAGCGGAGCCGTCTACCGCAACAAGAAGATGCTTGAACACGTCGTGCCTCCTTGTCAGCTGAACGGTAGCCCACCGGGGGCCACCGGATCCCGGCAGCAGGCATCCGGCAAACGATCGGCCGCGTGCGAATATGCAGTGCTGGCCTCGGTCGCCTTGGGGTGCATGCCGGCTGAATTCAGTATAGGCAGCGAAGGTCTTGCGCAGCTTCTGTCGCAATCTCGCGGACGTCGGCAAATTCTGGCGGTTAATTGCATAATTTTCCGATGAAAAAGCCCGCCTGTCCAGGCGGGCTTTCTCGCTTGCAGCGAACGGCGCTCAGCGCTTGCGCGGCGGCGGCACGTCGGTACACGTGCCTTCGTAGATCTCCGCCGCCATGCCGATCGACTCGCCCAGCGTCGGGTGCGGGTGGATGGTCTTGCCGATATCCACCGCATCCGCGCCCATCTCGATCGCCAGGCACACTTCGCTGATCAGGTCGCCCGCGTGCGTGCCGACGATGCCGCCGCCGATCACACGATGGGTTTCCTCATCGAAGATCAGCTTGGTAAAGCCCTCGTCGCGGCCGTTGGCAATGGCGCGGCCCGAAGCGGCCCACGGGAACACGCCCTTGCTGTACTTGATACCCTGCTCCTTGCACTCGTCCTCGGTCAGGCCGGCCCAGGCCACTTCCGGATCGGTGAAGGCCACCGACGGGATCTGCTTGGCATCGAAGTAAGCCTTCTCGCCGTGCGCGGCTTCCGCCGCCACGTGGGCTTCATGGACCGCCTTGTGCGCCAGCATCGGCTGGCCGACGATATCGCCGATCGCGTAGATATGCGGCACGTTGGTGCGCATCTGCTTGTCGACGTTGATAAAGCCTCGGTCAGTCACGGCCACGCCGGCCTTCTCCGCACTGATGCGCTTGCCGTTGGGCGCACGGCCCACCGAGACCAGCACCAGGTCATAACGCTGCGCCTCGGCCGGCGCCTGCTCGCCTTCGAACTTGACGTAGACGCCGTCCGGCTTGGCTTCCACCGCAACGGTCTTGGTATTCAGCATGACCTTGCCGAAACGGTCCTTGTTCTTCTTTTCCCAGACCTTGACCAGGTCGCGGTCGGCGCCGTTCATCAGGCCCGGCAGCATTTCGACGACGTCGATGTCGGCGCCCAGCGTGCTGTACACCGTGGCCATTTCCAGGCCGATGATGCCGCCGCCGATGACCAGCATCTTGTTCGGCACTTCCGGCAACTCCAGCGCGCCGGTCGAGTCGACGATGCGCGGGTCTTCCGGGATGAAAGGCAGCTTCACCGCCTGGCTGCCGGCGGCAATGATGGCTTTCTCGAAGCGGATCACGGTCTTCTTGCCGGTGGTCCGCTTGGCCTCGCCTTCGGTCAGCTCGACCTCGAGGTGGTGCGGGTCGAGGAAGTTGCCGATGCCACGCACCACCTGCACCTTGCGCGCCTTGGCCATGCCGGCCAGGCCGCCGGTCAGCTTGCCGACCACCTGGTTCTTGTAGTGGCGCAGGCCGTCCAGGTCGATCTTTGCTTCGCCGAACAGGATGCCGTGGGCAGCCAGCGCCTTGGCTTCGTCGATCACAGCGGCGTTGTGCAGCAGCGCCTTGGACGGGATGCAGCCCACGTTCAGGCAGACGCCGCCCAGGGTGCCGTAGCGCTCCACCAGCACGGTGTTCATGCCCAGGTCCGCGGCGCGGAAGGCGGCCGAATAGCCGCCGGGGCCGGCGCCCAGCACCAGCATCTCGCACTGGATATCGGCGCCGCCGCTGTGGCTGGCGGCGGCAGGAGCCGGGGCCGGAGCAGCCGCCGCGGGTGCGGGAGCCTGCGCCGGTGCCGATGCCGGGGCTTGCGCGGGCGCCGGGGCGGCCGCGGCCTGCTGGGCCTCGATGGTGCAGATCACCGCGCCCTGGCCGACCTTGTCGCCGACCTTGACCTTGACCTCGACCACCTTGCCGGCGGCCGACGACGGCACGTCCATGCTGGCCTTGTCGGATTCCAGCACGATCAGGGACTGTTCCACCTCGACCGTGTCGCCGGCCTTGACCAGCACCTCGATCACTTCCACCGCGTCGAAATCGCCGATATCCGGCACCTTGACTTCGATCACACTCATGTTTGCTCCTCTATGCGCGCCCGCCTCTCGGCTTCAGGGCGCGCCGTCGTTGTTGGTTGCCGCGCTGTCGGGTGCTGTATTGCCGGTCGACGGATTGCCACCCGCGGTACCGCCAGCCGCCGGCGCCGGTGCAGCGTCACCCTCGTGCAGCCGCACGGTGTGCACCTCGATCGGCCCCGCCGAACTCTTGTCGAACTCCACGCCCGCATCGACGCCGATGCGCGCGATCTCGCCCGCATCCAGGTCCGGCCGGTCATAGACCGCATGCATCGCGCCCAGCGCGTAGTTGCGGCCCGAGCCGATGCCCCAGAAGCGGTCGAACGAAAACACCTCGCGGTACGAGTAGACGCCGAAGATGCCCGCCGGATTGGCGATCAGGCAAACGATCTGCGACGACTCGTAGGGATCGTCCTCGTCTTCCTTGGTGTTGACGAAGTAGTCCGTCTTCAGCTTCTCGTGCACCTTCAGGAAGGTGCGGAACACGTCATCGCGCGAGCCCAGCCGGCACTCTTCGCCCATCCCCGCCAGTAGCGTGCGCATGACCGGGAAGTGCGCGGTGGTCCCGGCCAGCGCGATAAAGCCGTCGCCCACCGGGAACACCTTCTGGTTGCGCTCGTAGGCGCGCGACAGGCGCGTGTCGCCAAAGGTGACCAGCGCGTCTGCCGCAATGGCCACCTCGGCGCCCTTCCTGACGACCACGCAGGTAGTCATGGCTCGCTCCCGGTTGCGCGTGGTGCGCCGGGCAGGCCAGGCCGTCGGCCTGCCCGCCCGGCGCAACCCCGCTTACAGCAGGATCCGGCGGAAATCCGCCAGCAGTTGCCCGAAGTACGTGTTGAAGCGCGCGGCCTCGGCACCGTCGATGACGCGGTGGTCCCACGACAGCGACAGCGGCAGCGTCAGGCGCGGCACGAACTGCTTGCCGTCCCACACGGGCTTCTGGTACGACTTGCACACGCCCATGATGGCCACTTCCGGCGCATTGATGATCGGCGTGAAGTACGTTCCGCCAATGCCGCCCAGCGACGAGATCGAAAAGCAGCCGCCCTGCATCTGGTCCGGCTTGAGCTTGCCGTCGCGTGCCAGCTTGGCCAGCTCGTTCATCTCCTGGCTGATCTCCAGCACGCCCTTCCTGTCGGCGTCCTTGATCACCGGCACGACCAGGCCGTTCGGGGTGTCCGCGGCGAAACCGACGTTGAAGTACTTCTTCAGCACCAGGTTGTCACCGTCCAGCGAGGCATTGAAGTTCGGGAACTTCTTCAGCGCCGCCACCGTGGCCTTGATCATGAAGGCGAGCATCGTCACCTTGACGCCGGCCTTCTCGTTTTCCTTGTTCAGCTGGACGCGGAAGGCTTCCAGTTCGGTGATGTCCGCTTCGTCATGGTTGGTGACGTGCGGGATCATGACCCAGTTGCGGTGCAGGTTGGCGCCCGAGATCTTCTTGATGCGCGACAGGGCCTTGCTTTCGACCTCGCCGAAGCGGGTGAAATCGACCTTCGGCCACGGCAGCAGGCCAAGCTCGCCACCACCGGCACCAGCCGCCGCGGCCTGCGCGGGCGCGGCGGCCTGGCCGCTCATCACGCCCTTGACGTAGCCCTGCACGTCTTCCTGGGTGATACGGCCCTTGGGGCCGGTACCCGGCACGCGCGACACGTCCACGCCCAGCTCGCGTGCGAACTTGCGCACCGAGGGGCTGGCGTGGGCGGCCTTGCCGGTTGCGCCAGCGGCGGCCGGCGCGGCAGCAGGCGCTGCGGCCGGAGCCGGGGCGGCGGCTGCGGGGGCCGGTGCCGGTGCGGGCGCGCTGGCAGCCGGAGCCGGTGCCGCGGCGGCAGCGGCCGGGGCGGCGGCGGCGGCTGCGCCTTCCAGGATCAGCAGCAACGTGCCTTCGGCGACGTTGTCACCGACCTTGACCTTGACTTCCTTGACCACGCCGCCTTGCGGCGACGGCACGTCCATGGTGGCCTTGTCGGACTCCAGCGTCACCACGGCGTCTTCGGCATTGATGGTGTCGCCCGCCTTGACGTGGACTTCGATGACCGGCACGGCGTCGTAGTCGCCGATATCGGGCACCTTCACCTCGATGATGCCGCCACCGCCAGCCGGCGCTGCGGCCGGGGCCGGCGCGGGAGCTGCGGCGGGTGCCGGGGCCGGGGCCGGTGCAGCGGCGGCAGGCGCCGGTGCGGCTGCAGGCGCGGGCGCGGCAGCGGCCTGGCCGGCCGGCTCCAGCATCACCAGCACCGAGCCTTCGGCAACGTTGTCGCCAACCTTGATCCTGACTTCCTTGACCACGCCGCCCTGCGGCGAGGGCACGTCCATGGTGGCCTTGTCCGACTCCAGCGTCACCAGCGCGTCTTCCGCGTCGATGCTGTCGCCGGGCTTCACATGCACTTCAATGACGGGAACGGCGTCATAGTCGCCGATATCCGGCACCTTGATTTCAATCGCTTGACTCATTCAGTGTCTCCTGGGCAGGCCGGCACGCGCGACGTCCGCAAGCGGCGAGATTACCTTCGCCGCCCGCTTCTGTCACGCCGCCATGCCGCAAGGCGCCGTCCGGCATCTGGCCGGGGCGCCCGCGGCACGGCGTTGCCGTACTGCGGGGGTTGGTGCTGGCTGCCGGATCAGACCGACATCGGGTTGGGCTTGTTCGGGTCGAGGTTGTACTTCTTGATGGCCTCGGCGACCTTGTCGCGGCCGATCGCACCCTCGTCGGCCAGCGCCTTGAGCGCGGCCAGCGTGACCCAGTAGCGGTCCACTTCAAAGAAGTGGCGCAGCTTCTCGCGCGTATCCGAGCGGCCGAAGCCGTCGGTGCCCAGCACCACGTAGCGGCGCGGCACGAACGGACGGATCTGCTCGGCAAACGCGCGCACGTAGTCGGTGGAGGCGATCACCGGGCCGCGGGCCGACTTCAGGCTCTTGGCCACGTGCGATTCGCGCGGGGTCTCGGTCGGGTGCAGCAGGTTGAAGCGCTCGACGTCGTGGCCTTCGCGGGCCAGTTCGGTGAAGCTCGGGCAGCCCCACAGGTCCGACTCCACGCCCCAGTCCTTCTTGAGGAGGTCAGCAGCGGCGATCACCTCGCGGAAGATCGTGCCCGAGCCCAGCAACTGCACGCGCGGCGCGTTGCTGTTCTCGACGCCCTTGCGGAACTGGTACATGCCCTTGACGATGTCCTGCTCTACGCCAGCCGGCATTTCCGGATGCTCGTAGTTCTCGTTCATCACCGTCAGGTAGTAGTAGACGTCTTCCTGCTCGGCGTACATGCGGCGCAGGCCGTCCTGCATGACCACCGCCAGCTCGTACTGGAAGGTCGGGTCGTACGAGATGCAGTTCGGGATGGCGGCGTGGAACACGTGCGAGTGGCCGTCTTCATGCTGCAGGCCTTCGCCGTTCAGCGTGGTGCGGCCGGCGGTGCCGCCCAGCAGGAAACCGCGCGAGCGCATGTCGGCAGCGGCCCAGCACAGGTCGCCGATCCGCTGGATGCCGAACATCGAGTAGTAGATGTAGAACGGGATCATCTGCACGCCGTGCGTCGAGTACGACGTGGCGGCGGCGATCCAGTCGCACATGGCGCCGGCTTCGTTGATGCCTTCCTGCAGCACCTGGCCAGTCTGCGATTCCTTGTAGAACATCAGCTGGTCATGGTCTTCCGGCACGTACTTCTGGCCTTCCTGGTTCCAGATGCCGACCTGGCGGAACAGGCCTTCCATGCCGAAGGTGCGCGACTCGTCCGGCACGATGGGCACCACGTGCTTGCCGATCTGCTTGTCCTTCAGCAGGGTGTTCAGGATCCGCACGAAGGCCATGGTGGTGGACACTTCGCGGCCCTCGCCGGTGGCCTTCAGCAGCGCCTCGAACGCGGACAGCTGCGGGACCGGCAGCGCTTCGGCCTTCTGGCGGCGGGCCGGCAGGTAGCCGCCCAGGTTCTGGCGCGCCTGGCGCATGTATTCCAGTTCCTTCGAACCTTCCGGGAAGGTGATGTACGGCACATCTTCCAGCTGGTCGTCGGCAACGGGGAGATTGAACTGGTCGCGGAACTTGCGGATCGCGTCCACCGGCATCTTCTTCTGCTGGTGGGCCACGTTCATGGCCTGGCCGGCGTCGCCCATGCCATAGCCCTTGATGGTCTTGGCCAAGATCAGCGTGGGCTGGCCCTTGTGCTCGCTGGCGGACTTGTAGGCGGCATAGATCTTGTGCGGATCGTGGCCGCCGCGGTTCAGGCGCCAGATGTCGTCGTCGGACCAGTCGGCCACCATCGCCTTCAGCTCAGGCGTGTTGAAGAAATGCTCGCGGACGTAGGCGCCGTCCTTGGCCTTCATGGTCTGGTACTCGCCGTCGACGCATTCCATCATGCGCTTCATCAGCAGGCCCTTGGTGTCGCGCGCCAGCAGCGAATCCCACTTGCTGCCCCACACCACCTTGATCACGTTCCAGCCGGCACCGCGGAACTCGGATTCCAGTTCCTGGATGATCTTGCCATTGCCACGCACCGGGCCGTCCAGGCGCTGCAGGTTGCAGTTGATGACGAAGACCAGGTTGTCGAGCTTCTCGCGGCCAGCCATGCCGATCGCGCCCAGCGATTCCGGCTCGTCGGTCTCGCCGTCGCCCAGGAAGGCCCAGACCTTGCGGTCGCCGGCATTGGCCAGGCCGCGGCTGTCCAGGTACTTCATGAAGCGGGCCTGGTAGATGGCCATGATCGGGCCCAGGCCCATCGACACCGTCGGGAACTGCCAGAAGTCCGGCATCAGCCACGGGTGCGGGTAGGACGAGATGCCCTTGCCGTCCACTTCCTGACGGAAGTTGTCGAGCTGGTCCTGGGTCAGGCGGCCGAGCAGGAAGGCGCGCGAATACACGCCCGGGGCCGAGTGGCCCTGCACGAAGACCAGGTCGCCGCCGCTGGCTTCCGACGGGGCGCGCCAGAAGTGGTTGTAGCCGACGTCATACAGCGTGGCCGCCGAGGCAAACGACGAGATGTGGCCGCCGACGTTGGTGTGCTTGTTGGCGCGCAGCACCATCGCCATGGCGTTCCAGCGGGTGTACGAGCGGATGCGGTGTTCGATGTCCTGGTCGCCGGGGATGCGGGCCTGCTGCTCGACCGGAATCGTGTTGATGTACTGCGTCTCGGCGTGGAACGGCTGGGTCACGCCGTTCACGCGTGCGTATTCGATCTGCTTGTCGATCAGGAAAGCGGCGCGCGCCGGACCTTCGGCGGCCAGGACGCCCTGCAGGGCGTCGAGCCATTCATGGGTTTCCTGGGGATCGGCGTCGTTGGCGCTCGAGGCGCCGAGAATCTGCTCTGGTACGGCGGACATGACTGTCTCCTGGGTGAATTCTTTGCTTCCGCGCCCGCGCTGGCAGCGCCCGGACACGACTTTACGTATGACTCGCACCGACTTGCGGATCCGGCGCCATGCCGCCTTGCATCGGGCCACCGCCGGGAAACCTGTTCCGGTCTCTCCGCGCGGCAGGCGCATGGCTGCCGCCCGCATTCTTGGGTCGAACCGATTCTATGGAAGCGCAAAGTCCAACACAAGTGAAATTTTCAAATTGCGATATCGTTTTTTATAATGTGGAATTATGCGGCAGCGCACCAAGAATCACCAGCGGACCGGCCTGCCATGCGCCATAAGCCTGCCCGCACCGGCCGCAGCAGCAATGTTTTCATTGGCGCTTTCCCCAAGCGACGCACCGCAATAATCTCGGTACACTGGTCGGTCAGCCGTCAATCCCTCCCATGCCGTTTTTCGACCGACTTCTCTCCAGCCTGCGTGCAGCCATGCTTCCTCCCGACGCGTCGGGGTCAGCCAAGGCGGCCGGAGGCGATCCCGCGCACGCCCCTTCGCCGGCGGCCGGACTGGGGCCGATCGAGGCGCTGGGCCCCGACGACGGCGCCCCCGTGGCCGCACCGCGCGGGCTGTGGTGGCTGCGCTGGCGCAACCTGGTCGCCACCAGCTGGTTCATGTTCATCCCGCTGGTTGCCATCGTACTGTTCACGGTGGCGATGGGCGTGATCCTGTGGTCCCTGCACGAGACCGAGCGCCAGCAGCAGCGCGACGCCTTGTACCGCGACGCCGCCTGGGCACAGCAGCGCGTGCGCCTGTCGCTGCTGAGCAACCAGGACCAGCTGGCCTCGCTGGCGCGCGACATCGCCGCCGCGCAGCTCGAGCAAGGTGCCTACCGCACCGCGGCGCAGGAAATCCTGCGCGAAAACCCCGAGATCGTCTTCATCAACTGGCTCGATGCCACCAAGCGCGGCCGCTGGTCGCTGCCATCGACCTCGGAATTCGCCAGCCGCCTGCGCGAGACCCAGGACCAGCCGCTCGAGCCCGAAGTGCTCGACACCTTCGACGCCGCGCGCGAGACCCAGCGTGTGGTCTATTCGCGCCCGCTGGTCAACGAGCGCGGCGACAGCTTCATGCTGATGGAAGTGCCGATCGTGCGCGACAACGAGTTCCTCGGCACGCTCGGCGCGCTGTACGCGATCAACGGCATCCTCACGCACCTGCTGCCGCCCGAGCTGACCGAGCGCTACCGCTTCTCGCTGATCGACAAGAACAACCAGACCCGCGCCAGCACCTCATTGCGGCCGGTGCCGGGCAATGCGCTGTCGTACGAGGTGCTGCTGGATCCGCCGGGCCACTCGCTGTCGCTGCGCGCCGATGCCTACCCGCCGGCGTCGAACCTGCCCAACAACATGCTGCTGTGGCTGGTGGTGGGGCTGTCGTGCTTCCTGCTGTGGAGCCTGTGGAGCATGTGGCGCCACACCAGCCGCCGCTCCGAGGCGCAGCGCGCGCTGCTGGCCGAGACCTCGTTCCGGCGCGCGATGGAAAACTCGATGCTGATCGGCCTGCGCGCGCTCGACCTGAACGGCCGCATCACCTATGTCAACCCGGCCTTCTGCCGCATGACCGGCTGGCAGGAGAACGACCTGGTCGGGCGCCTGCCGCCCTTCCCCTACTGGCCGCCCAACGACCAGCAGGAGATGCAGAAGCAGATCGACCTGACCCTGCAGGGCAAGTCGCCCGCCGGCGGCTATGAGATGCGCGTGATGCGCCGCGACGGCAGCAGCTTCTATGCGCGCATGTACGTGTCGCCGCTGGTGGACAGCCGCGGCCGCCATACCGGCTGGATGAGCTCGATGACGGACATCACCGAGCCCAAGCGCGCGCGCGAGGAACTGGCCGCGGCGCATGACCGCTTCACCACGGTGCTGGAAAGCCTGGACGCCGCGGTGTCGGTGCTGGCCACCGACAAGGCGGAGCTGCTCTTTGCCAACCGCTATTACCGCCAGCTGTTCGGCTGGGAGGCCGAGGGCCACCTGAAGCTGGCCGGCGACGACCTCGACAAGGACCAGGTCTCCAGCGACAACACCGACTATGTCGACGCCTACGCCGGCCTGCCGGCATCCGAGCTGATGCCGTACGCATCGGATGCGCGCGAAGTGTTCGTGCCGGACATGCAGAAATGGTTCGAAGTACGCCGCCGCTATATCCAGTGGGTCGACGGCCACCTGGCGCAGATGCAGATCGCCACCGACATCACCGCGCGCAAGGCCGCCGAGGAAATGGCGCGCCAGCATGAAGAGCGCCTGCAGTTCACCAGCCGCCTGACCACCATGGGCGAGATGGCCTCGTCGCTGGCGCACGAGCTGAACCAGCCGCTGGCGGCCATCAACAACTACTGCATGGGCGCGGTGGCGCGGTTGCACTCGGGCCGCAGCACGCCCGAGGACCTGATCCCGGTGCTGGAGAAGACCTCGGCCCAGGCGGTGCGCGCCGGCACCATCATCAGCCGCATCCGCGGCTTCGTGAAGCGCAGCCAGCCGCAGCGGCGCGAGGCCGCGCTGCACGACATCGTTGCCGACGCGGTAGGCCTGGCCGACCTGGAGGCCACGCGCCGCCGCGTCACCATCCTGACCCGCCTGCCGACCCCGCCGCTGACGGTCTATGTCGACCCGGTGCTGATCGAGCAGGTGCTGGTGAACCTGCTCAAGAACGCCGTGGAAGCCATGGCCGGCCTGCCGGCTCTGCATGCCGGCGGCGTGGTGCGCCTGCACGCGCGGGTGGAGCCGGGCGAGATCGGCGACAACGTCCATATCGACGTGATCGACCAGGGCCCGGGCGTGGACGAAGCCACCAAGGAGCGCCTGTTCGAACCCTTCTTCAGCACCAAGTCCGACGGCATGGGCATGGGGCTGAACATCTGCCGCTCGATCATCGAGTCGCACCAGGGCCGCCTGTGGGTGGAGAACAATGCCGACGGCATCGGATGTACATTTAAAATCATGCTGCCGCTGCAATCGGCGCTGGCCGAGCATTAAGCCGAACCACAGGCCCTGTTGCCGGGGCCTTCGCGCCCGGGCGTACCCAAGGATTCCAGAAAAAGCCGGCCCGCCCCGTTTCCCCACGGATGTGGGGGGCCTGTCTCGCCACAGAGGGCCGCTGCCGGTTACACTTCGCAGCAATGAATTGTTGTCCCGAGGAGACTACATGACCGCAACGCCAAACCCCACGCCCCACCGCGGCGAGACCGTGTTCATCGTCGACGACGATGAAGCCATGCGCGACTCGCTGACCTGGCTGCTGGAGGGCAATGGCTATCAGGTGCGCAGCTTCACAAGCGCCGAGCAGTTCCTCGCCGCCTACGATGCCAGCCAGGTGTCGTGCCTGATCCTCGACGTGCGCATGCCCGGCATGAGCGGCCCGGAGTTGCAGGAGCGCATGCTGGCCGAGCAGATCGACATTCCCATCGTCTTTATCACCGGCCACGGCGACGTGCCGATGGCGGTGTCGACGATGAAGCGCGGCGCCATCGACTTCATCGAAAAGCCCTTCGATGAGTCCGAGCTGCGCGCGCTGGTCGAGCGCATGCTGACCAAGGCCCGCACCGACCATTCCGCCGCACGCGAGCAGCGCGCCGCCAAGGACCTGCTGGGCAAGCTGACCACGCGCGAACAGCAGGTGCTGGAGCGCATCGTGGCCGGCCGCCTGAACAAGCAGATCGCCGACGACCTGGGCATTTCCATCAAGACCGTGGAGGCGCACCGCGCCAACATCATGGAAAAGCTCAACGTCAACACCGTCGCCGACCTGCTGCGCCTGGCGCTGTCGCGCAACAGCTGAGCGGCTGGCGCCTGCCTCCGCCTGACCCGGTGCGGCCCGCGGCCGCACCGGCTGCCCTCTCCGCGCGCCGTCCGGCGCCGCCTCTGCATCCCCTCAGTCCCGTCAGCGGTCCAGGTATTCCTCGTCCCGGAACGTGACGACCCATTGTGGCCGATAGACCACAAAAATCGCCACCAGCATGCCGGTCAGGAAGGCCTCGCCAAAGGCCAGGATGACGGCTGCCGTCAGGGTATCGGCGACGCTCCATGGCAGACCCGGTGCCGTCAGGTGGCGCCAGCCGGCCTCCGCCGCGCTGGCGCCCAGCGCGGCCAGCCCGGCCGTGAAATAGCCGTGCCCCAGGATAAAGACGAACGGATGGCGCGGCAGCAGGCGCCGCAGCATTGCCTGCAGCGCCGCGGAGATCAGCGCCGGCAGCAGCGCCAGCCAGACGTAGCGCACCCACAGCGAGGGCCAGTCGAACTGGGCCCAGCCGTGCCCGGCCAAGTATTCGAGCCCGAACAGCGACACCACGTCCACCACGAACAGCGACAGCAGCGCCAGCGGCAGCCCGAACAGCGTCACCATCAGCGTGGCGCCGAGCAGCTGGATCACCAGCCCGCCGACCAGCGTGGCGCGCAACGTCCACAGCAGCGCCACCAGCACCATCGCACCCAGCCAGGCGTTCTGCAGCGCATTGCGCCGCAACAGCTGCCAGGGCCGGCGCGTCAGCGCCCACAGCAGTGCCGCCAGGGACAGCAACAGCAGCAAGGGGTGGGACAGCAGGGACGGGAGCGCGGTGTGCATGCGGGCGATGCTACCAGCGCTGCCCCCGCCCGGCCCTTGCACACGGTCAAGCTCCGTGCGGCAAGCCCCACGCAACCTTTATAATTCCGCCTTTAGCCCAACCCGCGCTCCGGCGCGCGGCGGCACCTCCACCTCCCGGCCACATACCCGCCCAGCCTCCATGCCTGCCCACCTGATCGACGGCAACGCCCTTGCCAAACAAATCCGCTCCGAAGCCGCCCTGCGCGCCGCCCGCCTGACTGAGCGTGGTCACCGGCCCGGCCTGGCCGTGATCCTGGTCGGCGAGGACCCGGCCAGCCAGGTCTACGTCCGCAACAAGGTCAAGGCCTGCCAGGACAACGGCTTTCATTCCTCGCTCGACCGCTACCCGGCCG
This sequence comes from Cupriavidus sp. GW821-FHT07C08, assembly GCF_059419025.1. Taxonomy (NCBI): domain Bacteria; kingdom Pseudomonadati; phylum Pseudomonadota; class Betaproteobacteria; order Burkholderiales; family Burkholderiaceae; genus Cupriavidus; species Cupriavidus sp. GW821-FHT07C08. Next base: position 59,326 of record NZ_JBWKQZ010000025.1, read on the forward strand.
ACCTGTCGGAGGCGGAACTGCTGGCTCGCATCGAGGCACTGAACCAGGACCCCAACATCCACGGCATCCTGGTGCAGCTACCCTTGCCCAAGCATATCGACAGCCACAAGGTGCTTGAAGCCATCGCCCCGGAAAAGGATGTCGACGGCTTCCACGTGGCCAATGCCGGCGCGCTGATGACCGGCGCCCCGCTGTTCCGCCCCTGCACGCCCTACGGCTGCATGAAGATGCTGGAATCGGTCCAGTTCCCGCTGCGCGGCGCGCGCGCCGTGGTGGTGGGCGCCTCCAACATCGTCGGCAAGCCGATGGCGATGCTGCTGCTGCAGGCCGGCGCCACCGTCACCATCTGCAACAGCAAGACGCGCGACATCGGCGCCCACACCCGCGACGCGGATGTGGTGGTGGCCGCGGTCGGCAAGCGTAACCTGATCACCGCCGACATGGTCAAGCCGGGCGCGGTGGTGATCGACGTGGGCATGAACCGCGACGACAACGGCAAGCTGTGCGGCGACGTCGACTTTGCCGGCGTGCGTGAAGTCGCCGGCTACATCACGCCGGTGCCGGGCGGCGTCGGCCCGATGACCATCACCATGCTGCTGGTCAATACACTGGAAGCCGCCGAGCGCGCCGCCGGCTGAGGCCGCGCGTACGATACGCCACCCGGGGCTCTGGAAAATCCGGCGCCCCGGCCCCATCTGCGGGAATAATGCCCGATCGAGGCCAGCCAACCGAGAACACGCCATGGACCAAGCCGCCAACGCTACCAATCCTCTGCTGGACTTTTCCGACCTGCCCCGCTTTGCCGAGATCCGGCCCGAGCACATCAGCCCGGCGCTGGACGTGCTGCTGGAACGCGCCCAGCAGGCCGTCGCCCGCGCCGAAGATCCGGCCACGCCCGCCGACTGGGCCAGCGCCGTGCAGGCGCTGGAAGCGGCCACCGAGCCGCTGGGCCGCGCCTGGGGCGTGGTCAGCCACCTGAGCGCCGTGGCCGATACGCCCGAACTGCGCCGCGCTCACGCCGAGAACCTGCCGCGCATGACCGAGTTCTGGTCCTCGCTCGGCCAGAGCCTGGCCCTGTACGACAAGTACAAGGCGCTGGCCGCCAGCCCGGAGTTCGCCGGCATGAGCGCAGCGCGCCACCAGCTGATCGAAAACGAACTGCGCGGCTTTCGCCTGGGCGGTGCCGAGCTGCCTGAGGACAAGAAGCCGCGCTTCGCCGAGATCCAGGAGCAGCAGGCCCAGCTGTCCAAGGCCTTCTCCGACCACGTGCTGGATGCCACCAACGCCTACGCGCTGCATGTCGAGGACGAGGCCCGCCTGTCCGGCCTGCCCGACGACGCCAAGGAAGCCGCCCGCCATGCCGCCGAGAAGGATGGCAAGGCCGGCTGGAAATTCACCCTGCACTTCCCGTCCTACTTCCCGGTGCTGCAGTATGCGGACGACCGCGCGCTGCGCCAGACCCTGTACGAAGCCAACGTCACGCGCGCCTCGGAGCTGGGCCCGCAGCATGGCCAGGGCCAGGCCGACTGGGACAACACCGCCAATATGCGCGAGCAGCTGGCCCTGCGCCGCGAAGAGGCGCAGATGCTGGGCTACCAGTGCTACGGCGAAGTCTCGCTGGTGCCGAAGATGGCCGAATCGCCGGCCGAGGTGCTGAAGTTCCTCGACGAGCTCGCCGTCAAGGCGCGCCCCTATGCCGAGAAGGACTGGGCCGAAATGAAGGCCTTTGCCGCGGCAGAGCTGGGGCTACCTGAACTGGCGCCGTGGGATGTCGCCTATGCCTCGGAGAAGCTGCGCCAGCAGCGCTATGCGTTCTCCGAGCAAGAGGTCAAGCAGTACTTCCCGGAAGCGAAGGTGCTCGAGGGCCTGTTCGGCGTGGTGCAGAAGCTGTTCTCGGTGCGCATCGAGCCCGAGCAGGCGCAGACCTGGCACAAGGACGCACGCTTCTTCCGCGTCACCACCGCCGACGGCACGCTGCTGGCCCAGTTCTACATCGACCTGTACGCGCGCGAAGGCAAGCGCGGCGGCGCCTGGATGGACGACGCGCGCGGCCGCAAGGTGCTGGAGCAAGGCGGCGTGCAGACGCCGGTGGCCTACCTGACCTGCAACTTCTCGGCGCCGGTGGGCGGCAAGCCCGCGCTGTTCACGCACGATGAAGTGATCACCCTGTTCCATGAGTTCGGCCATGGCCTGCACCACATGCTGACGCAGGTGGGCGAGCTGGGCGTGTCGGGCATCAACGGCGTGGAATGGGATGCAGTGGAGCTGCCATCGCAGTTCATGGAGAACTTCTGCTGGGAGTATGAGGTACTGACCGGCATGACGCAGCACATCGACACCGGCGCGCCGCTGCCGCGCGCGCTGTTTGACCGCATGCTGGCGGCCAAGAACTTCCAGAACGGCATGATGACGCTGCGCCAGATCGTGTTCTCGTCGTTCGACATGCACCTGCACACCGACTTCGACCCGGCCGGCGCCACCTCGGTGCTGGACCTGTCGCGCCAGATCAACGACCGCGTGCACGTGGTGCCGCAGCATCCGCTGTCGCGCTGGCCGAACACCTTCAGCCATATCTTCGCCGGCGGCTATGCGGCGGGCTACTACAGCTACAAGTGGGCCGAGGTGCTGTCGGCTGATGTGTACGCGGCGTTCGAAGAAGCCGCGCAGCTGTCGGGCAGCGTGCTCGACAGCGAGACCGGCGCGCGCTACCAGCGCGAGATCCTGTCGGTGGGCGGCAGCCGCCCGGCGATGGACTCGTTTGTCGCATTCCGCGGCCGCGCGCCGCAGATCGACGCGCTGCTGCGTCACGGCGGGATGGCAGCATGAGCGCCGCCGCCCTGCCCGCCAGCGGCCCGCTTCGCATTGCCAGCTGGAACGTCAACTCGCTCAAGGTGCGCCTGCCGCAGGTGCTGCAATGGCTGGCCGAGCAGGACCAGGCCGGCGCGCCGATCGACGCGCTGTGCCTGCAGGAACTGAAGCTGCCTGACGACAAGTACCCGCTGGCCGAGCTGGAGAACGCGGGCTTCCACAGCATCTACACCGGGCAGAAGACGTACAACGGCGTGGCCATCCTCGCCCGCGACGCCAGCATGCCCGGCCCCGCCGACGTGGTGCGCAACATCCCCGGCTTCGAGGACGCGCAGCAGCGCGTGATCGCAGCCACTTACGGCGACGTGCGGCTGGTCTGCGCCTACTTTCCCAACGGGCAGGCGCTGGACTCGGAGAAGTTCGTCTACAAGCTCAAGTGGCTGGATGCAATGACGGCCTGGCTGCGCGAAGAGATGCAGCGCTACCCGAAGCTGGCGCTGCTGGGCGACTTCAATATCGCGCCGGAAGACCGCGACGTGCACGACCCCAAGAAATGGGAAGGCCAGAACCTGGTCTCGCCACAGGAGCGCGCCGCATTCGCCGCGCTGGTGGAGCTCGGCCTGGCGGATGCGTTCCGCCAGTTCGAGCAGCCTGAGAAGGCCTTCTCGTGGTGGGACTACCGCATGATGGCATTCCGCCGCAATGCGGGCCTGCGCATCGACCACATCCTGCTGTCGCCGGCATTGACCAGCGGCTGCAGCGCCTGCGTGATCGACCGCGTGCCGCGCACGTGGGAGCAGCCGTCGGACCACACGCCGGTGGTCGCCACACTCAGCTGCGGCTGAACGCGCCGCTGGCGCCGCGCGCAGGTTCAGGGAAGTCCGGACAAGCCCCGCTCGCCGCGCGGCGCCGCGCCCGCTACACTGCGGGCATGAGCCACACCAGCCAGGCCATGTTCCGCCACCGCAACCTTCCTCACCTGCTGCTGCAAGCGCGCGAGACATTGCTCGCCGGCTTTCGCCCGATCCTGCGGCAGTTCGGCATCACCGAGCAGCAATGGCGCGTGATGCGCACGCTCAACGAGCACGAGCCGATGGAGCCGAACCAGCTGGCCGATGCCTGCCTGATCCTGAGCCCCAGCCTGACCCGCATGCTGTGCGGCATGGAAGACGCCGGGCTGGTCGAACGGACCCGCTCTGCCACCGACCAGCGCCGCCAGCTGGTCAGCCTGACGCCGTCGGCGCGCGCCATCATCATGCAAATGGAGCCGCTGGTCGATGCACGCTACCAGGAGCTGGCGCAGCGGCTCGGCCCCGAGCGTCTGACCGAGGTCTACCGCGCGCTCGACGCCATGCTGGCCGGCCTTGCGCCGCAGCCGAACCTGCCAGAATCCACCCCACCCGAATCCGTTGCCTCGCCACCGCCCGGGCGCGGCGGCGAGGCCGGCTGAGCCTTTCCCTTCATTGCCGATGCCCGCGTCCCATCCCGGATCACTCCTGCCGCGCCTGTTCCCATGGAGCCAGCGCGTCGACAAGACCACGCTGCGCGCCGACCTGGTGGCCGGCCTGCTCGGCGCCGTGCTGGTGCTGCCGCAGGGCGTGGCCTTCGCCACGCTGGCCGGCTTGCCGCCGCAATACGGCATCTACAGCGCGGTGGTGCCGTGCATCGTGGCGGCGCTGTTCGGTTCGAGCTGGCACGTGATGTCGGGGCCGACCAACGCCAATTCGCTGGCATTGTTCGCGATGCTGAGCCCGCTTGCGTTTGCCGGCAGCCCGGCCTATATCGGGCTGGCGCTGGCAGTCACCATCGTGGTGGGCGTGATCCAGCTCGCCGTGGGCACGTTGCGGCTTGGCACGCTGGCCAACTTTATCTCGCCGTCGGTGCTGCTCGGCTTCACCTGCGGCGCCGCGACGCTGATCGGCCTGTATGCGCTCAAGGATCTGTTCGGGCTGGCGGTGCCGACCGGCACCAGTGCGTTCGGCGTGCTGCGTCACCTGTTCAAAAACATCGACACCATCAACTGGGGCGCGGCGGCCGTAGGCGCGGTCACGCTGGTGGTGACGCTGCTGTGCAAGCGGCTGTGGCGGCGGCTGCCGTTCATGCTGCTGGGGCTGCTAGCCGGCTATGGCGTGGCGCTGCTGCTGAACCAGTCCGGCGCGGGCGGCGCCCACCATGTCAACGTGGTCGGGCCGATCCCGTCGGCGCTGCCGCGCTTGCACCTTCCCGATGTCGACTGGCGCAAGCTGCCCGACCTGCTGGGCATCGCCTCGGCGCTGACCATCGTCGCGCTGGGCCAGTCGATCTCGATCGCCAAGGCGGTGGCGCTGCGCTCGGGCCAGCATATCGACGCCAACCGCGAGTTCATCGGCCAGGGCCTGTCCAATATCGCGGGCGGCTTCTTCTCAGGCTATATCTCGTGCGGCTCGCTCAACCGCTCGGTGCCCAACTTCGAAGCCGGCGCGCGCACGCCGCTGGCCAGCGTGTTCTCGGCGCTGTGGCTGGTGGCGCTGGTGGCCGTCAGCGCCCCGCTGCTGGCACAGATCCCGATGGCGGCGATCGCCGCGATGCTGCTGCTGGTGGCGTGGGGCCTGCTCGACACCGCGCGGCTGCGCCGCATCTTCACGCTCAGCCGCACGGAGTTCGCCATTGCCATCGGCACCTTCGCCGCCACGCTGGTGATCCGGCTGGAGATGGCGGTGCTGCTCGGCACCGTGCTGTCGCTGGTGGCCTACCTGTACCGCACGTCGCGGCCTGCCGTGCGCAGCCTGGTGCCCGACGCCGACGATCCCGGCCGGCGCTTCACGCCGCTGGACGAGCTGCGCCGTCCGCAGCCGGAATGCCCGCAACTGAAGCTGCTGCGCATGGAAGGCGCGATCTACTTCGGCGCCGTGCAATACGTGACGGATCGCCTGCACTGGCTGCGCACGGTCAACGCCGGCCAGACGCACCTGCTGGCGATGACCAAGAGCATGAACTTCATCGACCTGGCCGGTGCCGAGATGTGGGAAAACGAGCTCGCCGAACGGCGCGCGCTGGGCGGCGATCTGTACTTCCACCGCCCGCGCACGCAGGTGCTGCAGACCTGGGCGCAGACCGGCTTTACCGACAAGCTCGGGGCCGACCATATCTTCCCGACCAAGCGGCAGGCGCTGCACACGATCGTCGACCAGCTCTCGCCGGACATCTGCGCGCAATGCACAGTGCGGATCTTTGAAGAGTGCGCGTCACGGCCTGGCGCCGCGGCCCCGGCAGCACAATGAACTGAAGCGCCGGCGCGTCGGCATGAGCGGCGGCCGCGCACCAGCGTTCAAGCCACAATACGGCTGCAGGAAAACCAGGAAACTGAAACGGGAAAACCGGGAGACTGCCTGTGCCGGCGTTGCCGGCTTGGCACGCAAGGCCGGACGGCCCTACGTCTGGGAACCTGACAACAGATGGGCGCCCGCGGCATGCCGGGGGCTGGCCGGGGCATCCATCCGCATCAGATCGGCGCCACGTGGGCGCGCTTGACGACGATTGGCTGGGGCGCGCCCTGCTCGATCAGCACCACGGCGGCGCGTTCGATGGTTTCGCGACCGGCACGGAATGCCTCTTCCAGCGACAGTACCTGGTCGGCACTGAAGCCTTCCCACAGTGCTTCGCGTGTCACCACGCAAGTCACCTTCTCGCCATTGACAAGTGCCTGGAACAGCAAGCCTTCATTATTGATGTCGTAGCGCTCTTGCTCTTGGAATTTGATTTCCATCGGTGCAGCCCTCCATATGCAAGTGGAGAAACATCCTAACATGGCTCCGGCAAAATCGTATGGATAGAGCCCATGCGAATGCGCTCATTGCGAAGACCATCGCGGCCGTCTTTGAGTTCCATCCGCGCGTATGTGTGGCTCCCGGTCACAACGACGGGGGTTGTTCCTGCAAGTGCATCAAACATTTGACAGCGCCGGAAATCATGTTAAAATCTCCCTCTTCGTTGGGGCGTTAGCTCAGTTGGTAGAGCAGCGGACTCTTAATCCGTAGGTCGAGTGTTCGAGTCACTCACGCCCCACCACCGAATACAGAAAGGCCGGAAGCAGCAATGCTTCCGGCCTTTTGCTTTGTGCGCTTGCTTGATTGGCTTATCCGCTGCGGCGCAGGCACATGCCCACGCCACAGCGGTCCCTGCATCAGGCGCCCTGGCTGGCCCGCTCGAACAGCGTACGCGCCAGCGCACGATGGCGCAGCAGCACGTTGGGCAGGTCGGCCGTCAGCAGTGCACCGTCGCGCACCACTTCCCTGCCGTTGATCACGCTCGCCGCGACATTGGCCGGCGTGCAGAACACCAGCGCCGCCACCGGGTCATGGCCGGCGCCGGCAAAGCCGACCTGCGACATGTCGAAGGCGACAAAATCCGCCGACATGCCCGGCGCCAGCGCGCCGACATCGTCGCGGTTGAGCACGCGCGCGCCACCCAGCGTGGCAATCTCCAGCGCCTCGCGCGCGCTCATGGCGGCCGGCCCGTAGCCAACGCGCTGCAGCAGCATGGCCTGGCGCGCCTCGCCCAGCATATGCGCGCCGTCGTTCGAGGCGCTGCCGTCCACACCCAGGCCCACCGGCACGCCGGCATCGCGCATGGCGCGCACCGGCGCAATGCCGGACGCCAGCCGCATGTTCGAGCACGGACAATGCGCCACGCCGGTCCCGGTGCGGGCAAACAGTGCGATGCCCTCGTCGTCCAGCTTGACGCAATGCGCATGCCACACATCGTGGCCGACCCAGTCCAGGTCCTCGGCATACTGGGCCGGCGTCAGGCCGAATTTCTCACGCGAGTAGGCAATGTCGTTGTCGTTCTCGGCCAGGTGCGTGTGCAGCGACACGCCATAGTGCCGCGCCATGTTGGCCGACTCGCGCATCAGGTCGCGCGACACCGAAAACGGCGAGCACGGCGCCAGCACCACGCGCAGCATCGCGTGGCGCGCACTGTCGTGGTACTGCTCCACCAGCCGCTGGCTGTCGCGCAGGATGGCGGCTTCCTCTTCCACCACCACATCCGGCGGCAGGCCGCCCTTGCTGCGGCCCACGCTCATCGAGCCGCGCGCGGCGTGAAAGCGCATGCCCATCTCCTGCGCCGCGGCAATCGAGTCATCCAGGCGCGAGCCGTTCGGGAACAGGTAGAGGTGGTCGCTGGTGGTGGTGCAGCCCGACAGCATCAGCTCGGCCATCGCGGTCTTGGTCGACACCGCGATCATTTCCGGCGTCAGGTGCGACCACAGCATGTACAGGTTGGTCAGCCACGAGAACAGCTCGGCATCCTGCGCCGCTGGCACCGCGCGCGTCAGGCTCTGGTACATGTGGTGGTGGGTGTTGACCAGGCCGGGCGTGACCACGCGGCCGCGCATGTCGAGCACCTGCGCGCTGCCGTCGTCGACCATGCGCCGGTACTGCGGCGGCAGTTCCGAGGTGGGGCCGACCCACTGCACGGCGGGGCCTTCGGCAACCAGGGCGCCATCGCGGATCTCGCGGCGCTGCGCGTCCATGGTGACCAGCACGTCGGCGTTCAGGGCAATCAGGGTCATGGCGGAATTCCTTCTGCAAAGCGAATTGGGGGACTGGATGGCCGCCAGTCTACGGCGGCGAGGAGCCACCCCCAAGCGCAGAATTCCGATCATCCTGTCCACAAAAAGTGGACACCTGCGGCACCCTGTTGCTCAGCGCGCCTGCGCGAACAACACCGCCAGCGCGTCGCCGATGCGCTCGGCCATCAGCTCGGCCGCGGCGCTGAGCGGGCCACGGGCCCGCGCCACCAGTGTCAGCGTCTGGCCCTGCAGGTGGCGGTCGCGCAGCGGCACATAGACCAGCGCCTGGCGGGCGCGCTCCTCCATCACATCGAGCGGGTTCAGCAGCGCGATGCCGGTGCCCAGCATCACCAGTTGCCGGATCAGCGCGGTCGAGGTGGACTCCGCCACCGGCGAGACCTCGATTGCATTGCGGGCAAAGGCCGCGTCAAGGATGGCGCGGATCGACAGCGAGGGCGCCGGCAGGATCAGCGGATAGCCGACGCATTCACTCAGCAGCGCCGATTGCCGGGCCGCCAGCGCATGGCCCGGCGGCACCACCGCGCCGATCTGCCAGTCGCTGGTGGCCAGCGCGCGGAAGGCGGGCAGTTCAGGCAGGTCATAGCCAAGGCCCAGGTCGGCGTCGCCCTGCTCCACAGCCGCGATGATGTCGACCACCGGCAGGTCGGCGACGCGCACCACGATGCCCGGGTAGCGCTGGCGGAAGTCATGCACCAGCGACGGCATCAGCGAGCCCGCCAGGCCGGCCGTGACCGCCACCGTGACTTCGCCGCGGCGCGCGCCCTTGAAGTCCTCGATGCGCTCGCGCAGCGCGTCGTGCTCGCGCAGCGTCTGGCGCACGTGGGCCAGCACCATCTCGCCCAGCGGCGTCAGCCGCAGCCGCTTGTTGATGCGCTCGAACAGCGGCGCGCCCAGCTCCGCCTCCAGATCCAGGATCTGGCGGTTGACCGCGGTCGGCGCCACATGCAGGTGCTCGGCCGCCTTGCGGATCGAACCGCGGCGGACGACCTCGTCGAGATAGCGCAGGACTCTGGCGTGCATGGCTGGGCAAGCTGGTGGATCGGAACCACCGCGCGGGATGCGCGCGTGGCCTGGCATTGTAGCGGCCAGTACAGCCTGGCTCGCAGAAATTGCGCGAAGGCTATTGCGTCTTATCCGATACCTTGCTACAATCTTTTTCTTCGTTGGGGCGTTAGCTCAGTTGGTAGAGCAGCGGACTCTTAATCCGTAGGTCGAGTGTTCGAGTCACTCACGCCCCACCAGCGAATTCAGGAAAAGCCGGAAGCCTTGCTTCCGGCTTTTTCATTTCCGCCGCCCAGCTTCTGCGCGGTCGGCATGGCTGCCGGTTTCTTGATACGCGGGTTCTCACCAATTCCCCTGCGCCCGCTTTCCCGGTTGAATCGCATCCGCGCACATTGTGGAACATAGTTCCGTATCGCGGAACTATCGCAAGGTGCCGGCCGTCGCCGCATCCCGGCACGGCCCGGTCATGCCAGCGCGGGGATCCGTGACAGCGCGGGGCGCAGACGAAAGGTCGCGCCCGAAGAAACGCCTGCAGCCCGCCTGGCAAATCAGTGAAAGAAGAACGGAGGCACTCCTTGAAAGCAGTTATCAACGCCGGCGCAGCCGCCTGCATCGCCGCCCTTGGCCTGGCCCACGCCGGCCTGGCCCACGCCCAGTCCTACCCCAACAAGCCGATCCGCCTGATCGTTCCGTTCGCGGCCGGCGGCACCACCGACATCGTCGCGCGCGCGGTCTCCGACGGCCTCGGCCGCGAACTGGGCCAGCCGGTGGTGGTGGAAAACCGCGGCGGCGGCGGCGGCACGATCGGCGCCGACGCGCTCGCCAAGTCCGCCCCGGACGGCTACACGCTGGGTATCGCCACCGTCAGCACAATGGCGACCAACCCCGCCACCAACCCCAAGAACCCGTACGACCCGCTCAAGGACTTCGCGCCGATCACCAACCTGGTCAACGTGCCGAACGTGCTGACGGTCAACCCGAAGGTGCCGGCCAAGACCCTGAAGGAATTCGTCGCGATGCTGAAGGCCAACCCCGGCAAGTACAGCTACGCCTCAGCCGGCAAGGGCAGCATCTCGCATCTGGACGGCGAGCTGTTCAAGGACATCACCAAGACCGACATGGTCCATATCCCCTATCGCGGATCGGGCCCTGCGCTGAATGACACGCTGGCCGGCCAGGTCAACGCGCAGTTCGACAACCTGCCGTCGTCGATGCCGCATATCCAGGCCGGCAAGCTGCGCGCGCTGGCAGTGGCGGCGCCCAAGCGGGTCGAGGGCCTGCCTGACGTGCCGACCTTTGCCGAAGCCGGCATGAAGGACATGAACAACATGGCCTGGTACGGCCTGGTGGCCCCGGCCGGCACGCCGGCAGCGATCATCACGCGCGTGCATGATGCCGCGGTCAAGGCGCTGCAGGACCCGAACGTCAAGCGCCGCCTGGCTGACAGCGGTGCCTACGCCGACGGCAACACCCCGGCGCAGTACGCCGCCCAGATCAAGCGCGAGCTGGACCTGCGCAAGAAGATCGCACGCGACCAGAACATCACACTGGAATAACCGGACGGCGAAACCGTCCCGCGAGGGGTCATGACCGGCTGCCACCTGGCAGCCGGTTTTTTTATGGCTGGTGGTTGAAAATGGGCCATGGGTCACCCACATCTACCTCAGGATCGTTGCATTTGATCCGGCGCAGTACGCAGGCAACGCCATCGGTGTTCAATACTTGTAGAAGAAACTTTCACTTTGCGGACAAGCGCTGACTCGGTACATTTACCGGGTGTTCCGCCACATGTGCCCGGCCGTCACCGGCCAAGCTCGGCCCCAAAACCGGATTCGCGCAGGCGCTGCGCGACCGTCAATCGCGAGGATAAGCAAGATGCTGAAGAAGACCGTTTCGACCCTGATCGTTGCAGCACTGGCCGCGCTGGGCGCGACGCAGGTCTACGCGCAGAAGAACTACACCGAAGGCGGCGATCTCTACGGTGGCAGCCACACCAAGAAAGCCAGCCCGAACCAGAACCCGGCCAAGTCCGGCAAGTTCGACCCGTACACCGATGGCGCCAAGCAATCGACCAAGTCGGACCTGACCAACTCGGGCAAGAAGTTCGACCCGAACACGGATGGCGCCAAGGCCGGCAAGTTCGATCCGTACACCGACGGCGCCAAGGCCGGCAAGGCCGATCCGTACACCGACGGCGCCAAGGCACCCGCCAGCCAGGGCGGCAAGGCGCAGTAAACCTGCCCCGCCGCCAACCGGCGGCACCAAGGCAAACAGCCCGCTTGCGCGGGCTGTTTTGCTTTCTGGCGGGGGCCGCGCTCAGGCTGCCATTGCCTGGGCCGGCTGCGCGGGCTGCATGGTGCCGCGGTCGCGGAAGCCGACATGCCAGGACAGCGCCTCTTCCAGCAGGTGCGGGGTCTGGCCGCCATGGGTGCTGGCACGCCGGAAGTAGTCGCCCAGCAGCTCGCGGTATTGCGGGTCGGCACAGTTGGCGATGATCGTGCGCGCGCGTTCGCGCGGCGCCAGGCCGCGCAGGTCGGCCAGGCCGTGCTCGGTGACGATGATGTCGACGTCGTGCTCGGTATGGTCCACGTGCGCCACCATCGGCACGATGCTGGAGATATCGCCGCCCTTGGCCACGGACTTGGTCACGAATACCGACAGGTGCGCATTGCGCGCAAAATCGCCGGAGCCGCCGATGCCGTTCATCATGTGCGTGCCCCCCACATGCGTGGAGTTGACGTTGCCGTAGATGTCGCACTCCAGCGCCGTATTGATGGTGATCAGCCCGAGCCGGCGCAGGATTTCCGGATGGTTGCTGATCTCCTGCGGACGCAGCACCAGGCGCGAGCGATAGCGGTCCAGGTTCGACAGGAAGCGCTGGTACACCTCGCGCGTCAGCGTCACCGAAGAGGCCGAGGCAAACGCCAGGCGCCCCGCATCCAGAAGTTCGATGGTGCTGTCCTGCAGCACCTCGGAATACATCTGCAGGTCGCGGAACGGTGAATCGACCATGCCGTGCAACACCGCGTTGGCAATGGTGCCAATGCCCGCCTGCAGCGGCTGCAGCGAGGGCGAGAGCCTGCCGGCGCGGACTTCGCGCAGCAGGAAATCGTTGAGATGGCCGGCGATACTGCGCGTTTCGGCGTCCGGCGGCAGCGCGTTGGACGGGCTGTCGTCCTTGGCGGTGATGACGATGGCCGCGATCTTCTCGGGATCGATGGGGATATACGGCAGGCCAATGCGCTGCTCGGGCGCGATCAGCGGGATCGGCTGGCGGTACGGACGCTGCACGGGGAAGTAGATGTCGTGCAGCCCTTCCAGCTCCAGCGGCATGTTCAGGTTGATCTCGACGATCACCTTGCGCGCCAGCATGGCGAAGCTGGCCGAGTTGCCGACCGAGGTGCTGGGGATGATGCCGCCCTGCTCGGTGATCGCCACCGCTTCCACCACCGCAACGTCCACCGGCGCGATCTGGCCGGAGCGCAGTTGCTCCACGGTCTCGGACAGGTGCTGGTCGATGAACATCACTTCGCCGGCGTTGATCTTGCGGCGCAGCGTGGCGTCGGACTGGAACGGCAGGCGGCGCGCAATCACGTCGGCCTCTGCCAGTACCCGGTCGATATCGTTGCCCAGCGAGGCGCCGGTCATCAGCGTGATGCGCAGTGGCTCGGTTGCCGCCCGCCGCGCCAGCGCAAACGGGACTTCCTTGCAGTCGCCCGCGCGCGTGAAGCCGCTCATGCCTACCGTCATGCCGTCGCGGATCAGCGCGGCGGCTTCGTCGGCCGAAACTACCTTGTCGTGCAGCCTGGCCAGGCGAATGCGTTCCTTGTACATCCTTATCTCCGGTCTGGCGGCCGGGCCTGTGCCCGCGCCGCGCGCCCCTGCTGGCCTGAAGGCTCGTTGGCGGGGTCTCCGGCAGGCAGTGTAGCCAGCCGCATACATTCTGGCTGCGATTTAAAGTCATAGTTTCCAGTCGCTTTATTCATAGCTAAAACAATGCTGGGAGACGTGCGGGCCACTATGTCCCTGTGATGCCACAGGGCATTCCCTCGCTGTCACATTGCCGGCAAAGGTTTCTGGTAGTGTCTGCCCCATCGGTCGACCGTGCCCCGCCAGAGAGGCTGCGGCGTCCGTGCCGCCCGGGCCGGCCATGCTCCGGCCCCTGGTATCCGTGCGACGGATGCCAGCGCATCGCAGTGGCGGCAAACCAAAACAGGAGACGCCATTCATGCAGCCAAGACCCCTCGAACCCAGCGAGCCGGTTGTCCTTGCCCTGGTTGATGCCGTAACCGCCTGGCAAAGTGCGTTGGAACAGACGCTGTGCGCCTCTGGCCTGAACTACGCCCAGTGGCTTCTGTTGCGGGCCATCCGCCAGGACGCCTTCGTGCGCGGCTCGCCCTTGACCGGCCCGATGCCGATCGATGTCGCGCGTTCCGAGACGATGCTGGATGAACTGCAGCGCGACGGCTGGATCGAGTACGCAGGCACCCAGGCGCCCCGCATTGCAGATAGCGCAGCCAGCCGGCTGCAGCGCACCGCGCAGGCCCTCAGCGCGCTGCACAGCGTGTCAGTGGCGGCGTTCAGTTCGCAAGAGCGTGTTGCGCTGGGCTCCCTGCTGGAGCGGATGAAGACCACGCTTAGCGACCACACCACGCGCCAGGTTCGCGCGGGCACCGAAGCCGCCCGGCAGGAGACAGCCGCCGCGCCCTCGCATTGCCCCGGCCTGCCGCCGGTCGCCCACCGCCCCACCACCTGCCCCACCCTCGCCGCCACGCGCCTCTGAGCGCCGCGCAAGCCGGTCCCGCGGGCAGCCGCGGGAACCGACCCTTTTCTTCACGCGCCATTCTCATACCCGCCACTTTTCTTGCGCCGGGCATGCGGTTTTTTCCTAAAGTATGAGCATGCCCCGGCACATGCCGCGGGCCGCCCATCGACACCGCGAGGAGGGATCATGCCGCAGGAGAACGAAGACAAGGTCGCGCACCTGCTGGACGAACTGGCCGGCTTCGCGCGCGAGCGGCTGCCGGCGGCAATGTTCGCCGTGGTCGAGCCCTTCCTGCTGCACTACTACGACCAGGCCGACGCCGAAGACTTGCTCCAGCGCGACGTCGACGATCTCTACGGTGCCGTGATGGCGCACTGGCAGACCGCACAGAAGTTCACCCCCGGCAATGCGCGCATCCGCGTCTACAACCCCAACCTGGAAGAGCACGGCTGGCACTCGGACCACACCGTGGTCGAGATCGTCAATGACGACATGCCCTTCCTGGTCGACTCGGTGACGATGGAGATCAACCGGCAGGGACTGGCGCTGCACTCGGCCATCCATCCCGTGTTCCGGGTCTGGCGCGACGCGCGCGGCGGCATCGAGCGGATCGCCCCGGGCGGCGCCGGCGAGGCCGGGGACAGCTCGCGCCTGGAATCCTTTATCCATTTCGAGATCGACCGCAGCGGCGAGGCCGCGCGGCTGGAGGCGCTGCGCAGCGGCATTGCGCAGGTGCTGGTCGACGTGCGCGCTGCGGTGGAAGACTGGTCGAAGATGTGCGGCATCACCCAGGCCACCATCGCCGCCATGGCGCAGGCGCCCGACGCGGCCGCGCCGGAAAGCGCCGAGGCGCGCGCCTTCCTGGACTGGATGATGGATGACCACTTCTCCTTCCTCGGCCAGCGTGACTACCAGCTGGTGTCGCAGGACGGCCGCTACTTCCTGCGCGGCGTGCCGGGCTCGGGCGCGGGCATCCTGCGCGAAAGCCTGCGCGAGCCTGATGCCGAAGACCTCACGCTGCTGCCCGCCGCGGCCACCGCGATCATCGAAGGGGCCTCGCCGATCTTCCTGACCAAGGCCAATTCGCGCGCCACCGTGCACCGGCCGGGCTATCTCGACTATGTCGGCGTCAAGCTGCTCGATGAAAAGGGGCAGCTGTTCGGCGAGCGGCGCTTTGTCGGCCTGTACACCTCGACTGCCTATACGGCGCCGATCGCGGAAATTCCGCTGGTGCGGCTCAAGTGCGCCAATATCCTGGCGCGCGCGGGCTTCCTGGCCAAGGGGCACCTGTACAAGTCGCTGGTGACCATCCTTGAGCAATATCCGCGCGATGAACTGTTCCAGGCCACCGAGGATGAACTGTTCGACATCACCACCGGCATCCTGCGGCTGCAGGAACACCAGCGCACCCGGCTCTTTGTACGGCGCGACCGCTTCGACCGCTTTGTCTCGTGCCTGGTGTTCGTGCCGCGCGACAAGTACAACACCGACCTGCGCCAGAAGATCCAGAGGCTGCTGACCGCGGCCTTCCACGGCACCAGCTGCGAGTTCACGCCGCTGCTGTCCGAGTCGCCGCTGGCGCGCATCCAGCTGACCGTGCGCGGCGAGCCCGGCACCATGCCGCATGTTGATACGCGTGAGCTGGAGGCGCGCATCGTGCACGCCAGCCGCCGCTGGCAGGACGATCTCGCCGAAGCCTTGCATGAAAGCCACGGCGAAGAGCAAGGCAACCGGCTGCTGCAGCGCTACGGCGGCTCGTTCCCCGCCGGTTACCGTGAGGACTATCCGGCCCGCACCGCGGTGCGCGATATCGAGCTGATGGAGCACGCGCTGCGCGGCAACGGCATGGCGATGAACCTGTACCGGCCGATCGAGGCCGCGCCGGGGGTGTTCCGCTTCAAGGTGTACCGTGCCGGCGAGCCGATCGCGCTGTCGCACAGCCTGCCCATGCTGGAACACCTGGGCGTGCGCGTGGATGAAGAGCGCCCCTACCTGATCGAACCCGACAGCGGCACGCCGGTATGGGTGCACGACTTCGGGCTGGAGATTGCCGACAGCGGCGGCGCGGCGGAATTCGATATCGCACGCGTCAAGGCATTGTTCGAGGATGCCTTCGCGCGCGCCTGGCACGGCGAGATCGAGAACGACGACTTCAACCGCCTGGTGCTGCGCGCCGAGCTGGCCGCGCGCGACGTCACCATCCTGCGCGCTTATGCCCGCTACCTGCGCCAGGTCGGCTCGACCTTCAGCGACGCCTATATCGAGCGCGCGCTGACCGGCAACGCGGCCATTGCCGCCATGCTGGTCGGCCTCTTCGTGGCGCGCTTCGACACCTTCAGCGAGGTCGCCACCGACACCGCCCGCCAGGCGCGCTGCGACAAGCTGCTGGCCGATATCGGCGCGGCGCTGGACAAGGTGCCCAACCTGGACGAGGACCGCATCCTGCGGCTCTTCCTGGGCGTGATCAACGCCACCGTGCGCACTAACTATTTCCACCGTGGCGAGGAAGGCCAGCCGCGCCCCTATGTATCGTTCAAGTTCAATCCCGCGCTGGTCCCCGGCCTGCCCGAGCCGCGCCCGATGTTCGAGATCTGGGTCTACTCGCCGCGCGTTGAGGGCGTGCACCTGCGCGGCGGGCGCGTGGCCCGCGGCGGACTGCGCTGGTCAGACCGGCGCGAGGACTTCCGCACGGAAGTGCTGGGACTGATGAAGGCGCAGATGGTCAAGAACACGGTGATCGTGCCGGTGGGCTCCAAGGGCGGCTTCGTGGTCAAGCGCCCGCCCCCGCCCACCGACCGCGATGCTTTCCTGCAAGAGGGCATTGCCTGCTACCAGACCTTCCTGCGCGGGCTGCTGGACCTGACCGACAACCTCGTCGGCGGCCAGCTGGTGCCGCCACCCGAGGTGGTGCGCCACGACGCCAACGACCCCTACCTGGTGGTGGCCGCCGACAAGGGCACCGCGACGTTCTCCGACTTCGCCAACGCGATCTCGGCCGAGTACGGCTTCTGGCTGGGCGATGCCTTTGCGTCCGGGGGCTCGGTCGGCTATGACCACAAGAAGATGGGCATTACCGCGCGCGGTGCGTGGGAATCGGTCAAGCGGCATTTCCGCGAGATGGGTGTCGATATCCAGACCACGGACTTCACCGTGGCCGGCGTCGGCGACATGTCGGGCGACGTGTTCGGCAACGGCATGCTGCTGTCGCCGCATATCCGGCTGGTGGCGGCTTTCGACCACCGGCATATCTTCCTCGATCCCGACCCGGACACGGCAAGGAGCCTGCAGGAACGCACGCGGCTGTTCGGCCTGCCCCGCTCCAGCTGGGCCGACTACGACGCCACGCTGATCTCCGCCGGCGGCGGCATCTATCCGCGCAGCGCCAAGACCATCGCGCTGTCGCCACAGGTGCAGGCAGTGCTGGGGGTCACGGCAGCCACGCTGTCGCCGGCCGAGCTGATCCACGCCATCCTGATGGCGCCGGTCGATCTGCTCTACAACGGCGGCATCGGCACCTACGTCAAGTCCAGCCAGGAAACCCACCTGCAGGCCGGCGACCGCACCAACGACGCGGTGCGCGTCAATGGCAACGACCTGCGCTGCAAGGTGGTCGGCGAAGGCGGCAACCTCGGCTTCACCCAGCTGGGCCGCATCGAGTTCGCGCGCAACGGCGGTCGCATCAACACCGATGCCATCGACAACTCGGCCGGGGTGGATTGCTCGGACCACGAGGTCAATATCAAGATCCTGCTCGGACTGGTGGTTGCAGACGGCGAAATGACCGAGAAGCAGCGCAACAAGCTGCTGGCCGAGATGACCGACGAGGTCGGCCTGCTGGTGCTGCAGGACAACTACTACCAGACCCAGGCACTGTCCGTGGCCGGGCGCAGCAGCCCCGCGCTGCTCGACGGCGAGGCGCGCCTGGTGCGCTGGCTGGAGCGCGCCGGGCGGCTCAACCGCCCGCTGGAGTTCCTGCCTTCGGAGGAGGAAATCGCCGAGCGCAAGCTGGCCGAGGAAGGCCTGGCATCGCCCGAACGTGCGGTGCTGCTTGCCTACAGCAAGATGTGGCTGTACGACGAACTGCTGGCCTCCGACGTGCCGGAAGACGCGCTGGTTGCCGGACTGCTGTCGGACTATTTCCCGGTACCGCTGCGCCAGCGTTACGCCGACGCGATGCAGCGCCACCCGCTGCGGCGCGAGATCCTGTCGACGCACCTGACCAATATGCTGGTCAACCGCATCGGCGCCACCTTCGTGCACCGGATCATGGAAGAGACCGACGCAGGCCCGGCCGATATCGTGCGCGCCTGCCTGATCGCACGCGATGTCTTCGGCCTGACCACCCTGTGGCAGGAGATCGATGCGCTGGACAACCGTGTGGCCGATGCCGAGCAGGCGCGCATGTTCGGGGCCGTGGCGCTGCTGCTGGAGCGCGCGTGCCTGTGGTTCATCCGCTATCTGCGTAGCGGCAGCAAGGCCCCCGAGGACCTGGCGCGCTTTGCCCAGGCAGCGCAATGGCTGGCACCGCAACTGCCGCGGCTGCTGCCGCCGGCCGATGCGACGGCGCTGGCAGAGCGCACCCGCGCCTTGACGGATGCGGGGGTCGACGAAGCGCTGGCCGTGCGCGTGGCCGGCAGCGAGATCTCCGCTGCCGCGCTCGATATCGCCGAAGTGGCCACCGCGTGCGAACGCAGCCTGGACCTGGTGGCGGGGGTCTATTTCGCGCTGGACAGCCACCTGAGCTTCAGCTGGCTGCGCGAGCGCGCGCTGGCGCTGCCATCGGACACGCACTGGGACCTGCTGGCACGCACCACCACGCTGGAAGACCTGGGGCGGCTCAAGCGCGCACTGACCGTCAGCGTGCTGACACAGGCGGGTGAACTGGATACGCCCGAAGCCATGATCGATGCGTGGCGGTCCAGCCGTCATGGCGCGCTGGAACGCTTTACGCGCATGCTGGCCGACCAGCGCGCCTCGGGGGCTGCTGGGCTGTCGATGCTGTCGGTCGCGGTGCGCGAAATCGGTATGCTGGAACGCGCATAGCGCGGCGCTGTCCAGCCGGGGGTTATTGGTCTGCTTCTGCGTCCGTGTCGATGTCCGCAGCGCCGCCGAAGCCTGCGTCGGCACCACGCGGGCGCAGTTCCAGCCCGAGCAGGACCAGCAGGTCGAAGGCATCGGAAAGCAGGTGCTTCTGCCTGGGCAGCAGGCTGGCGTACGGCATGTCGTAGATCGACTGGTGCGCGGCACGCTCGCCCTTGAGGCCGCGGTCGCGCGCGATATCCGACAGCAGCGCGGCAAACCCTGAGAGATCCTGCGCTGCCAGTGCTGAATTCAATACCTTGGCGATCACTTCCGGCGAAGCGTTCGCCCAGCCCATGCGTTCGGCATTGGAAGCAGAGTCTTGAGGTGGGTCGGCAAAGTCCATGATGTGTATAACGGTCCCGCCTGAGCAAGCTTAAGGCAGCAGCCATGTGTATTTGACCCCACAAGCGTGGGGTGATATGGCGTGCCGCCCGCCGGTCCGGACTAGCGCGGGGCCGGCTTCGCCGCCACCTGGCGGTAGACCGTGCTGCCGTCGCGCGCGGTGCGTGCCTGGACGTGATTGCGTGCACCGCATTGCGGGCAGCGGAACACGGGACCCTGCCCTTCATTGCGGATCTGCACCTCATTCGGCTCCCAGCGCGCACCGCAAGCCTGGTTCCCACAAACAAACATGAATTCTCCTTGAAACAGACGCCCGAGAGCCTGAGCCGGGCGCGATACCGGGCATGGCCGCACCGCCTGGTGGCGGCGCGGCCATGCCTGCTCAGCCGTGATTATCAGGCCAGTCGGCCGGCCGCGGGCCCATTCGCCACATATTCGGCGGCTCACCCAATGCCGTGCTCTGATACATCCAGGCGCCGCAGCCAGTGCAGCGCCAGCGGCTGTCGACCTTGCAGCGGTTGCTCATCGCAGCCATGCCCGAGGCAGCCAGGTTCTCGTGCGGCGGCACGCTGGACGGTTCGCCCACCAGCTGATGACACAGGTCACAGGCGTGCATCGGCATCTCCTGTCATGGCGATGATTGCGCGGCGGCGCCTTCAGCCATTGTGCTGCACCCATTGCCGCGCCCACGAAATCGCCGCGGCCCGCGCGTCTTCAGGCGTCGCGTGCGTGGCCGGCGGCGCGCCGCCCTCCAGCACCACGGCGCCCGACTCCCAGATATCGCACAGGGCCTTGAACCGCCCCATGCCCAGCGCGTGGCAATACACGTGGATCACGAAGCCGCCGTACTCCACCACGTCGGTGGCGGTATCGGTCAGCGCCTGATCCGCCGCGGGGTCGGACGGCACCAGCGGCGCATCGCGCTGGCGCAGCACCCGCTGCTCCGCGGCCGAGCGCACCAACATCGCGCAGGCACCGCCCGCCGCCGCGCCCAGCACCACGCCCAAGCCAAACCAGCAAGCCCTGCTCCCGCACCTCGCCATGGCATCCCCCGTAGCGACCCTGCCGGCCTGGCACGACCACGCTGTGCGACCGGCATCGTTTTCAGGTTATACCAATACAGACCGACACCGCTTGCCACCAGCTTCCACGCGGCAAATGCACAGCACCACAGAGTGTGCCGGCGCACGAAAATGAGAATCGTGGGGGATGACCGAACCGCCGGCCAGGGCTATACTGTACATCCATACAGTATCCGGATACTGCCCCATGCCCTTGTACCAGTCCGATTCCATCCTGCTCGAGGCCTACTACTTCGGCGACGACAGCGAATCCCTGCGCCTGCCCTGCGGCAGTGTCTGCGTGGGCGCCGGCGCCATCCTCGTCGACGGCATCGAGCCACGCCAGCTGCAGGCGCTGCGCTGGACGCCGGATTTCCTGTCCTTCGACGCCCAGGGCACCCGTCACCGCTACCCGGTCAGCCGCCCCGCCCTTGTCGGCCCCGGCCAGGCACGCTTCGCGCTGCTTTAAGCTACGGCTTCCGCATCCCCGATGCGCCACGCCCCTTGCCCACATGCCAGACCTCAGTCCGACCGCCCGCCAACTGATCCGCTCGCTAAACCTGCAGCCACATCCGGAAGGCGGCTACTACCGCGAAACCTATCGCGGGGAAGAACAGGTCGTCTGCCAGGACGGGCGCACGCGCGAAGCCTGCACCGCAATCCACTACATGCTGTGCGGCAACGACTATTCCGCGTGGCATCGCATCCGGTCCGACGAACTCTGGCACTACCACGCAGGCTCCCCCGTGGACGTGCACCGGATCGTGGACGGCACCATCGTCACGCAGCGCCTGGGCGACCCGCTGCGGCATCCCGGCGCGGCCTTCCAGGCAATGGTGCCCGCCGGACTATGGTTTGCCGCCGAACGCGTGGATCTGGACGATGGCGTGGACTTCGCCCTGGTCGGCTGCACCGTGGCACCAGCCTTCCGGTTCAGCGATTTCGAACTGGCCGACGCAACGGCGGTTGCCGGCCTGGCAAGCGGACATGACGCGCTGTTGCGCAGGCTGGCGCGCTAGCCCCCCCAAAAAAAACAGCCCGCCACGGCGGGGTGCGGGCGGGCTGGCAAGTGCAGCGGCACGAGTCTAAGCCAGGGCCCCGGCGGGCCATGATGGGAGAACCCGGGTATCTCGCCGTTTTTTCTGGCAACGGCTGAGCAGCGCGTATAGCCCAACAGGCACTCAGGATGCAGATCAATATCTGCGGCTACAGAAGCTCGCCTATCACCCCCGGTCTGGAGCGGGCTCCCGAAATCGAACCGCTCGACAAGGCCGCACGGGAAACAGTAATAACGCTTTACGTTATTAACGCTTCGCGTTAATATGACCATGATCACTTCGTTCAACTGCCGCGACACGGCACTGCTCTTCGCAGGCACGCGGATCGCCCGGTTCGTCAACATAGAATCTGTTGCCATGCGCAAGCTCCAGCAGTTGCACGCGGCCGGCGACCTCAGCTTTTTGCGAGTCCCGCCGGGTAACAGGCTAGAAGCGCTGCAAGGGGACCGGGCTGGTCAGCACAGCATCCGAATCAACGACCAATGGCGAATCTGCTTTTGCTTCGCCAATGGCCATGCAACCGACGTCGAGATCGTCGACTACCACTGAAAGGAGGCCTCCATGGCACGCGAAGTACCCCTGGCCACCCCGGGAGAAATCCTTCAACTGGACTGGCTCGACCCGCTCGGCATTTCTCAGTACGCCCTGGCCAAGGCCATCGACGTACCGCCTCGCCGTATCAATGAAATTGTGAAGGGTGGCCGCGCCATAACGGCGGACACCGCTGTACGCCTTGGTGCGTTCTTCGGCACCGATCCCCAGAGTTGGATGAACCTGCAGACGCACTTCGACACCGAAATGGCAAAGGCGAAGATCGGCGAGAAGAAGCTGGAGTCGATCAGGCAGCATGCCGTGCTGGCATGATGCGCAAGCCTGAATTCGGCATTGGGGGCAGCCGCCAATGGGGCTGCGGCCCAGCCACGCCACCCGGCTGGCGGACCAAAGGGTCATGCACTCATCCACGCTTGCATTCGACCTTCTCTTCGTATTCACCGTCGTCCTTCCATTCGCGCTCGATCAGGCAAGAGCCGTCGCGGTACTTCTGCTTCTGCTCATAGCCACGCGGGCCGCCCTTGCATTTGCGCTCTTCCTTGTATTCGCCATCGCGCTTCTGTTCGCGTTCGATTTCACAAGGGCCGCTACGGAACTTCTCTTTGTACTCACCGCCCCGATAGGCGTTCGGGTAGCCGCGGTCATCGGCGCGTGCGGCAGGCGCAGCCGTCAGCCAGAGGAGCGCAAAGGTAGCCACAAAGAGCTTTCGGAACATAAGTGGGGAATCGGTCAGGAGGATGGCAGAGCATAGCAACGGGCATCGGCGACGGCTGTATCAAAGCGTTACCGCACCGGCCGGCCATTTCCACGCGGAAAATAAAAAACCCGCTTGGCTATTCACCAAGCGGGTTTCTGTCTGGTCGGGGCGAGAGGATTTGAACCTCCGACCACCTGCACCCCATGCAGGTACGCTACCAGGCTGCGCTACGCCCCGAAGCAAAAGATTATAACAGAAGCATTTCTCGTATGACTAGCTCCTGACGTCGAAATTATCCGTGCTTCGCGATCTCCCGGAGTTGCGCAAGCAGGTGCTGTACTTCGACCAGTTCATTGCGCAGGCCGCTGATGTCGACCGACAATGCCGCCGCGTTTTCTTCGCCAACCTCTGCGGCCTCAGGCGCTGCCGCTGCCCCACTGTGATGACGGCCTTCATCGAGGCGGTTGCGCGCCCCGTTGATGGTGAAGCCCTGTTCGTAGAGCAGCTCGCGGATGCGGCGGATCAGCAGGACTTCATGGTGCTGGTAGTAGCGGCGGTTGCCGCGGCGCTTGACGGGCTTGAGTTGCGTGAACTCCTGCTCCCAATAGCGCAGGACGTGCGGCTTGACGGCGCAAAGCTCGCTCACCTCACCGATGGTGAAGTAGCGCTTGGCCGGAATCGGCGGCAACGCGATGCGATCGCTGGATTTGTCCGACATGTGGTGTGTAGACGAGCGTCAGGCCATGCCGGCCATGCGGTTGGCGCGCACCAGGTGCGCGCCCAGAAGCATACCGATGCCGGCTTCGGGAAGCAATCCGCCGTTCGGGTGACGCGTCAGCCGGCGATGCCTGCGCGCTCTTCCACCAGGCCCTTGAGCTTCTGGCTGGCGTGGAACGTGACCACGCGGCGCGCGGTGATTGGAATGACTTCGCCGGTCTTGGGATTGCGGCCGGGCCGCTGCGGCTTGTCGCGCAACTGGAAGTTGCCGAAACCGGACAGCTTGACGCTGTCGCCCTGCTCCAGCGCTTCGCGGATAACGTCGAAGAAGGCTTCGACCATGTCCTTCGATTCGCGCTTGTTCAGGCCCACCTGGTCGAACAGCATCTCGGCGAGTTCGGCCTTGGTCAGCGTGGGAACTTCGGTCGCGCGGTTATCCGGCATCGCGTCGTCAAGGGAGGAAGCCTGCCGGTCGCTCATCTCACCCAGTGCTGCAGCGGTCATGGAATTCGCGTCTCGATCATTCATGTCGATCGCTCAAGTGTGTGTCTGGCGATCCGCCCGGGGCAAGCCCGGGCGCCCTTGTTTATCGTGTGTCCGTCGCGTACTTGTCGCGTACTGGCGATGGCTTAGCCGCGCAGCCGGGCCTGGAAGGCCTCTGTCAGCGCGTCGACCATGCAGCGCACTGCGCTGTCGACGATTTCGTCCTGGAGGGTCGACCCAGTATCTTGCAAGGTCACCCGGAACGCAAGGCTTTTCTCGTCCGCGCCAATGGCAGCGGAAGCGCCCTTGGGACGGAACTCGTCGAACACCACCAGGCTCTGGCAGTAGCGGCCGTAGCCCTGCTTTTCCAGTGCCGCGCGCATGGCGTCGAGCAGGTCCTGCACGCGCACCGATTGCTTCACGACCACGGCCAGGTCGCGCACGGCGGCCGGGAACTTGGAGATCTCGGTGTACACCGGCAGGCCGGTGTCGCGCAGCGCGTCAAGCGCCAGTTCAAACACGACCGGGGCGTGCGTCAGCTCGTATTCCTGCAGCCAGCGCGGATGCAGCTCGCCGACCACGCCCACGGCCTTGCCGTCGAGCAGCACGCGCGCGGCGCGGCCCGGGTGCAGCGCGGGGTGCGATACCGGCTCGAAGCGCGGCACGCGCGGATGGAACAGCGCCTCGACATCGCCCTTGATGTCGAAGAAGTCGACGTTGCGCGTCGGGATGCCCCACTGCTCTTCGAACGCCGAGCCATAGGCGATGCCCGCGGCCATTATCGGCTGATCGTAGCCGGCCACCGTCAGGCCGCCGTCCTTCACGCTGTCGTCACGATGGAACACGCGGCCCACCTCGAACAGGCGCACGCGCGCAGCCTTGCGGTTCAGGTTGTAGCGCACCTTGTCGACCAGGCCGCCGATCAGCGTCGAACGCATCACCGCCAATTGGCTGGCGATCGGGTTCAGCAGGCGGATCGGGTTGTCGTTGGCGGCGAAGTCGCGCTCCCACTTCTCTTCGACGAAGGCGAAGTTGATGACTTCCTGGTAGTCGCGCGCGGCCACGGCATGGCGCACCACGTGGGCGGAGCGGCGGGCCTCGTTGGTCGGGCGCATCTCGCTCTCGGCGATCGGCGGACGGGCCGGGATGCGCTCGAAACCATAGATGCGGGCCACTTCCTCGATCAGGTCTTCCTCGATCTCGATATCGAAGCGGTAGCTCGGCGGCGTGACTTCAAAGACCTCGCCCTCGGCGCCCTGGGTGCGCACGAACGGCAGCTGCAGGCGCTGGAATACATCGGCGATGGCCGCCGGCGACAGCTCGATGCCCAGCACGCGCTCGGCGCGCGCCACGCGCAGGCTGACCGGCTTGCGCTGCGGCAGGTTGACCACGTGGTCGTCCACCGGACCGGCCTGGCCGCCGCAGATCTCGAGGATCAGAGCGGTGATGCGCTCGATATGCTCGACGGTGGTGGCATAGTCAACGCCGCGCTCGAAGCGGTGTCCGGCGTCGGTCGAGAAATTGTAGCGGCGGCCGCGGCCCTGGATCGCAGCGGGCCACCAGAATGCGGCCTCGAGATAGATGTCCGTGGTGTCCAGCGTCACGGCGGTGCTGTCGCCGCCCATGATGCCGGCCAGGCTTTCGATCTCCTTGTCATCGGCGATCACGCCGACCTGTTCGTCGACCTCGATGGTATTGCCGTTGAGCAGCTTGATCTGCTCGCCCTTGCGGCCCCAGCGCACGTCCAGGCCGCCGTGGATCTTGTTCAGGTCGAACACGTGCGACGGACGTCCCAGTTCCAGCATCACGTAGTTCGAGATATCGACCAGTGCGGAAACGCTGCGCTGGCCCGAGCGCTCCAGGCGCTGCACCATCCATGCCGGCGTGGCCGCGCGCGCATTGACGCCGCGGATCACGCGGCCGGAGAAGCGGCCGCACAGGTCCGGCGCCGATACCTTGACCGGCAGCTTGTCCTGGATCGTCACCGCCACCGGCGTCATCTCGGGCAGCGTCAGCGCGGCGCCGGTCAGCGCCGACACTTCGCGCGCCACACCGTGGATCGACAGGCAGTCGGCCTTGTTCGGCGTGAGCTTGATGACAAAGATCTGGTCATCCAGGTCGAGGTATTGGCGGATGTTCTGGCCGACCGGCGCGTCTTCCGGCAGCACCAGCAGGCCACCGTGCTCTTCCGACAGCTTCAGTTCGCGCGCCGAGCACAGCATGCCGTAGCTGTCCACGCCGCGCAGCTTGCCGACCTTGATCTCGAACGGCTGGCCCCCGTCCTCGGACGGGGGCAGCACGGCGCCAACCAGTGCGCACGGCACCAGGATGCCGGGCTTGACGTTGGGCGCGCCGCAGACGATCTGCAGGGTCTCGCCGGTGCCGGCATCGACCTGGCACACGTTGAGGCGGTCGGCATTGGGATGGCGCTCGGTCGACAGCACGCGCGCGACCACCACCTTGTCGAACGGCGGCGCGACCGAGCCCACCTCTTCCACTTCCAGGCCGGCCATGGTCAGCGTGTGCGACAGCGCGTCGGTGGAGATCTTTTCAGGGTTGGCGAAGGTGCGAAGCCAGGATTCCGAGAATTGCATGGCGCTTCTGATCCGGTAAGTATTCTGTGTGGTCGTTGACGAGGGGACGGCGGCGCGTCAGGCGAACTGGCGCAGGAAGCGCACGTCGCCCTCGAAGAACAGGCGCAGGTCGTTGATGCCATAGCGCAACATGGTCAGGCGCTCGAGGCCGGAGCCGAACGCGAAACCGATGTAGCGCTCGGGATCGAGGCCCATATTGCGCAGCACGTTCGGATGCACCTGGCCCGAACCGGAAATCTCCAGCCACTTCCCATTGCCGAAGGCCATGTCGATCTCTGCCGACGGCTCGGTGAACGGGAAGTACGACGGGCGGAAGCGCACCTGGATGTCATCGCGCTCGAAGAACTTGCGCAGGAAATCGGTGTACACGCCCTTGAGGTCGGCAAAGCTGACGTCCTCGCCGATCCACAGGCCTTCGACCTGGTTGAACATGGGCGAGTGCGTGGCGTCGCTGTCGACGCGATAGGTGCGGCCCGGGCAGATCACCTTGATCGGCGGCATCGCCTTGCCGGCGTACTTCTCGACATGCATCTTGGCGTAGCGGACCTGCATCGGGCTGGTGTGCGTGCGCAGGAGCAGCAGCTTGTCTTCGCTGTCGCGGCCGTCGACATAGAAGGTGTCCTGCATCGAACGCGCCGGGTGGTTGTCCGGGTTGTTCAGCGCGGTGAAGTTCATCCAGTCGGTCTCGATCTCGGGGCCGTCGGCCACATCGAAACCGATCGAGCCGAAGATCTGCTCGACGCGCTCCCACGTGCGCATCACCGGGTGCAGGCTGCCGCGGCTGACCGCACGGCCAGGCAGCGTGACGTCGATGGCCTCCGCGGCCAGGCGCGCGTTCATCAGCGCATCGGCCAGCGCCTGGCGCCGTGCCTGCAGGGCGGCTTCAACCTGCTGCTTGATCTGGTTGATGCGGGCGCCTTCCGTCTTGCGGGTTTCCGGGTCGAGCTTGCCTAGGCCCTTGAGCAGTTCGGTCAGCGCGCCGGTCTTGCCCAGGAAGCGGGCCTTTTCGTTTTCCAGCGTGGCGTTGTCGTTGGCAGCAGCGAAGGCGGCCTGGGCATCGGCGACAATTTGATCCAGATCCTGAGACATGGCGGCGGTCGTGGGATTTTTGGCGTCGGGCCGGTACGCACCGGTCCGACGTGGGTTGGCACTACGTGCGGTGTTCGTTTCGAATGCGGTCTCGGCACCGGATACCGGCAACTGAAACGGCATTCGAAATAAAAACGGGGCTCGGTGAGGAGCCCCGTTTCAGCGGACCTTGCGGTCAGCGGTCGACCTTGCGGTCGGTGCTTGCCCGGCAGCGCTTACGCGCTGCCGCAGCCGGCATCAGGCAACGGTGGCTTTCACCTGGTTGACGATGGCGGCAAAGGCAGGCTTGTCGTGAATAGCCATGTCCGACAGCACCTTGCGGTCCAGTTCAATCGAGGCCTTCTTCAGACCGTTCATGAACACGCTGTAGGTCATGCCATGCTCACGCGTCGCGGCATTGATACGCGCAATCCACAGGGCGCGGAACACGCGCTTCTTGTTGCGGCGATCGCGGTATGCGTACTGGCCAGCACGCATGACCGCCTGCTTGGCGATGCGATAGACATTATTGCGACGGCCGCGGTAACCCTTGGCAGCATCGATGACTTTCTTGTGACGGGCCCGTGCAGTGACCCCACGCTTTACTCGAGGCATGTAATTCTCCTTTCGTTTTCGTCAGGG
Source organism: Cupriavidus sp. GW821-FHT07C08 (assembly GCF_059419025.1). Classification (NCBI taxonomy): domain Bacteria; kingdom Pseudomonadati; phylum Pseudomonadota; class Betaproteobacteria; order Burkholderiales; family Burkholderiaceae; genus Cupriavidus; species Cupriavidus sp. GW821-FHT07C08. The sequence continues at coordinate 87,769 of NZ_JBWKQZ010000025.1, forward strand.
GTTATGCGTAAGGCATCATCGCGCGCACCGACTTCAGGTTCGTCTCATGGACGTCCTGAGTACCGCGCAGTTGACGCTTGTTCTTGGTGGTCTTCTTGGTCAGGATGTGACGCTTGAAGGCCTGGCCACGCTTGAACGAACCGTTCGGACGGGCAGTAAAGCGCTTGGAGGCGCTTTTCTTCGTCTTCATCTTCGGCATGAAAAACTCCAGCTCATATGACATGCATGCAGGTGGACGGCTCACGCCGACGCTTGCAAGACCCGCATCCACTTGTTGTTGCACAGCGGCCCTTGCGGGCCGCGCGCGACTTCCGCACGAGGCAACGCCGGGATGCCTGGCATCCCGGCCGCTGCACCGCGCAGGAATTACTTCTTCTTCTTGGGAGCGAGCACCATCACCATCTGGCGCCCTTCCATCTTCGGCATCTGCTCGACCTGGCCGATTTCTTCCAGGTCCGCCTTCAGGCGTTCGAGCATGCGCGCGCCGATTTCCTGGTGCGCCATCTCGCGACCACGGAACCGCAGCGTGATCTTGGTCTTGTCGCCATCTTCCAGGAAGCGCTTCAGGTTGCGCAGCTTGACGTTGTAGTCGCCATCATCCGTACCCGGCCGGAACTTGACTTCCTTGACCTGGATGATTTTCTGCTTCAGCTTCGCCTCGTGGGCGCGCTTGGCTTCCTCGTACTTGAACTTCCCGTAATCCATGATCCGGGCGACGGGCGGAACCGCGTTCGGCGCGATCTCGACCAGGTCCAAGTCCTTATCTTCAGCCAGCCGCAGTGCGTCCATGAACTTGACGATGCCGAGCTGTTCGTTATCAACCCCTACCAGGCGCAGCTCAGGCGCGCTGATTTCCCGGTTGATGCGATGACCTTTGTCCGTAGCGATGTTGCGTTACCTCAAGAAGACAAAAAAACAAGCCGTGCTCACCACCCATCAGGCTTTGCTGGCGACGTCGTTTTGCAGACGCTCAACAAACGCGGAGACGGGCATCACACCCAGATCCACGTTGCCACGGGCACGCACGGCCACTTGACTGGCATCCCGCTCCTTGTCGCCCACTACCAGCAGGTAGGGAACCTTTTGAAGCGAATGCTCGCGGATTTTATACGTAATTTTCTCATTACGCAAATCGGCCTTGGCCCTAAACCCTTGTTTTTGCAGCAATTGCACGACGCTTTCGGCGTATTCCGCCTGCGAATCCGCAATATTCATGACCACCACCTGCTCCGGGGCCAGCCAGGCCGGCAACGCACCGGCGTGGTTTTCCAGCAGGATGCCCAGGAAACGCTCGAACGAACCCAGGATGGCACGGTGCAGCATCACCGGGCGCTTGCGCGAGTTGTCCTCGGAGACGTATTCGGCATCCAGGCGCTCCGGCAGCACCAGGTCAAGCTGCAGCGTGCCGCACTGCCAAGAGCGGCCGATCGCGTCCTTGATGTGGTACTCGACCTTGGGGCCGTAGAAGGCGCCCTCGCCCGGCAGCTCTTCCCAATCCACGCCGCAGGCGCGCAGCGCCAGGCGCAGGCCCTCTTCGGCGTGGTCCCAGACCTCGTCCGAGCCAGCACGCTGGTCCGGGCGCAGCGACAGCTTGACCTTCACGTCCTTGAAGCCAAAGTCGTCGTAGACCGAGAACGCCAGCTCGTTGAAGGCCTTGGCCTCCGCCACGATCTGCTCTTCCGTGCAGAAGATGTGCGCATCATCCTGCACAAAGCCGCGCACGCGCATCAGCCCGTGCAGCGCGCCCGACGGCTCGTTGCGGTGGCAGGCGCCGAACTCGGCCAGGCGCAGCGGCAAGTCGCGGTACGAACGCAGGCCGTGGTTGAAGATCTGCACATGGCCCGGGCAGTTCATCGGCTTGATCGCGTAGTCGCGCTTCTCCGACTCCGTGACGAACATGTTCTCCTTGTAGTTCTGCCAGTGGCCGGACTTTTCCCAAAGGGAACGATCCATCACCTGCGGCGTACGGACTTCATCGTAGCCGGCGTCCGTCAGGCGGCCGCGCATGTATTGCTCGACGGCCTGCCACACCTGCCAGCCCTTCGGATGCCAGAACACCATGCCGGGCGCCTCTTCCTGCAGGTGGAACAGGTCGAGCGTCTTGCCCAGTTTGCGGTGGTCGCGCTTCTCAGCCTCTTCCAGCATGTGCAGGTAGGCTTCCTGGTCTTCCTTCTTCGCCCAGGCCGTGCCGTAGATGCGCTGAAGCATCTCGTTGTTGGCATCGCCGCGCCAGTAGGCGCCGGCCACCTTCATCAGCTTGAAGACCTTCAGCTTGCCCGTGGACGGCACGTGCGGGCCGCGGCACAGGTCGACGAAGCTGCCTTCGCGGTACAGGCCGATTTCCTGGTCGGCGGGGATCGAGGCGATGATCTCGGCCTTGTACTTCTCGCCCATCGACTCGAACAGCGCCACCGCTTCGTCGCGGTTCCACACTTCGCGCACGACCCTCTCGTCCTTGCGGGCGAGCTCCGTCATCTTCTTCTCGATGGCGGCCAGGTCTTCGGGCGTGAAGGGACGCTTGTAGGCAAAGTCGTAGTAGAAGCCGTTTTCGATCACCGGCCCGATCGTCACCTGCGCTTCCGGATAGAGCTCCTTGACGGCATAGGCCAGTAAGTGCGCCGTGGAGTGGCGGATCACATCGACGCCATCGGCGTCCTTGTCCGTGACGATGGCCAGCTCGGCATCGCGGTCGATCTTGTAGCTCGTGTCGACCAGCTGGCCGTCCACCTTGCCGGCCAGCGCGGCCTTGGCCAGGCCGGCGCCGATGCTCTGCGCCACTTCGGCAACCGTCACCGGGCCGGGAAACTCGCGGCGGGACCCATCCGGCAGCGTGATTGCGATCATTTCGACTCTCCAGGTTCCGCTAGCTGCGCCTTGCGCATCGCCTGAGCGGATCAAACTGCATCTTGTGGCACCGGCCCCGGCATGCCTGCGGGACTGGCGATTTATTCTTTACGGCCCTGCTCTGCCGCACCGGAAAGGCGGCAGCTTATCAGGGCGCTGGCAGGCGACAGACGAAAAAAAACGCGGCCAAGGCCGCGTTTCTCTTTGTCAAACCCGATCCAACCGGGTCGAAGGCGCACCTCGACTACTGTCGCTTGCCAGCGGTAGTAGTTCGCGGTGTCATAACCATGATGCCCTTCCGTTCCGTATGGGGTTGAATCGGACTTGCCACACTTCTTTTTACTGCTTTACTGCAATTCGTTGGTAGGCTCGATTGGACTCGAACCAACGACCCCCACCATGTCAAGGTGGTGCTCTAACCAGCTGAGCTACGAGCCTAGCGAAGCCGCAAGTATAGCATCACTTTCTTTTCGCCTGCAACACCCCCTGGACGTCTTCGATCAACTGCAGCGCGCGCTGCAGCTGCGTGGCCTCGGACACTTCGGCAGTGAACTGCATGCGCGCCACGCCCTTGCTGGAGAGCGTCTTCACGCCGGTGACGTTGATCTTCTCGCGCGACAGCACTTCGGAGATATCGCGCAGCAGCCCCTGGCGATCGATCGCCTCGACATGGATATCGACCGGGTAGACCGCGGCGTGGCTCTTCTGGCCCCACTCGGTCTGGATCACCCGCTCCGGCGCGCGCCCGGCCAGTTGCTGGAAGGTGTGGCAGCTGCGCCGATGGATCGACACCCCGCGCCCGCGCGTGACAAAGCCGACGATGTCGTCCGGCGGCGCCGGCTTGCAGCAGCGCGACATCTGCGTCATGAGCGAATCCACCCCCACCACCAGCACGCCGCTCTTGGCGCCGCGCGCCACGCTGGTGGCACGGCTTTTCTTGGTGACAGCGTCTTCCTCGCTCAGCGGCGCCTGGATCTCGCCCTCCGGGTGTCGCAGCGCGTGCTCCACGTGGCGCAGGCTGAACTCATCCTTGGCCACTGCCGCAAACAGGTCCTCCGGCATCTTGAAGCCCAGCCGCGTGGCCAGGTCTTCCAGCTTGACCGCGGTCTTGCCTTCGCGCTGCAGGGTCTTGTCGATCAGCACGCGGCCCTGGGCGATGGTCTCCTGCGAATCGAGCGCATTGAACCAGGCCCGCACCTTGGCCCGCGCGCGGCTGCTGGCCAGGTAGCCCAGGTCCGCGTTGAGCCAGTCGCGCGACGGTCCGCCCTGCTTGACCGCGATGATCTCCACGGTCTGGCCGTTCTTCAGCGGCGTGTTCAGCGGCACCATGGTGCCGTCCACGCGCGCGCCGCGGCAGCGGTGGCCGAGATCGCTGTGCAGGTAGTAGGCAAAGTCCACCGCGGTGGCGCCCTGCGGCAGCGCCACCACGCGCGCCTGCGGCGTCAGCACGTAGATGTGGTCGTCGATCGCGGCGTGCTTGATCTGCTCCCACGATTCATCGTGCGCCACGCTGTGGTCGGCATCGTCCTTCCACGCCAGCAGCTGGCGCAGCCAGGCAATCTTCTCGTCATAGCGCTCGCTGGCGGAAAACTGCCCGGCATAGCCGCGGCTGCCCGCTTCCTTGTAGCGCCAGTGCGCGGCCACGCCGTATTCCGCGAAGTGGTGCATCTCGTGGGTGCGGATCTGCACCTCGAAGGCGCGCCCGTCATCACCGATCACCACCGTATGCAGCGACTTGTAGCCGTTGGCCTTGGGCCGCGAGATGTAGTCGTCGAACTCGCGCGGGATCGGCTGCCAGATATGGTGGACGATACCCAGCACCGTGTAGCAGTCCTTGATATCGTCGACGATCACGCGGAAGGCGCGCACATCGTACAGGTCGGCAAAATCCAGCTCCTTACCGCGCATCTTCTTCCAGATGCTGTAGATATGCTTGGGCCGCCCGCTGACCTCGGCAGGGATGCCGGCGGTCGCCAGCTCGGACTGCAGCCGTTCGATGGCGCTGGCGATATAGCCTTCGCGCTCGATGCGCTTTTCATCCAGCAGCTTGGCGATGCGCTTGTAGGTATCGGGCTGCTCGAAGCGGAACGCCAGGTCCTCCAGCTCCCACTTCATCTGCCAGATACCGAGGCGGTTGGCCAGCGGCGCGTAGATGTCCAGCGTTTCGCGCGCCACGCCGGGCTGCGGCGCCTGCTTGGTCTCGGCCATCCAGCGCAGGGTCTGCAGCCGCGAGGCCAGGCGCACCAGCACCACCCGGATGTCCTGAGCAAACGCCAGCAGCATCTTGCGCAGCGCCTCGACCTGTTCGTGGCGCGCCTGCGCTTCGTTCTTGGACGGCGCGGCCGGCTCGGCCTCGGGGCGGCTGCCGGCGATGGCACCGATGCGCAGCAGCTGCCGCACACCGTCGACCAGCCGCGCCACCTCGTCGCCAAAGCGCGGCGCGATCTCGGCCTCGGTGCCGGGCACGAAGGCCACCAGCCCGAACAGGCAGGCGGCGGCGCGCGCGGCGTCGTCGACGCGCAGGCCGTCGAGGATGCGCAGCATGCCCTGCGCGTGCCCCAGCACGGTCTCGCCGGTGGGCAGCGCTACCTCGGCACCATGCTCGCGCACGTAGGCCAGTGCGCGTTCGACCAGTTCGGCATCCGGAATGCCCGCGACCCGACCGGTCAGGTCGGTGGACGTCACCATGTCACAACGCCTGCATCAGTTGAGCGCAGCGGTCACCACCACTTCGATCAGGTAATCGGGATTGGCCAGGCGGGCTTCGACGGTGGCGCGCGGGGGCGTGTTGCCTTGCGGCACCCAGGCGTCCCAGACCTCGTTCATCTCGCCGATCTGGTCGACATTGGTCAGGAAGATCTGGCACGACAGGATGCGGGTCTTGTCGCTGCCGGCCTCGGCCAGCAGGCGGTCGATATGGCCGAGGACCTCGCGCGTCTGGCCGCGGATATCGGCCTTGGGATCGACCTCGGGCACCTGACCGGCGAGATACACCACACCGTTATAGACCGCGTATTCGGACAACCGCTTGCCCACGTGGGCGCGCTTCAGTTCAAGGTTACTCATGACAATGCGTTGACTGATAAAAACAAGGCCGGCATGCGATGCCATCAGGCCCCGGTAAAAAACTGCCGGGCGATCGCAATCTGCGCCGGATCGACAAAGGTCGGGGCATGGCCCACGTCGGGCACTTCCACCGAGCTCACATGCTTGCCGCGCGCCACCATTTCGGCCACGGTCTCGCGCAGCAGCAGGTCCGACTGCGCGCCGCGCACCACCAGCACCGGGCCTTCGATGGCCTCGAAGCTGCGCCACAGCGCGGCCTCGCCGGCGGTAATGGCCTCGGGCGTGGATTTGCGGAACGGCACCGCCAGCTGCGGATCGTAATGCAAGCCCCATTCCAGGCCATCCGTGCCCTGCACCGGTTTCAGGATGGCGGCGTTGAGCTCGCGCCACTGCTCGGGCGTATGGCGCCCGAACGATGCGCTGATGGTCTGCAGGTAGGCCAGGCCTTCCTCGAAGGTCTTGAAGCGCACCGGCAGCCCCAGGTAGGCGCCGATCCGCTCCACCGCCGAGGGCGCCAGCTTCGGGCCCACGTCGTTGAGCAGCAGCTTGCGCACCGGCGACTTCGGCAGCCCGGCAAGGCCCATGCCGATCAGCCCGCCCATCGAGGTGCCGAACCAATCCACTTTCTCCACATTGAGCCGCGCAATCAGCGTGACCATGTCCGCGACGTACTGCGGCACCACGTAGCCGTTGGCATCGGCCAGCCATTCCGAGCGGCCGCGCCCGGCCACATCGGGGCAGACCACGCGGTAGTCGCCGCACAGCGCGCTGGCAACGGTGTCGAAGTCGCGGCCGGTGCGCGTCAGCCCATGCGCGCACACCAGCACGCGCGGATTGGCGGGGTCGCCCCACTCGTGGTAGGCCATGCGGTGCAGGCCCGCCGGACTGATGCACTGGACAAAACCGAGACGCGGACTGGCAGACATCTGGACTCCCTGGCGAACCGGACCGCGGACCGCAAAAAGACGGTGCTGCCGGAGGTTGAGCAAAGCTGGATTGTACGCCGCAGCGGGTACAATGCCACAGCACACTGTCTGCGCCACCGCACGCGCCGCCAAGCCGGTGCGCTGCTGCGCCAGACCCCGCGGTCCGGCCATCCCGGTCCGCCTTTCCTGTGGAATCTCTCTTTCGACGGAGGCTTACATGCTCAACGGCAAGACCGCACTTGTGACTGGCTCGACCAGCGGCATCGGACTCGGCATTGCAAAGGCGCTGGCTGCGCAGGGCGCCAATATCATCGTCAACGGCTTTGGTGATGTGGACGCCGCAAAGAGCGAGATCGCGCAGGCTGGCCAGGGCATCAAGGTCGGCTACCACGGCGCCGACATGAGCAAGGCGGCCGAGATCGAAGACATGATGCGCTACGCGCAGTCCGACTTCGGCGGCGCCGACATCCTGGTCAACAACGCCGGCATCCAGCACGTGGCCGCCATCGAGGATTTCCCGCCCGAGCGCTGGGACGCGATCATCGCCATCAACCTGACCTCGGCCTTCCACACCACGCGCCTGGCGCTGCCCGGCATGAAGCAGAAGGACTGGGGCCGCATCATCAATGTTGCCTCCACCCACGGGCTGGTGGCCTCGGCGCAGAAGTCCGCCTACGTGGCCTCCAAGCACGGCATCGTCGGCTTCACCAAGGTGACCGCGCTGGAAACCGCACAGACCGGTGTCACCGCCAACGCGATCTGCCCGGGCTGGGTGCTCACGCCACTGGTGCAGAAGCAGGTCGAAGCCCGCGCGCAGAAGGAAGGCATTCCGGTGGAGCAGGCCAAGCGCGAGCTGGTGCTGGAGAAGCAGCCCTCGGGCCAGTTCGTGACGCCCGATGAGCTAGGCGCGCTGGCCGTGTTCCTGTCGTCCGAAGCGGCCCGCCAGGTCCGCGGCGCGATCTGGAACATGGACGGCGGCTGGGTGGCGCAGTAAGGAGCAAGCGATGCAACGACGCAGTTTCCTGCGCGCGCTGGTGCTGGGCGCGGTCTCGGCCGGGGCGCTGGCACCGGTGGCCGGCGCGCTGGCGCAAGCCGCCAGGCCGCTTGCCATCGACGTCTACAAGAGCCCGCTGTGCGGCTGCTGCGAGGATTGGGTCAAGCACCTGCGCAGCAACGGCTTCACCGTGTCGGTGCATGATGTCGAGGACACCGGCGTGTACCGCAAGCGCTTCGGCATGCCGGAACGCTTTGGCTCCTGCCACACCGGGTATGTCGGCGGCTACGCCATCGAGGGCCATGTGCCGGCGGCGGATATCCGCAAGCTGCTGGCCGCAAAGCCCAGGGCCGTCGGGCTGGCCGTGCCGGGCATGCCGGTCGGCTCGCCCGGCATGGAACAGGGCCCGCGCAAGGACCCGTTCGACGTGCTGATCGTAAAAGCGGACGGCGCCGCTTCGGTGTTCGCAAGCTACAACAAGCAGGCCGGCTGACCTGCCGCACCGGGCGTGCCACGGCGCGCCCGGCTTCAGCCTGCGGCTGCCAGGCTCGTCAGTGCCGCCTCTACCTCTCCCCAGATCGCTTGTTCCTCGGCCTCGGTGCATGCGCCGTGCTGCCGCTTGGTCGCGCCGAGCCGGTTCAGCACCAGGTGCCGGTCCGCCGCCACGCCCGCGCTGGCCAGGCAGGCCTTGACACAGGCCAACGGGCAGCCGTCCAGCGCCAGGATCGGCCGCCCCGAGCGCGCCACCCGCGTCAGCGCCGGCACGCCGCCACCCACGCCGCTGATGCAGGACATTTCCGCACGGCCGCTGCGGTCGAGCCGCACCGCGCAGGCATTGGCCAGTTGCGCCACGCTGGAGCAGCCGGAGCAGGCGTAGACCAGTGGCAAGGATTGGTTCGGGGAAGCCGGCATGACGCACCTTCCGTGAGGGTTCGACCGCGACAGGGTCTGCGCCTTGCCGGAGAGCAGCCAGCATAGTGCGCAGCGATGCTGCCGGGCTATTCGCCGGAAGAGCTAGGGAGTGCAGCCGGCTGGCGTAGCCCGGCCGGGGAGTTCCAAGGCGGAGCGACCTGACAAAAAAGCCCCTGCGGCGCATCGCACCGCAGGGGCCCTGTCAGGCTTCGGAGCTCAGCCCGCTTACAGCAGCGGCGCGCCCGTCTTGGCCTGGATTTCCTCGCGGCTGACGCCCGGAGCGGTTTCCACCAGCTTCAGGCCGGCCTCGGTCACGTCGATCACGCCCAGGTCGGTGATGATGCGGTTGACCACCCCAACACCCGTCAGCGGCAGGTTGCAGTCCTTCAGGATCTTGATGTCCTCGGTGCCGTCCTTCTTCTTGGCGGTGTGTTCCATCAGCACCACCACGCGGCCGACGCCGGCCACCAGGTCCATCGCGCCGCCCATGCCCTTGACCATCTTGCCCGGGATCATCCAGTTGGCCAGGTCGCCCTTCTCGCTGACCTGCATTGCACCCAGGATGGCCAGGTTGATGTGGCCGCCGCGGATCATCCCGAACGAGTCCGCCGAAGAAAAGATCGACGAGCCCGGCAGCGTCGTCACGGTCTGCTTGCCGGCGTTGATCATGTCGGCGTCGACTTCGTCCTCGGTCGGGAACGGGCCGATGCCCAGCAGGCCGTTTTCGGACTGCAGCCACACTTCCATGCCTTCCGGCACCCAGTTGGCCACCAGCGTCGGCAGGCCGATGCCCAGGTTGACGTAGAAACCGTCCTGCAGCTCGGTCGCGGCGCGCGCGGCCATTTCGTCACGTGTCCATGCCATGATGGGTCTCCTCAGCTGGCCGCGCGCACGGTGCGCTGCTCGATGCGTTTCTCGGGGGTGGTGTTCAGCACCAGGCGCTTCACGAAGATGCCGGCCAGGTGGATTTCATCCGGGTCCAGTTCGCCGGTCTCGACGATATGCTCGACCTCGGCGATGGTGACCTTGCCCGCCATCGCGCACATCGGGTTGAAGTTGCGCGCGGTACGGCGGAACACCAGGTTGCCGGCCTTGTCGGCCTTGTATGCCTTGACCAGCGCGACGTCGGCGGTCAGCGAACGCTCCATCACGTACTGCTGGCCGTCGAATTCGCGGATTTCCTTGCCTTCGGCGACGATGGTGCCGACACCGGTCTTGGTGAAGAAGGCCGGGATGCCCGAGCCGCCGGCGCGCAGCTTCTCGGCCAGCGTGCCTTGCGGCGTGAATTCCAGCTCCAGTTCGCCCGCCAGGTACTGGCGCTCGAACTCCTTGTTCTCGCCCACGTAGGACGAGATCATCTTCCTGATCTGGCGCGTGGCCAGCAGCAGGCCCAGGCCGAAGCCATCGACGCCGGCGTTGTTGGAGATGCAGGTCAGCTGCTTGGCGCCGCTGTCGCGCAGCGCGGCAATCAGCGCCTCGGGGATGCCGCACAGGCCGAAACCGCCAACGGCGATCGTCTGGCCGTCGCGGACGACGCCTGCAAGCGCTTCTGCGGCGCTGGCGTAGACCTTGTTCATGCTTCGCTCCTTCCTCGGTAGTTCCCTGTCGCTCTTCCCGCCACCGGGTTGTGCGGCGGGCGACGCAGGGAAATTGTAACGGTACAATCGGCAACAGGCGGGCGACAGTCGCCGCAACTCGTCCGACCGACAGCATACGCAAGCGCAGCCGGCTACGCCATTACGTAAAAATACATAAGCAGATGCCCGCAATCGACTACCAGACCGCCTTCCAGCTCGCCCCCGTGGGCCTGGTGCTGTCACGCGAACGCGTGATCGAGGACTGCAACGAGGAGGTCTGCCGCATTTTCGGCACCACGCGCGAGGCGCTGCTGGGCCAGTCCTTCCAGGTGCTTTACCCCACCGCCGACGAATTCGAGCGCACCGGCGCGCGCATCGTGCCAATCATGGGCAAGCGCGGCATGTACTCGGACGAGCGCATCATGAAGCGCGCCGGCGGGGAATTGTTCTGGTGCCATGTCACCGGGCGCGCGCTGGACCGCACGCAACCGCTGGGCGCCGGGATCTGGACCTTCGAGGACCTGTCGCAGAAGCGCCAGGTCACGGCCGAGCTGACCGCGCGCGAACGCGAGATCGCGGCGCAACTGGTGGAGGGGAAGACCAGCAAGCAGATCGGCAAGCTGCTGGCGATCAGCCCGCGCACGGTGGACATCTACCGGGCGCGGCTGATGAAGAAGTACGGGGCCAGTACCTCGGTGGACCTGGTGCAGCGGCTGGTCAACCATTGAGCCCTGTGGCGGGCGTCAGCCCTCGATGATCGCGCGGATCTCGGCCGGCACCGGCACCGACTTCTCCTGCGTGTAATCGCACCACACCACCTTGGCCCCGCCCTCGGCCCAGACCACGTCGGGCAGGTCGGTGCGGCGGATTTCCATGCGGGTCTCGAAGCTGGTGCGGCCGAACTGGCCGGCGTAGACGCGGCACTCGATGTCGCCCGGATAGCGCAGCTGCTTCAGGAAGGTCATATGCGCATTGATGATGACCGGCCCCTGCCCGCCCGCATCCTTGCCGCCGCGGCCCAGCGACGCGAACCACTCGATGCGCGCCTGCTCCAGGTACTGGAAATAGACGGTGTTGTTGACATGGCCCATGGCATCCATGTCGCCCCAGCGGATCGGCATGACCACCGTATAGACGTGCTTCATCACAGTCTCCAAAGGAACAGGCCCGCCAATACTGGCGGGCCCTCTGCGTGGCTTAGCGCTTGGCGATCGCGCCTTCGGCCTTGGTCACCAGGTCGGTGCCGATCTGCTTCTTCCACTTGTCGTAGACCTTGGCGGTGGCCTTGCGGAAGACGTCATGCTCGGCCGGCGTCAGGTGCGTGACCTTGACGCCGTGCGCCTCCATGTCCTTCCATGCCGGCGCGCCGGCCTCGGCCAGGCCCTTGCGGGCCAGCGCGATTTCCTGCTTGCCGGCGTCGATGGCGGCCTGCCTGACGATCTCGCGGTCGGCCGGGGTCCAGCTTTCCCAGATCTGCTTGTTGACCACGAAGATCAGCGGGTCAGCCACGTAGCCCCAGGTCGTGACGAACTTCTGGCCGACCGTGTACAGCTTGGCGGCGGCGAACACCGACTGCGGGTTCTCCTGCCCGTCGACCGCGCCCGAGGCCATCGCCGGCTGCGCGTCCGCCCAGCTCATCTGGGTCGGGTTGGCGCCCAGCGCGTTGAAGGTCTCGATGTACAGCGGCGAACCGACCACGCGCAGCTTCATGCCCTTGAGGTCTTCCGGCTTGCGGATTTCGCGCTTGGAGTTGGACACTTCGCGGAAGCCGTTCTCGCCCCAGGCCAGCGGCACCACGCCGGCCTTTTCCAGTGTGGTGAAGAGCGACTTGCCGACTTCGCCCTGCGTGAGCGCGTCCAGCGCCTTGTAGTCGGGCATCAGGAACGGCAGCGAGAACAGGTTCAGTTCCCTGACCTGCGGCGACCAGTTGATGGTCGAGCCCACCGCCATGTCGATCACGCCCTGGCGGATCGCCGAGAATTCGCGGGTCTGATCGCCGGCCACCAGCGAGGTGCCCGGGTACAGCTTGATATTGATGCGGCCGTTGGTGCGCTGCTTGACCAGGTCGGCCCAGATCTCGCCGCCCTTGCCCCACGGGAAGGCCGGGCCGAGCACCAGCGACATCTTGTACTCGGACTTGTAGGTCTGGGCCATTGCGCCGGCGGGGGCGAAGGCGGAAGCGGCAATGGCGGCAGCCGTTGCGAGCATCAGGGCACGACGTTTCATTTCATCTCCTCTCGGGAAAGCGTCAATTCTTGTTTGTGAATGCGGAACATCAGTAGCCGAGGTACTCAGGCAGCCAGGTCGCCAGCGGCGGATAGGCCAGCACCATCAGCATGGCGATAAACATCGCCAGCAGCATCCAGATCACCCAGGGCACGGTCTCTTCCATGCGCACGCGGGCAATCCGGCACGACACCATCAGGTTCACGGCCAGCGGCGGCGTGAACTGGCCCAGCGCCACCTTCAGCGTCAGCACCACGCCGAACCATACCGGGTTCCAGTGGAAGGCATTGGAGATCGGCAGCAGCAGCGGCACGAAGATCAGGAAGATCGAGATGCCGTCCAGGAACATGCCCACCGTCATCAGCAGCAGCACGATCAGCGCCAGCACGCCGTACTCGCCCAGCCCGGAGGTGGCGATGGCATGCGCCAGCGGGTCGATCACGCCGAGTGTCGACAGCGCATAGGCAAAGATGCCGGCCAGCGCCACCACCAGCAGGATCACCGCCGAGGTCTCGGCCGCCTCCTGGAAGATGGTGAACAGGTCGCGCATGCCGATGCTGCGGTACACCACCATGCCGACAAAGAGACCGTAGACTACGGCCACCACGGCGGCCTCGGTCGGCGTGAACCAGCCGGCGCGCATACCGCCGAGGATCAGGAACGGCGCCACCAGGCCCCAGGCGGCCTCGCGCAGGCTCTTCCAGAACGGCGGGCGCGGCAACCCGGCCTCGATCGCGCCCATATTGTGCTTGCGCGCCAGCCACACCGCCGGAACGATCAGTGCGACGCCGGCCAGGATGCCCGGAATCATGCCGGCCGCGAACAGCGCCGGTACCGACGCGCCGGGCACCAGCACGCTGTAGATGATGAACGCCACCGACGGCGGGATCAGGATGTCGGTCGCTGCCGCCGCGCCGACCACCGCGGCGCTGTACGAGCCGGGATAGCCCGCGCGCGACATCGCCGCGATCATCACTCCGCCCACCGCGGCCGCGTTGGCCGGACCGGAACCGGAGATGCCGCCCAGGAACATCGCCACCAGGATCGCCACCAGCGGCAGCATGCCCGGGCCACGGCCGACGATGGCGATGGCAAAGGTCACCAGCCGCTGCGCCACGCCGGAGCGGTCGAAGATCGAGCCGACCAGCACGAACATCGGGATCGCCAGCAGCGGATACTTGGCCAGCCCCGCGTAGAAGTTCTGCGGCACGGCCAGCAGGCCGAACATCTGGGTATCGAGATTGGACAGGCCGATGGCAACCAGGCCGCCCAGGCCCAGCGACACGCCGATGGGCACGCCCAGCAGCATCAGGCCGATAAAGACCACGAACAGGATGATGGCAACGAGAGTCATGGCGCCTGCTCCAGCGTGCCTGCCCTGGCGGCATGCAGCGCCTTGAGCGCGCGCACGTTGCGCAGCACCAGCCCCAGCGCGCGCAGCGCGATGCCGGCCGACAGCACCGGCAGCCAGATCGAGTACCACCAGCTCGGCACGCCGATGCCCGGCGAGGTCTCGCCAAAGGTGTATTCGTCCCACGTGATGCGCGCCCCCAGCACTGCCAGCGCGATGAACATCACCGCCACGGCCAGCGCCGACAGGATCGCCAGGCGCCGCTGCCGGGCCGCGCTGCCACGCTCGAAGAAGAATTCGATGCGGATATTGCGGTCGCGCGCCACCGCGGCGCTGCCGGCGACCAGCGCCAGCACGATCATCAGGAAGACCGAAAACTCCTCGGTCCAGGCAAACGATTCGTCGGTGAAATAGCGGACCACCACGTTGGCGAAGGTGATGCCGACCAGCAGCACCATCACGATCACGCCAATCCAGTCCTCGATGCGGGGCGATACCCGGAATTCAGCGTCCTGCGCTTCGTCGGCGGCCTGCGGGATCACCGCGGAATCGACGACGTGTTGCGGCACGGCGTTGCGCCGTGCCTCTTCTTGTTGCTCCATCTCCCCGGCCTCCGGTCCGGGCCGCTCGGGCCATGCGGCCGCCGCGGCGTTTTTCTATTTGTATGTAAAGACTTAATCTGCAGACATGGCGGATTATGCCAAGACTGGCCCATCACGCACGAATTTTCTGATTGTTGATGTGTGCTGACGACGGCGCACCCAAGGGGACCGGATAAGCCCTGGGTGTGCAATCTGGCCATCCCGCGGCACTTTTGGCGCACAGCCGGGATGCAGGGGGCCTTGCGCCCCCGGTCAGCGATCAGGCGGTCAGACCATGCCGTCGTCGGCGGTAATGACAGCCCCGTTGATGAATTGCGACTGATCGGATGCCAGCAGCAGCAACAGGCCGTCGAGATCCTCCGGCTTGCCCAGGCGCTTGCGCGGCAGCATCTGGATCAGTTTCTGCCCGGCGTCCGAGTCCCAATGGTGGTGATTGATATCGGTGTCGATATAGCCCGGGCAGATGGCATTGGTATTGATGCCGTGGCGCGCCCATTCCAGCGCCATGGCCTTGGTCATGTGCACCACGGCCGCCTTGCTCATGCAATAGACGCCGATCTGCGACAGCACCTTGAGCCCGGCCACCGAGGCGATATTGACGATGCGCGCCTGCGGCAGCGGACTGCCGTTGCGCTCGGCGCCCTTGGCGCGCGCGATCATGCGCTTGGCCACTTCCTGGGCGACGAAGAAGGCACCGCGGGTATTGGTGTCGAAGACGAAATCGAAGTCATCGGCGGTCACATCGGTCAGCTTCTGCGTGGTCGACACGCCGGAGTTGTTGACCAGGATGTCGATGGAACCGGCCTCGGTTTCGGCGTGTGCCACCGCGGCGCGGATGCTGTCCGGGTCGGTGACGTCCAGGCGCACCACATGGGCGCTGCCGCCCTCGGCCTCGATCGCCGCGCGCAGTTCCTTGAGCCGCTCGGTTCGGCGCGAGGCCAGCACCACCTTGGCGCCGGCGGCGGCCAGCACCGTGGCGAAACGCGAGCCCAGCCCGCTTGAAGCGCCGGTGACCAGCGCGACCTTGCCTTCCAGATTGATCGACAAACCCATGATTACCTCTTGTGCGGGAGCTCCTCCGGCCTATGCGGGAGCAGAAGGCAGCATATCAAAAAAAAGAACGACCGTTCCAAAAAAATCCTTGCCTGTGGGTGGCGAGTCCCGGACAATGCCGGAGATTCTAAGAACTTGGCCAGCAAAGGGAAAGAGGGAAAACGCGCGATCCGGGCGTCTTTGGACCCCAAATCGCTGCCAACTCACCCACCCGCGGTTCCAATCCGCGCGCTGGCCCGGTTCTCGGCAAAACGATCACCGCATTTCCCACAATTGCAAGCACGCAGCAAAGAAATAGAGGGTTAGAGACAATGGATCAGCAACAGCTCCTGGAGCAGTTCGGCCCGCGCGAAGCCATGGAATACGATGTGGTCATCGTCGGCGGCGGCCCCGCCGGCCTGGCCACGGCCATCCGCCTGAAGCAACTCGCGCAGGAGAAAGGCGCCGACGTCAACGTGTGCGTACTGGAAAAGGGCTCCGAGCCCGGCGCCCACATCCTGTCGGGCGCCATCATGGATCCGCGCGCCCTCAATGAGCTGATCCCGAACTGGAAGGAACTGGGTGCGCCGTTGAACCAGGCGGTCACCGAAGACAAGTTCCTGTTCCTGAACGAGTCCGGCTCCAAGGGCACGCCGCCCGCGCTGCTGCCCGAGTGCTTCCACAACGAAGGCAACTACATCATCAGCCTGTCGAACTTCGTGCGCTGGCTGGGCCAGCAGGCCGAAGCGCTGGGCGTGGAGATCTTCCCGGGCTTCCCCGCCGCCGAAGTGCTCTTCAACGAAGACGGCTCGGTCAAGGGCGTGGCCACCGGCAATATGGGCATCAACAAGGAAGGCGAGCCCACCGAGAACTTCCAGCTGGGCATGGAGTTGCATGCCAAGTACACCATCTTCGCCGAAGGCGCGCGCGGCCACCTGGGCAAGCAGCTGATCGAGAAATTCAAGCTCGACACTGGCAAGGATCCGCAGAGCTATGGCATCGGCCTGAAGGAACTGTGGGAGATCGATCCCGCCAAGCACAAGCCCGGCCTGGTGGTGCACACCGCCGGCTGGCCGCTGGACCCCGCCACCTACGGCGGCTCGTTCCTGTACCACATGGAAGACAACAAGGTCGCGGTCGGCTTTGTGGTCGGCCTGGACTACACCAACCCGTGGCTGTCGCCGTTCGAGGAATTCCAGCGCTTCAAGACGCATCCGGAAATCCGCCAGTACTTTGAAGGCGGCAAGCGCCTCTCCTACGGCGCGCGCGCCATCACCGCCGGCGGCCTGCTGTCGCTGCCCAAGACCGTGTTCCCGGGCGGCGCGCTGGTCGGCTGCGATGCTGGCTACCTGAATGCCTCGCGCATCAAGGGCAGCCACGCCGCCATCAAGACCGGCATGATGGCCGCCGAGGCCGCCTATGACGCGCTGCAGGCCGGCCGCCAGCACGACGAGCTGGCCGCCTACCCGGCTGCGTTCGAGCAGAGCTGGCTGCACAAGGAACTGCTGCAGGCCAAGAACTTCAAGCAGTGGTTCAAGAGGGGGCGCACTACCGCCACGCTGATGACCGGCATCGAGCAATGGCTGCTGCCCAAGCTGGGCATCCGCAACCCGCCGTGGACCATCCACCGCGTGAAGCCGGACCATGTGTACCTGAAGCCCGCGGCCGAGTGCCAGAAGATCGAATACCCGAAGCCGGACGGCAAGCTGACCTTCGACCGCCTCAGCTCGGTGTTCATCAGCAACACCAACCACGAAGAGAACCAGCCGGCGCACCTGACGCTCAAGGACGCCAGCGTGCCGGTCAACATCAACTGGGACAAGTACGCCGGCCCCGAGTCGCGCTACTGCCCGGCAGGTGTGTATGAGTTCGTGCAGGACGAGACGTCGGGCAAGGAGCGTCTGCAGATCAATGCGCAGAACTGCGTGCACTGCAAGACCTGCGACATCAAGGATCCGACCCAGAACATCGTCTGGGTGACGCCGGAAGGCGGCGGCGGTCCGAACTACGTCGGGATGTAAACCTGCCGAGCCAGCGGCTGTAAAAACGGCACCGGGAACCCGGTGCCGTTTTTTTCTTTGGGCGATGCAGCGCGGCTATCGTGCCTGCCGCCGCGCGGCCATCGCCTTGTCGACGACCTCGGCCTGCAGCGCTTCGCTGGGATTGCCGAAGGCCTGGCTGCGCAGCGCATCCAGCTGCTGCCGGCGGTCCTGCTCCGACAACCCCGGGAAGGCCTCGATCTGGGCGCGGCGCGCGGCGTAGTCGTCGTAGCGCTGCTGCCAGGCCTGCCCGGCTTGCGCCTGCTGCTGGTAGCGCTGCGCCACGTCGGGGCCGTAGGCCTGCGCCAATGCCGCGCCGATGTCCTGCGCACTGCGGCCGGCGGCCTGCATGCCGGCGATGGTGTCGCTGATCGCCTGCGGACGCGCGCTGGCCTCCCGTGCCGCGCGCAATGGCTCGGGCAGCATGGCTTCGAGTTCGGCCAGCCGCTGCTGCCGCTGCGCATCATCCAGGCGGGATTGCGCCGCGATGTCGAGCCGCGCCAGCATGGCATCGTCATACACCTGCTCGTCGCCGAACCAGATTGCCGCCACCTCCGGCAGCAGGCGCTGCCGCGCACCGTTGCGCTCAGCCTGCAGCGCGCGCAGCTGCTGCACCTGCGCCGCATCCAGCGTGCCGTTCGAATCCGCCCGCGGCTTGCGGGTGGCCCGCGGTTGAATCTCGGCAAGATAGGTCAGGTAGCGCTGCCACAGCTGCCACGCCTGCCCTGCCGCGGGCTGCGGCACGCGGCGGCGGATATCGTCGTGCACCAGCTGGTCCAGCGCATCCGCGCCGCCGGCGTCGTGGCGGGCGCTGAGGAAGTAGTCGAAGTAGGTGCGCAGCGCGCGCGTCAGCCGCAGGTTGCCCTGCGCGTCGAGTTCGGGGCCCGCGGGCACGTCGACGCCGGACAGCGATGGCAGCGCAGCCACGCCGGCGGGTCCGGCGTCAGCCGATGTGGTCGAAGGACTCGCGGCGGTGGTGAGTGCTGCCGTGCGCTGCGGCACGACGACCGGGCCGGACGGCATCGTCAGCCAGTACACCGCTGCCGCCGCTGCGCCGGCCGGCAGCAAGGCCAGCCAGAGCCGCGGCGAGCGCTCAGAGCTGGTCATTGCGCAGCCGGTTGGCGTGGCTGAGGATGACTGTGCGCGGATCGACGTCCTGGTACAGGCCGGCCATCTGGTTCACCTCGTCGAGGTGGTTCCAGTAGTAGCCAGTGGCCAGCACCCGGCCCCACTTGCTGCTGCAGACCGAGACCAGCCCGTCATTGGGGCCGGCGCCCTTCAGGTCCATCAGCCCGGCCGAGGTCGACATCATCACCGTGGTCGGGTCCAGCAGGTTGGAGCGCAGCAGGCTGAACGGCCCGCCCTGCCCGGTCCACGAATACGCGGCCTGGGTATGGGTGACAAGGTTGCCCGCGGCATCGCGCGCCTGTCGTTGCTCGGACACCGCGCCAGCGGTATTGCAATCCGGCCCCAGTGCCGATTTCGTGCCGGGCACCAGCGTGGCATCGAGGCGCGCATTCTGCTCGGCGGCGCCTCGCGTGGTCAGGATCTTGAGCGAGGCCAGCGCATCCTGGTCCAGCGCCTGCCCGTTGCCGATGCCGTTGAACCAGCCCACCGTATCGAGCACGCCCTGGATGATGCCGACGAGTACCGGCCCGGCGATCGGAATACTGTTGACGCCATTGATCAGGTCCAGCACGGTGTCGGCCACTTCGCTGCCGCGATGCGGGCTGCCGATGGTGGTGACCGAGGCCACGTCCTGCGGCGACATCGCCGCCAGCATGCGCGAGGTCGGCCCGCCCTGACTGTGGCCGATCAGGTTGACCTTGTCGGCGCCGCTTTCCAGCTTGACCGCGCGCACATAGGCCTGCAGCGCCAGCGCGCGCTCTTCGTCGCTGTTGAACGACGGCACCGTGGCCACATAGACTTGCGCGCCGTTGGCCCGCAGCACTTCGGGGATGCCATACCAGTAGTCGAGCACACCACCCATCCTGGCCGCGCCGGTCAGTCCGTGGACCAGCACGATCGGGTAGCGCGTCTTCGCGTAGTCGCCGCTCGCGGCCAGGGCCGGCGCCGGCTGCGCCAGCATGGCCGCCACGGCCAGCGCGGCTGTGCCTGCGAGCCTGCGCCAGGCCTTGCCGGCCTTCTGCTCGCGTAGCGCGGGCGTGCGTTGTCCGCACGCGTGGTGTCCGCTGTGCTCCATCTTGTCTCCTCGGTGGTGGGTCTTTTTATGTTGGAAGCAGTAAAGACTGGCCTCCCCGACGAGACAATCAAAACATTAGCGGATTCCCTCTAAACGGCCGCTACAGCCGCGGGCTGCAAGGGCATGCGGGTGCTGGAAAGCAGCTGTTCGTAGATGTAGCACTGCAGCAGCGTCAGCTCGCGCTCGGCCAGCACGTCGAAGGCCACGCCGAAGGCCGGGAAGTCGGCATCGTCGCTGGCCGCGCCGGGGGGCGCGAGGCGGACCCAGCCGTCGATGATGACCTCGCTGTCCAGCGACGCCGTGCGCATCTTGAAGCGCAGCCGTACGCGGCTGCCCGGCGCCGGCGCCGGCGCGGTGGTCTGCACCAGCGCGCCACCGGTGCTGAGGTCGGACAGCAGCGCCAGCCGCGCCGTGCCGGTGTCGATGCCGTCGTCATCGCCGGGCTCGGTCAGGTAGGCGGCCAGCCGGGTAGGCACGCGCGCGGCCTTGCGTACCGGCGTCGCGTGCTTCTGCACCGGCGCCGACAGCACCAGGTAGCGGAACGGGCTGCGGCATACGGCGGTGATGGTCGAGGTGAAGCTGTGGATGGCCTGTCCGGAGAAGCCGCGCAGCAGCACGGCATCGCCCGCCTGCAGCGGCAGGTCGCGCCCGCCGAGCTGCGGCCAGGTGACAAACAGGCCCTGCTCGATAAAACCGATCAGGCGGCTGGCGGCCGGGCGCGCGGCCTCGCCCTCATGCTTGACATGCAGCAGCGTGCCGACCTGCAGGCCAAGCGGCCCGGTGGTCGGACGCAGTTCGTCATCGGCATCGTCGTGGCCATCTTCGCGGCAGACCACGCCATGGTGGAACACCAGCGCCAGGTCGCGTTCATCGGGAATGACACTGCCGCTGCCGAGCACCAGGTTGCCCTCGCCATCGAGCAATGACCAGGGCAGCGGGTATCCGACGGGAAGATCGTTAGGTGTGAGCTGGATCATGGCTGTTCGCAGTAGGCCCCGGCATTGGACGCCACGGGGCATGGCAAGCCCTGGGCGGAGCTGACGCGCAGGATCCGCCACCTGTATCAGGCTTCTATCGGCGCCGGGGCGGCGAAATTAAGCCCTCGGCGATTGACTAAGGCCGCATGTGTAGCATTCGCCCCCTACGGAAACCTTGACGCGCCGCAAAGTTAGGCCGAAAATCCGCAAAAGCTGTCTGACAGCCTGACATATCAAGCCATGACCATCCTGCCTCGCCCGGCCTCCCTCGCCAGCCGTATCGCCCAGACCCTGCACGACGATATCCTCGCCGGCCGCTATGGCGCGGGCGCGCGCCTGCCGGCCGAGGCCAGCCTGGCCGACACCTTCGGCGTGAGCCGGCCGATCGTGCGCGAGGCCATCGCCCAGTTGAAGGCCGATGGCGTGCTGGTGACGCGCAAGGGCTCGGGCGCTTATGTGTCGGAGACGCCGGGCGGCCAGGCCTGGCGCGTGGCCAGCGCGCCCGACGGCGGCCCGACACTGGCGCAGCTGTTCGAACTGCGCCGGGTGGTGGAAACCGCTTGCGCGGAAATGGCCGCGCAGCGGCGCACGGATGCCGATATTGATGCCATCCGCGGCGCACTGGCGGCGATGCAGACACAGGCCGACGGCCAGGGCGACATGGCCAGCGCGGCCGCGGCCGACATGGCCTTCCACCATGCCATTGCCGAGGCCGCGCACAACCCCTGCTTTACCGGCCTGACCGATTTCGTCAGCCAGCAGATGCTGGCGGCGCGCCAGCGCGCCTGGGAGAACACCGCGCGGCTGAGCGTGACGACAGGCGCGCCGCGCGCCGCCGACCAGGAACATGCGGCGCTGGCCGAAGCCATTGCCGCCGGCGACGCCGCGGCCGCCCGCGACGCCGCACAGCAGCACCTTGCGGCCGCCGCCGCCCGCCTCGGCCTGACGGCCTGAGTCCCGAACACACAGACATTGAAGCAAGGAACAACCATGGAAACAGTGGATTGCGTCGTCATCGGCGCAGGCGTGGTGGGACTGGCGGTGGCGCGCGCCCTCGCGCTGCAGGGCCGCGAAGTGGTCATCCTGGAAGCCGAGAACGCCTTCGGCACCATCACCAGCGCGCGCAACAGTGAGGTCATCCACGCCGGCATCTACTATCCGGCCGGCTCGCTCAAGGCGCAGCTGTGCGTGCGCGGCAAGGCCATGCTGTACGACTACTGCGCCAGCCACCACGTGGCGCACCAGCGCTGCGGCAAGCTGATCGTGGCCACCAGCGAGGCCCAGGTCGCCACGCTTGAAGGCATCCGCGCCAAGGCGGCGGCCAACGGCGTGGACGACCTGCGCCTCGTCAGCCGCGCCGAGGCGCAGGCGCTGGAGCCGCAACTGCAGTGCCATGCCGCGCTGCTGTCGCCGTCGACCGGGATTGTCGACAGCCATGGCCTGATGACCGCACTGCTGGGCGATGCGGAAAACGCGGGCGCGATGCTGGCGGTGCAGTCGCCGGTGCTGGGCGGCGCGGTGACGCCGGACGGCATCCGGCTGGAGATCGGCAACGAAGACGGCAGCACCACCACGCTGCTGGCGCGCACGGTGGTGAACTCGGCCGGGCTGACCGCGCCGGAACTGGCGCGCCGCATCGACGGCATGCCCGGGGCCCATATCCCGCCGCAGTACTACGCCAAGGGCTGCTATTTCACGCTGGCCGGACGCGCGCCGTTCTCACGGCTGATCTACCCGGTGCCCGAGGCGGCCGGGCTGGGCGTGCACCTGACCATCGACCTGGGCGGGCAGGCGCGCTTCGGCCCCAATGTGCGCTGGATCGACGAGATCGAATACGGCGTGGACCCGGCCGACGCCGACGGCTTCTATGACGAGGTGCGCCGCTACTGGCCGGGGCTGGCCGACGGCGCGCTGCAGCCGGGCTATGCCGGCATCCGCCCCAAGATCAGCGGCCCGCATGAAGCGGCGGCGGACTTCCGCATCGACGGCCCCGCGGTGCATGGCGTGCCGGGGCTGGTTCACCTGTTCGGCATCGAGTCGCCGGGGCTGACCTCGTCGCTGGCGATCGCCGAGCGGGTCTGCGCGGCGCTGACCTGAACCGCGCCGTCCCCTTCCGCGCGGAAGCTCATCACGGCACAGAACGCGCCGGCCGCCGCGGCAATGGCCGCCAGCCCGAAGGTATGCTCGGGCGCCAGCGCGTTCCAGGTCCAGCCCATCGCCAGCCCGCCCAGCGTGCCGCCGACGCCGTAGGAAATGCCCGTGTACAGCGCCTGCCCGCGCCCCTGCAGCGGCCCGGCAAACCACGCCTGCAAGCGCTTCAGGCTGGCGCTGTGGTGCGCGGCAAAGGTGGCCGCGTGCAGCACCTGCACCAGCGCCATGAGCCAGGTAAACTGGGCAAGGTAGCCGGTCAGGCCGAAGCGCAGCGCCGCCAGCACAAAGGTCCCGGCCAGGATCGTGCGCAGCGCATAGCGCGCGAACAGCAGGCCCTGGTAGTAGAAGAAAACGATCTCGGCCACCACGCCGATGGTCCACATCACGCCAATGGCGAACTTGCTGTAGCCCAGCTGTGCCAGCCACAGCGAATAGAACACATAGAGTGCGGCGTGCGCGAACATCATCAGGAAGGCTGACGCCAGGAACCAGGCCACGTCCGGGCGGCGCAGCAGCGGCAAGGCGCGCGGCGGCGCGGTGTGCGGGCCGTCGGCGGCGGCGTCGCGCATGGTCAGCACCACTCCTGCCAGGATCGCCAGCAGCGTGCTGGCCACCCACGGGAAGGCGCGCATGCCGACCGCCTCGAACAGCGCCCCGCCGGCCAGCACCGCGCCGATAAAGCCGACCGAGCCGAACATGCGGATGCGGCCGTAGCTATGATCGAAGGCGCCGTGGCGGCGCAGTGTGGAGATGGTCAGGGCATCGCCCAGCGGCGACATCGCGCTGGTCAACAGGCTCAGCGTCAGCATCATCGCCATCATGCCGCCGTAGCTGCCCACACCCGGCAGCATCAGGAAAGCCAGCAACGAGGTGAACGCGCTCACGCGCAGGATGCGCACGCGCGTATGCATCACGTCGGACAGCCAGCCCCACAGGTAGGGCCCGAAAATGCGGCTGACCTGGAAGCTCGCCATCAGCACGCCGATCTGCACCGGGTTGAAGCCGCGGTCGGCGAAATACAGGCTGACGTACGGCGAAATCAGGCCGACGTAGCCGTAGTAGCCAAGGTAGAAGAGCCCGAAACGGGCGTAGTCGGGGCGGCCGGCGCCGGTGGCGCCGCCGCCCGCGAAAGGCGTGGCCAACGCGAGGTCAGATCAAGGCGTCTGGCCGGCCTGCGCGGGAATGCGCGGCGTATCGACCTTGACGTCGCCGCACTGGGCGCGATGGCGCAGGGCGTGGTCGATCAGCACCAGCGCCAGCATGGCCTCGGCGATCGGCGTGGCGCGGATGCCCACGCACGGGTCGTGGCGGCCGAAGGTCTCGACGGTGGCGGCATTGCCGGCCTTGTCGATCGATTCGCGCGGGGTGCGGATGGAAGACGTCGGCTTGATCGCCAGCGACACGGTGACGTCCTGGCCGGTGGAGATACCGCCCAGCACGCCACCGGAATTGTTGGTGCGGAAGCCCTCGGCGGTCAGCTCGTCGCCATGGACGCTGCCGCGCTGGGCCACGCTGTCGAAGCCGGCGCCGATCTCCACGCCCTTGACCGCGTTGATGCCCATCATGGCGTGGGCGATGTCGGCGTCGAGCCTGTCGAACAGCGGCTCGCCCAGGCCCACCGGCACATTGCTGGCCACCACCTCGATGCGCGCGCCGACGGAGTCGCCGTCGCGGCGCAGCGCGTCCATATAGGTTTCCAGTTCAGGGATGACGTCGGCATTGGCCGCGAAGAACGGGTTCTGCGGCACATGCGACCAGTCCGTGAAGGGCACGGCGATCTCGCCCAGCTGCGACATATAGCCCCGGATCTCGGTGCCGTACTTTTCGCGCAGCCATTTCTTGGCCACCGCCCCGGCCGCCACCACCGGCGCGGTCAGGCGCGCCGACGAGCGGCCGCCGCCGCGATGGTCGCGGATGCCGTACTTCTGCCAGTAGGTGTAGTCGGCATGGCCCGGGCGGAAGGTCTCGACGATATTGCCGTAGTCCTTGCTGCGCTGGTCGGTATTGCGGATCAGCAGGCAGATCGGGGTGCCGGTGGTCTTGCCCTCGAACACGCCGGACAGGATCTCGACCTGGTCGGCTTCCTGGCGTTGCGTGACGTGGCGCGAGGTGCCGGGCCGGCGGCGGTCCAGGTCGCCCTGGATGTCGGCCTCGGTCAGCGCCATGCCCGGCGGGCAGCCGTCCACCACCGCGCCGATGGCAGGCCCGTGCGATTCGCCGAAGGTGGTAACAGTGAAAAGCAGGCCAAGGGTGTTGCCGGACATGATGGAAACCGCACAGGAATTGGGGAAGGTCTCCATTGTAAGGCCAATGGCGGGCCTCGGGCGGCCGCAGGGCGGCCCGACAGGCTCAGGCGGCGGCGCTTTCCAGCGCCAGTTCGGGGTAGAAATCGGCGCGCATCCGCTCCATATAGGCCACCAGGTTGGCATGCCCCTCGGCCGCGGTGCGGATCGGAGTGTCGAATACGGGGCACAGCAGGCTGCCGGCAAAGGCAAACAGCGTGGCGTCGGCCCCGCATGGCGCGTTGCCCATCAGGTAGGGCTTGTCACCCAGGATGTCGGCGATCGAGGTCACGCCCTTGCTGGCCAGCGCCACCAGGTCTTCTTCGCTATGCCGGCCCAGGCCCTGCCCCCACAGCGTCTTGCGCACCTTGTAGCGCACCAGCCGCTCGGCCAGGCCGCGCACCGGCGCCGGCACGCCGCGGAAGAACTGGGCCGGCCCCTTGTCGAAGTTGGCCTGGTCCAGCCAGCGCACCCGCGCCACTGCCCAGTACAGGTGGTCTTCCATCAGCTTCTCGGCGGCCCAGGCGATGCCGCGCTCGGCCGCGCTCAGGCCGGCGTCGAAATCGATGTGGTAGGTCTTCTCGATATGCCAGCGGATCATGGTGGAATCCGCCACGATCCGGCCCATGTCGTCCAGGTAAGGCAGCTTGCCCTTGGGCGCGCGCCGCAGGCTGCCGCGGCGCGCCTGGTAAGGCAGGCCGGCCAGCTTGAGCAGCATCTCGGCCTTGGTGACGAAGGGGCTGGCGTCGGGCAGCCCGAAGGCGGGGCCAAAGGTATAGAGCGTGATCATCGTGGATTCGGGTTCCGCACAACGGATTTAGCGCCAGTCGCCGCGCAGGGCCTGCACCATCTGCTGCAGCCCTTCCGGGGTGGCGGCCTCGGGCGGCACGGGCTCGCCCACCACCAGTTCCAGCCGGTTCAGGATGCCGCGCCGGAACGGCCGCGACATCGCCGGTGCCCCCTTGCGCGAGAAGAAGCTGCCCCACAGCCCGCGCAGCGCCATCGGCACCACCGGCACCGGCGTGCGCCGGATGATCTGCTGCACGCCCTGCTTGAACGGGTTGATCTCACCGGTGGCGGTGATCTTGCCTTCGGGGAAGATGCAGACCAGATCCCCCTCGTCCAGCGCCTGCGCCACGCTGTCATAGGCACGCCTGAGCATGTCCGGATTCTCGTGCGCCGGCGCGATCGGGATCGCCCGGGCCTGGCGGAAGAACCACGACAGCAGCGGCACCCTGAAGATGTTGTGGTCCATCAGGAAGCGCACCGGGCGTGGGCTGCAGGCCATCAGCACCACCGCGTCGGCAAAGCTGACGTGGTTGCAGACCAGCACGGCCGGGCCATCGGCGGGAATGCGTTCGGCGTTGACGCGGCGCAGCCGGTAGAGGGTATGGACCAGGATCCACGCGATAAAGCGCAGCAGGAATTCCGGCACCAGCGAGTAGATGTAGACCGCCACCACCGCATTGAGCAGCCCCACCACCAGGAACAGCTGCGGGATGCTGTAGCCCGCCCGCGTCATCGCCACGCCCAGCAGCGAAGCGGCAATCATGAAGAAGCTGTTCAGGATGTTGTTGGCGGCGATGATGCGGGCGCGGTGCGTGGGTGCGCTGCGGCTCTGGATCAGCGCGTACAGCGGCACGCTGTAGAAGCCGCCGAACATGGCCAGCAGGAACAGGTCCACCAGCACGCGCCAGTGGCGCGGCTCGGCCAGGAAGCCGCCGATGCCGCTCAGCGCCACGGGTGCCTGCCCCTGGCTGGCAAAGTACAGGTCGACCGCGAACACCGTCATGCCAATCGAGCCGAACGGCACCAGGCCGATCTCGACATGGCGCCCGGACAAGCGCTCGCACAGCAGTGAACCGGTGCCGATGCCCAGCGAGAACACCGCCAGCAGCAGCGTCACCACGTTCTGGTCGCCGCCCAGCACATCCTTGGCATAGCTGAAGAACGAGGTCAGGAAGGTGGCGCCCAGGAACCACAGCCACGAAATGCCGAGCAGGCTCAGGAATACCGTGCGGTTGCCGTGCGCCAGCACCAGGTTGCGCCAGGTCTCGGAGAACGGGTTCCAGTTGATGCGCAGGTCCGGCTGCGGCGCCGGCGAGACCGGGATGCGGCCCGACACCAGCCGCCCTGCCACCGCGATCACCACGCACACCGCGCCCACGTACATCGGGCCCACGATGGCCCCGCCCTGCTGCAGCCCGGCCAGCTCGCCGCCGATCAGCGTCCCGATCAGGATCGCGACAAAGGTGCCCATCTCCACCATCCCGTTGCCGCCGACCAGCTCGCTTTCATCCAGGTGCTGCGGCAGGTAGGCAAACTTGACCGGCCCGAACAGCGTGGAATGCAGCCCCATCAGGAAGGTGCCGGCGTACAGCAGCGGCGCGCTGTGCCAGGCAAAGCCGGCCAGGCCCAGCAGCATGATGGCGATTTCCAGCGACTTGACCAGCCGGATCAGGCGCGACTTCTCCAGCTTGTCGGCGATCTGCCCGCTGGTGGCGGAAAACAGCACGAACGGCGCGATAAAGATGGCCGAGATCAGGAAGGCCGCGCTGCGCGCGTCCACGCCCTCGAACAGCGCCGTGTGGTAGGTCACCAGCGAGGTGAAGGCGACCTTGAAGACGTTGTCGTTCATCGCCCCAAGGAACTGGGTCCAGAAGAACGGGGCGAAGCGGCGCAGGCCGAGCAGTCGGAACTGGCTGTGTTGGCTCATGGATGGGCCGGTCGGTCAGGGGACCGCCGCCGAAATGGGAACGCCGGCTAGTGTGCCGTAGCCGCGGTTCGGCCGCCACCCCGCCACGGCTGCGTGGCGCCAACCGAGGGTATTTCCGAAGGAAGCTTCAGCCGGGGGGGGCCCGGCGCAATTACTCGGCGTGCTCTTCCGGCCAGTCGCGGATATAGGCCTTGAGCATCTTGTTCTCGAAGCTCTGGTCCTCGACCACGGCCTTGGCGACGTCGTAGAAGGAGATCACGCCCATCAGCGTGCGGTTGTCGAGCACCGGCAGGTAGCGGGTGTGACGCTCCAGCATCATGCGGCGGACCTCGTTGACGTCGGTCTCCATGGTGCAGGTCAGCGGCGCATCGTCCATCACCTTGCGGATGCTGGTGCTGCCGACGTTGCCATTATTTCGGGCCAGCGTCTCGATGATCTCGCGGAAGGTCAGCATGCCGACCAGGTCGCCGTATTCCATCACCACCAGCGAGCCGATATCGTGCTCGGCCATGGTGTGGACGGCTACCAGCAAGGAGGTGTCAGGCGTCACGGTATAGAGCGTATTGCCCTTGATCTGGAGGATGTCGCTGACTTTCATGTTGGTCTCCGCTGCCTGCGCTCAAACTGAGGGCATCGCTCCGGCCGGGGGCACAGGGGGCGATACCGGTCACATTGTTATCTGTCTATGGGTGTGCGGGCGCACTCTGCATCGTAGCGCCCCGTTGGCCGATCCTAGCCCAAACCCGCCGTCAAAGTAAAGCGGGAGGCCGGTTTGCGGGCGTCGGCGGGCGCACGGTGCTACGATGCTGGCCGGAGACAACTCAAGGCCGACCGACCATGTCCGGAACCCGATTCGATACGCTGGCGCTGCACGCCGGCGCCGCGCCAGACCCCGCCACCGGGGCCCGCGCCACCCCCATCCACCTGACCACGTCCTTCGTGTTCCGCGACAGCGAGCACGCCGCGTCGCTGTTCAACATGGAGCGCGCGGGGCACGTCTACTCCCGTATTTCCAACCCCACCGTGGCCGTGCTGGAAGAGCGCGTCGCCGCGCTGGAGAACGGCGCCGGCGCCATTGCCACGGCCTCGGGCCAGGCCGCGCTGCACCTGGCGGTGGCCACGCTGATGGGCGCGGGCTCGCACGTGGTGGCTTCGTCGGCGCTGTACGGCGGCTCGCACAACCTGCTGCACTACACGCTGCGCCGCTTCGGCATCGAGACCACCTTTGTCAAGGCGCGCGACATCGACGCCTGGCGCGCCGCGATCCGGCCCAATACCCGGCTGCTGTTCGGCGAGACCCTGGGCAACCCGGGGCTGGACGTGCTGGATATCCCGACGCTGGCGCAGCTGGGCCAGGACAACGGCATCCCGCTGCTGGTGGATTCCACCTTCACCACGCCCTACCTGCTGCGCCCGTTCGATCACGGCGCCGGCCTGCTCTACCATTCGGCCACCAAGTTTCTGGGCGGCCACGGCACCACCATCGGCGGCGTGCTGGTCGAAGGCGGCACCTTCGACTTCGAGGCCTCCGGGCGCTTCCCGGAGCTGTCCGAGCCGTACGAGGGCTTCCACAACATGGTGTTCACCGAGGAAAGCACGGTGGCACCCTTCCTGCTGCGCGCGCGCCGCGAGGGCCTGCGCGACTTCGGCGCCTGCATGAACCCGATGGCCGCCTGGCAGCTGCTGCAGGGCGTGGAGACGCTGCCGCTGCGCATGAGCCGGCATGTCGACAACACCCGCAAGGTGGTGCAGTTCCTGGTCTCGCACCCGATGGTGGAGTCGGTGTCCTACCCGGAACTGGAATCGCACCCCGACTACGAACTGGCCAAGCGCCTGCTGCCGCGCGGCTGCGGCGCGGTGTTCAGCTTCAACCTGAAGGGCAACCGCGTGGCCGGCCAGCGCTTTATCGAGAGCATGTCGCTGTTCTCGCACCTGGCCAACGTCGGCGACGCGCGCTCGCTGGTAATCCACCCGGCCTCGACCACGCACTTCCGCATGGACGCGGCGGCACTGCAGTCGGCCGGCATCACCGAGGGCACGATCCGGCTGTCGATCGGGCTGGAAGACCCGGATGACCTGATCGACGATCTCAAGCGCGGCCTGAAGGCGGCCGAGAAGGCCATGAGCGGCAAGGGAGGGCAAGCCTGATGGAACTGACCATTGCTAGCCAGCCGGCCTACGCCTATACCGGCGGCAAACCCTTCGACCCCGCCCTGCCCTGCGCCGTGTTCGTCCACGGCGCGCAGAACGACCACAGCGTGTGGGCCCTGCAGACGCGCTGGTTTGCCAACCACGGCTTCTCGGTGCTGGCGGTGGACCTGCCGGGCCACAACCGCAGCAAGGGCGCGCCGCTGGCCACCGTCGAGGCCATGGCCGACTGGGTCATGGCGCTGGTGGCGGCCGCCGGCGTGAAGGCGCCGGCCTTCGTGTTCGGCCACAGCATGGGCTCGCTGATCGCGCTGGAATGCGCGGCGCGGCATGCGCAGGCGGTGCGCGGCATCGCCCTGCTCGCGACGGCCTACCCGATGAAGGTCTCGGACGCGCTGCTGGACGCCTCGCTCAACCGCGAGGGCGAGGCCATCGCCATGGTCAACACCTGGTCGCATTCGAGCCTGGCCAACAAGCCGTCTTCGCCCGGGCCGGGCGCGTGGATGCACGGCGGCAGCCAGCGGCTGATGGAGCGCGTGTCGCGCAACAACCCGCAGGCCCATGTGTTCCACAATGACTTTTCGGCCTGCAATGCCTACGCCCATGGCGAAGAGGCCGCGGCCGCAGTCGCCTGCCCCGCGCTGTTCATCACCGGCACCAAGGACATGATGACGTCGCCCAAGGCGGCCCAGGCGCTGGCCGGCAAGATGGCCAAGGCAAGCCTGGTGACGGTGCCGTGTGGCCACGCGCTGATGGGCGAACGCCCGGATGAAGTGCTGGACGCGCTGGCGGCGTTTGCGCGCAAGGTGGTCGCGGCCGGCTAAGCCTGGCCGCGGATGGCTGGCCGGCCACGCCGGCGGCCAGCCTCCCGGCACCTCGGCGCAGAAGGTCTACACTGCACAAAACAAGACCTGCCGGAGACAGCCATGGCCCACGCCCGCGCGCGCGAGTTCGAGAACTTCGCGGCCTTTTATCCCTACTACCTGACCGAACACCAGAACCGTACCTGCCGGCGGCTGCATTTTGCCGGGTCGACGGTGGCGCTGCTGTGCCTGGTGGCGCTGGTGGTCACCGGCAATGCGTGGTGGCTGCTCGCCGCTGTGCTGGCAGGTTACGCCTTTGCCTGGGTCGGGCACTTTGGTTTCGAGAAGAACCGGCCGGCGACGTTCCGGCATCCGCTTTACAGCCTGATGGGAGACTGGGTGATGTATGCCGATATCTGGCGGGGCAGGATTCCGTTCTAGGCAACTTCACTGTCGCCGGGCTGGCCCGGGCCTTACACCTGCCCATGCCAGCCCGGCGGCACCACTTCCAGCGTGCGCCGCTGCGGGTGGCTCCCCCCATCCCCTTCGGTCGGCGGCAGATCGGCCGGCTGCTGCCGGAACACCGCCTCCAGCGTCTGATCCAGACGCGGATTGTCCAGGATCGACCTGAGCGCATCGGCGCCGCGCAGCTGCTGCGCCAGCGCCGTGCGCGGCAGCCGCGGCAGGTTCAGCACCAACCGGTCATGCAACGTCCGCAGCGTCACCTGCGACGGATCGCACAACAGCGCCCAGTGGGCCTGGCCGCGCTCCTGCTGCAGGCGTCCGATCAGGTGCATGGCCTTGAGCTTGCCCAGCAGGCCCGACAGGTAATCAGCCTCGACCCGCAGCTTGCGGCCCAGGTCCAGTTCGCCGACGCTGCGCGGCACTTCGTCGCGCGCGCGGTAGAGCAGCAGCAGCACGCCCAGCGCGTCGAAGAACTCGCTGCCAGCAAAGGTGCGGCGGCGCCAGTAGCCCTGCCGGATCACCGGCAGGTTGGCGGCGATGGTCGCACCCAGCAGCGTCACCAGCCAGCTCAGGTAGATCCAGAGCAGGAAGATGGGCAGCGCCGCGAAGGTGCCGTAGACCGCCGTGTAAGTCGGGATATGCGTGATGAAATAGCCGAAGCCGCGCTTGGCAAACTCGAACGCGATCGCCGCCACCAGGCCCGCCACGATGGCATCGCGCCATTCGACATAGGCATTGGGCACCGCCGTGTACAGGAAGGCGAAGGCCAGCGCCGACAGCAGCACCGGCGTCGCGCCAACCAGCAGCCCCAGCCCCACCGGCATGGTGCCGACATAGCCCGCCGAGACCGAGATCAGGTAGGAGCTGATCGACAGGCTCGCGCCGATCAGTACCGGCCCGAAGGTCAGCACCGCCCAGAACACCAGCACCCGCTGCGCCAGCGGGCGGCGCTGCTTGACGCGCCAGATCGCATTGAGCGCGTCTTCCACGGTCAGCATGGTCAGCACCGAGGTGACCATCAACCCGCCCAGGCCCATTGCGGTCAGCCCGCGCGCGCTCTTGGCGAACATGCCGAGGTAGCGCTGGATTGATTCACTGACGTTGCCGGGGATCAGGTTCTGGAACAGGAACGACTCGATGGCGTTGCGGAAGTCGCGAAACACCGGGAACGCGGCCAGCAGCGCGAACGCCACCGTCAGCACCGGCACCACGGCCAGCACGGTGGTGAAGGTCAGGCTGGCCGAGACCTGCGGCAGCCGGTCTTCGCCGGCGCGGCGCAGTGCATAGCGCGCCAGGGCGCGTACCTTCTGCAGGTTCCATTCCCGGCGCAGGCGGGCAACGCGGGGTCCAATCATGCGCAAACAACCTCCTGGATCTGGTTCTGACGGATAAACAGGCGGCCCGCGGCACCGGGGGCGCGAAGCCGATGGGAGATGGCGCGGGGGGCGCATCTATAATACGCGCATTGCTTCCGGCACCCTTCGCGCAACACCACCCCGCCACCGCCGGCCATCCCGCTCCATGACCGACATCCTCGTCCTGTATTACAGCCGCCACGGCAGCACCCGCAAACTTGCCGAACTGATTGCCAACGGTATCGACAGCGTCCCCGGCGCCCAGGCCCGGCTGCGCACCGTGCCGCCGGTTTCCACCGTGTGCGAGGCCACCGCGTCCGATATCCCGGCCGACGGCCCGCCCTATGCCGAGTTGCGCGACCTGGAGGAATGCGCCGGCCTGGCCCTGGGCAGCCCCACCCGCTTCGGCAACATGGCCGCGCCGATGAAATACTTCCTGGACGGCACCGTGGCGCAGTGGCTGTCGGGTGCGCTGACCGGCAAGCCGGCCTGCGTGTTCACCGCCACCGGCAGCCTGCACGGCGGGCAGGAAACCACGCTGCTGTCGATGATGCTGCCGCTGCTGCACCACGGCATGCTGATCCTGGGCCTGCCGTATTCCGAGAAGGGCCTGATGACCACGGCCTCGGGCGGCACGCCCTACGGCCCCAGCCACCATGCCCACGGCGACAACCGCGGCCCGGTCACGGAAGACGAATCGGGACTGGCCATCGCCATGGGCCGGCGGCTGGCGCAGACCGCGCTGCGCCTGGCGGGAGACGCGGCATGAGCCCCATCCCCGAGAGCGACCAGGCGCTGCACAGCCCCTTGCTGTACCGCTTCAGCGTGGGCAGCCTGCTGGCGCTGATGGTGCTGTGCATTGCCTGGGAATGGTTCCTGGCGCCGCTGCGCCCCGGCGGCTCGTGGCTGATCATCAAGTTCCTGCCGCTGCTGCTGCCGCTGCGCGGCGTGCTGACGCGCAACCGCTACACCATGCAGTGGTCGTCGATGCTGATCCTGTTGTTCTTCACCGAGGGCATCGTGCGCGCCACCAGCGACCGCGCCCCCTCGTCCACGCTGGCGTGGGTGGAAGTGGCGCTGACGCTGGTGTTCTTCACCAGCACCATCCTGTACCTGCGCCCCTACAAGCGCCGCGCCCGGGCGGCCGGCAAGCCAGCCGCGCCCAAGTCCTGACCCCCATTCCGCCATCGCCATGACCTCGCCTCAAGACTCCTTCCTCGCACTGTGCCGCGCCGCGCTGGGTGCGCAGCACGTGTTGACCGATGCCGCCGACAAGGCACCCTACCTGACCGACTGGCGCAAGCGCTATCGCGGCGAGGCGCTGGCGGTGCTGCGCCCCGGCACCACCGAGGAGGTCGCAGAGGTGGTCCATGCCTGCCATGCGCGCAAGATCGCCGTGGTGCCGCAAGGCGGCAACACCGGCCTGTGCGGCGGTGCCACGCCGGTGGCCGGGCAAGAGCAGGTGGTGATCTCGCTGCAGCGGCTGCACCGCATCCGCCAGGTGGATCCGCTCAACAACACCATCACGGTCGAGGCCGGCGTGGTGCTGCAGCACCTGCAGGACGTGGCGCGCGAGCACGGCCGGCTGTTTCCGCTGAGCCTGGCGGCCGAAGGCAGCTGCACCATCGGCGGCAACCTGTCGACCAATGCCGGCGGCACCGCGGTGCTGCGCTACGGCAACACGCGTGAGCTGTGCCTGGGCCTGGAAGTGGTGACGCCGTCGGGCGAAATCTGGCACGGCCTGCGCGGGCTGCGCAAGGACAACACCGGCTACGACCTGCGCGACCTTTTTATCGGCGCCGAAGGCACGCTGGGCATCATCACCGCCGCGGTGATGAAGCTGTTCCCGCTGCCACGCGCCTCGGTCACCGCGCTCGCCGCGGTGCCGAGCCCGCGTGCCGCGCTGGCGCTGCTGGCCATCGCGCAATCGCATGCGGGCGCCATGCTGACCGGGTTCGAGCTGATGTCCGCGCTCAGCATGACGCTGGTGACGCGGTACTTCCCGCAGCTGCGCTATCCGTTCGCAGACATCCACCCGCAGCTGGTGCTGCTGGAACTGTCCGACAGCGAAAGCGAAGCCCATGCGCGCGGTATCTTCGAAACCATGATGTCGGCCGCCTTCGATGCCGGCGTGGTCGCCGACGCGGTGGTGGCGGAATCGGTGCAGCAATCGCGCGATTTCTGGAACCTGCGCGAACATATCCCGCTGGCGCAGGTGGAAGACGGCAAGAACATCAAGCACGATATCGCCGTGCCGGTGTCGCGCGTGGCGGACTTTATCGAGACCACCGACGCGCTGCTGCAGAACGCCTTCCCCGGCGCGCGCATGGTGACCTTCGGCCACCTCGGCGACGGCAACCTGCACTACAACGTATCGCCGCCGGAAGGCGTCGATCACGAAGAATTCCTGACGCACCAGGCCCAGGTCAACCGCATCGTGCACGACAGCGTGCGCTCGCATAACGGCTCGATTTCCGCCGAGCACGGGCTGGGCCAGCTCAAGCGCGAGGAAAACCGGCTCTACAAGAGCGAGGTCGAGCTGGCGATGATGCGCGCGATCAAGGGCGCGCTTGATCCGCAGGGGCTGATGAATCCGGGCAAGGTGATCTGAGCGCGCCGCGCCATCATCGCGCCAGTGCCTCGCGGATATATGCCGCCACCGCCTCCAGCAACTGGTCGAGATGGCCCCGCAGCACTGCGAAGCCGCGGTGCTGCGCGAACCTTGCCCCGTCCATATAAAGCGCGCGGTTGATTTCGATCTGCAGGCTGTGGCGGCCGTGCGCCGGGTCCGCATAGGCACGGATCAGCTCCGCCCCCTTGTACGGCCAGTTGATGCCCACCCGGTAGCCGAAGCCGCGCAGGCACTGCGCCACCAGCTCGATAAATGCAGGCGAGCAGGTGGCGCCGTCGCCGTTGCTGATCACAAAGTCAGGCCGCTCCGCGCCATTGTCCACGTTCATCGCATTGCCGCGCGATTTCATCGAATGGCAGTCGATATGCCACACCGCGCCCGTACGCGCATGGTGCTGCGCCAGCAGGCCGGATAGCGCGGCGTGGTAGGGATCGTAGTAGGTCTTCAGCAGGTACTCCGCCATGTCCGGCGACAGCGGCGCGGCGTACACCGACACGCCCGGCAGCGCCAGCCGGCGCAGCACACCCATGCCGCGCCCGGACTTGTCGCTGGGCTGCACGGCATAGGGCATGGCGCCGTCGATCAGCGCCGGATCGATGTCGTCGCGGGCGCGGTTGACGTCGACCATCCAGCGCGGAAAGCCCGCGCATAGCAGCGTGCCGCCCACCATCGGCGCATGCGCGAACAGCTGGTCGACATAGGCATCCCAGCCCGTCAGCAGGGCTTCGGGGGGCGCCGCCAGCGGCAGGGTCTCGGCATGCATCAGCCCGCTGTGCGGGGAGTCCACCACCAGCGGCAGCGCCGCGCCAGCCGGTTCAGTCAGCGAATAAGGAAGGGCCATTATCAGAATTTGTGCTGGATGCCGATGCCGACCGTGGTCACGGTGTCACCGGGCTTGTGCGAGTTGGGATCCTCGCGATCGAAGAATACGTAGGGCATGGTGCGTTTGCTCAGGCTGTAGCCGTAGCCGGCCTGCACCTTCTTGAGCCTGCCCTGCGGGTCGCGCTGTACCGCGCGCTCCATGTAGTTCACGGTGAGCTTGTGGGCGCCATAGGGCACGGTGAAGCCAACCAGCCAGTAAGGCACGTCGGTGCGCGTGGCGGCAGTGCCCGCGTAGCGGTCGCGCCCGTAGATGCCGTAGATATTGACCACGGTAAAGTCGTACGACGCTGCGGCCTGCACCTTGTCGCGGAAATCATTGGCCACCAGCCCGCCGGCCTTGGCATCGCGCGAATAGCCCACGCCCGCGGCAAAGTTGCCGGCAGCGTAGTTAAGGCCAAGGTCGTACTGGCGGAAGTCATCCTCGGCCTGCACCGGCGACCTGGCGTTGGGCGTGGCCGGATCGGGTCCCGCCAGGTTCACGCGCGCCCGCACTGAAAAGCCGCCGAACTCCGGCGTCATATAGCCCAGCGCGTTCGACACGCGGTTGCGCGCGTTCAGCACCTTGGTGCCGATGGCGGTGGCGCCCGCATCATGGATGACGAAGTCGATGTTCTGCGTCACCTGCGAATAGATCGGCGAGCCGACGATGGTGGCAGAATCCAGCCGCCCCAGCGCGATCGCGCCGAAGCTGCCCTGCAGGCCGACAAAGGCATTGCGGAACTGCGGGTTGGTGGCCGTGCCGCTGTCAGCGGAAAAGCCCTGCTCCAGCCCGAACGCGGCGCGCAAGCCCCCGCCCAGGTCTTCGCTGCCGCGCATGCCCCAGCGCGAGGCAGGCGGCTCAGGAGCGCCGCGAAGCAAGGTCCGGCAGAGCCTCTGGCGATGGGAACATCACCTGCGAATCCCACAATCTGGAAATTTCGAATGCAAGCCCCGGCTTAAGATCGGCAGTACTCGCGGCACCTCATGCACAGACTAGAGACAACGGAGACAACCTTGTACCTGACCAGAGCCCTGCACCGCTCGCTGCAGCAGCAGCCCGACCAAGTCGTCACCATCTTCCGCGGCCGGCACCGCACTTACCGTGAATTCGGCGACCGCGTGGCGCGCCTGGCCGGCGCGCTGCAAGCGCTCGGCATGCAGCCGGGCGACCGCATCGGCATCCTGGCGCAGAACTCTGACCGCTACCTCGAGTACGCCATGGCTGCCTGGTGGGGCGGCGGCGTGCTCAATCCGGTCAATGTGCGCTGGAGCGTGCCTGAAGTGGTCTATTCGCTGGATGACTGCGATACCGGAATCCTGGTGATCGACGACCAGTTCCTGCCGATGGCCGCGGGCATCCGCGAGACGGCCAAACGCACGCCGGTGCTGATCCATGCCGGCGACGGCGATGCGCCCGACGGCATGCTGTCGTTCGAGCAGCTGGTCGCGCAAAGCGCCCCGGTGCCCGACGTCCAGCGCGGCGGCGACGACCTTGCCGTCATCATGTACACCGGCGGCACCACGGGCTTCCCCAAGGGCGTGATGCAGACCCACAGCACGCTGTGGTGCGGCTGCCTGCAGCGCATGGCGGATACCCCGCCGCTGCGCGGCGGCCGTGCGCTGCATGTCAATCCGTTCTTCCATGTTGCGTCGATGGCGCGCGTGCTGAACCAGTTCCTGGCAGGCGAGACGCACGTGATCATGCCGATGTTCGAGCCGCGCGAAATGCTGGAGACCATCGAGCGCGAGCGCATTTCCGAACTGGCGCTGGTGCCGACCATGATCCAGATGCTGATCGGCCATCCCGATTTCCCGAAGCGCGACCTGAGCAGTGTGCGCCGCCTGGGCTACGGTGCTTCCGCCATCAGCGCGGCCGTGCTGGAGCAGACCATGGAGAAACTGCCGGGCGTGGACTTCGCCCACTCCTACGGCATGACCGAATCCATGATCGTCACCACCAACCCGCCCGAGAACCACAGCCCGGCGGCGCGCGCGCAAGGCCTGCACCTGTCCGCCGGATGCGCCGGCATCGGCATCGAAGTGAAGATCGTCGACCCCGACGGCAATGAGGTGCCGCGCGGCACCGTGGGCGAGATCCTGGTGCGCAGCGCCGGCGTCACGCCCGGCTACTGGAACCGCCCGGAAGACACCGCCAAGGCCCTGCAGGACGGCTGGCTGCACACCGGCGACGGCGCCTACATGAATGACCGGGGCTATATCTTTATCGTCGACCGCCTCAAGGACATGATCGTCAGCGGCGGCGAAAACGTCTATTCAGCGGAAGTGGAGAACGTGCTCGGCCGCCACCCCGCCGTGGCGATGAGCGCCGTGATCGGCGTGCCGCATGAGAAATGGGGCGAGGCCGTGCACGCGGTAGTGGTGCTCAAGCCCGGCATGCAGGCAACCGCAGCGGAAATCCAGGAACATTGCCGCGCGCATATTGCCGGCTACAAATGCCCCAAGACGGTGGAGTTCCGCCAGGCAATGCCGCTGTCCGGCGCGGGCAAGATCCTCAAGCGCGACCTGCGCGCGCCGCACTGGGAAGGCAAGACGCGCGCGGTGAACTGAGCGCCGCGCCCCCCAATCCTGCCTACGCCTGCACCCGGCTGCGCTTCATTTGGAACGCCGCCAACGCCGCGCGGGTGCGCAACACGCAGCAAGTGATCGACGCCATCGAGTCTTTCAGCAAGGCGCGCACCAAGGAAGAGATCGCACAGTGCCAGGGCGGCAAGGTGCCGTTCGGTCCGGTCTACACCTCGGCGGAGATCTTCGCGGACCCGCAAGAGATCGTGGAGGCCGTCCGGTAAGTCGGTCTTCAGGTCCCTCAGGACAGAATGACCAAACCGCTGCAATATCCATGCGTAGCACCATTTGACGCACGAGAGGAGAAATGATGAGCATCAACGGCAAGGCCTATATCGTCGGGGCCTATGAGCACCCGACCCGCAAGGCACCGGACAAGTCGGTGGCGCAACTGCACGCTGAAAGCGCCAAGGGCGCGCTGCAAGACGCGGGCCTGACGCTGGCCGACGTGGACGGCTACTTCTGCGCCGGCGACGCTCCGGGGCTGGGCGCGGTCAACATGGTCGATTATCTCGGCCTCAAGGTGCGCCATGTCGATTCCACCGACACCGGCGGCTCGGCCTACCTGGTCCATGTCTCGCACGCGGCGCAGGCCATCGCTGCCGGCAAGTGCAACGTGGCCCTGATCACGCTGGCGGGGCGCCCGCGCTCGGAAGGCTCCAGCGGCACCCAGGCGCGCAACTGGGGCGCCAACCTGCCCGACGCGCCGTTCGAGAGCCCCTTCAGCCCGGTCACCGTCAACCTGTACGCGATGGCGGCCATGCGCCATATGCACGAATACGGCACCACTGCCGAGCAGCTCGCCTGGGTCAAGGTGGCCGCGTCGCACCACGCCCAGCACAACCCCCATGCCATGCTGCGCGACGTGGTCACGGTCGAGGACGTGCTGAACTCGCCGATGATTTCCGATCCGCTGCGCAAGCTCGACTGCTGCGTGGTATCGGACGGCGGCGGCGCGCTGATCGTGGCGCGCCCGGAAATCGCCGCCACGCTGAAGCGGCCCAAGGTGAAGATCCGCGGCGCCGGCGAGTACATCAAGGGCCAGCTCGGTGGCGAAGTCGACCTGAGCTGGTCCGGCGCGCGCTTCTCGGGCGCAACGGCGTTTGCCGAAGCGGGCGTTACGCCGGCCGACATCAAGTACGCGTCGATCTACGACAGCTTCACCATCACCGTGCTAATGCAGCTGGAAGACCTGGGCTTCTGCAAGAAAGGCGAAGGCGGCAGGTTCGTCGCCGACGGCAACCTGATCTCCGGCGTCGGCAAGCTGCCCTTCAACACCGACGGCGGCGGCCTGTGCAACAACCATCCGGCCAACCGCGGCGGCATCACCAAGGTCATCGAAGCCGTGCGCCAGCTGCGCGGCGAGGCCCACCCGGCGGTGCAGGTCGCCAACTGCGACCTGGCGCTGGCGCAAGGCACCGGCGGCTACCTGGGCTCGCGCCACGGCAGCGCCACCCTGATCCTTGAACGTGAATAATGCGCGGGAGCAATGACATGACGACCCCACATACCCCCCATTGCCTACAAGGCGCCTGACGAACAGCCCGACAACCTGCCCTTCTGGCAGGCCGCGCGCGAAGGGCAATTGCTGGTCAAGGTCTGCGACGACTGCGGCAAGCCCCACTGGTATCCGCGCGTGCTGTGCCCGTTCTGCATGGGCACTACCTCGTGGAAGCAGGCCAGCGGCCGCGGCACCATCTACAGCTTCAGCGTGACGCGTCGCGCAGGCCCCACTCCGTTCTGCATCGCCTACGTGAAGCTGGAAGAAGGCGTGACCATGATGACCCATATCGTCGACTGCGACCTCGACACGGTGCGGATCGGGCAGAAGGTGCAGGTGAAGTTCTCGCCCAGCGACGGCGGCGCCCCGGTACCGACTTTCACGCTGGCCTGAAGCCGGGCTGAACCTCTGCAACATGACAGGGAAGGCAACCATGACCCACAACGATCTGCCCGATGCAGGCGTCGCCGCCGCCCCCACGGGCCCGCTTGCGGTGGATGCCGCAGTGGCGCTCGGCGACGTGCCGCGCGTCTTCCATATGCCGCACACCACGCTGGCCGAGAACCTTGAGATCTCGGCCCGGCGCTTCCCCGACAAGGTCGCGGTCCAGTTCTACCACGGCGCCACCACCTATGCCGAACTGCTGGCGCAGGTGGAGCGCATGGCCGGCTACCTGCAGCAGGCATGCGGCGTGCGCCGCGGCGACCGCGTGGTGCCGAGTCATTCGACCTGAGCAGCCTGGCCTGCGTGGTCGGCGGCGGCGCGGCGGTGCCCGACAGCACCGCGCGGGTGATGAAGGAGCGCTACGGGCTGCAGTTTGTCGAAGGCTACGGCCTGACTGAGACCGCCTCGTTCATCATCGCCAACCCGCTCGCTGCACCGCGCTCCGGGCACCTGGGCGTGCCGACCTACGGCGTCGACGCGCGCGTCATCGATCCCGCCACGCTGGCTGAAGTGCCGCGCGGCGAGGTCGGCGAGATCGTGGTGCACGGCGCGCAGGTGATGCTGGGCTACTGGAACCAGCCAACCGCCAATGCCGAGAGCTTTATCACGATCGACGGCAAGCGCTTCTTCCGTACCGGCGACCTTGCCAGCGTCGATGCCGACGGCTACTTCATCATGCGCGACCGCCTCAAGCGCATGGTCAATGCCTCGGGCTACAAGGTGTGGCCGGCCGAGGTGGAAGCAGTCCTGCATACCCACCCAGCCATCCTGGAAGTCTGCGTGATCGCCGCGCGCGATCCGCACCGAGGCGAGACCGTGAAGGCGGTGATCGTGCGGCGCGAGGGGTCCGGCGTTTCCGAGGAGGAGTTGCTGGCCTGGTGCCGCACCAGCATGGCGACCTACAAGGCGCCGCGCATCGTGCAGTTTGTCGAGCGCCTGCCGCGCTCCGCCACCGGCAAGATCGCGTGGCGCGAACTGCAGGAGCAGGAGATGCAGGGCGCTCCGTTGCCGAACCACAAGGCCTAGACAGAATGTATTGACCTGCCGCACCTCAAGCGACGTGGATTAGGCTTGAGGTGGGTTAAACCAGAGGCCCAGA
>NZ_JBWKQZ010000026.1:0-126869 GCF_059419025.1 Cupriavidus sp. GW821-FHT07C08
GCTCGGTCAGATTCATTTTTCCCATGCACCTGATCTAACCATGAATGGGGTGCTTTTTCAATGACGCATTGGACTAGCTTAAGATACCGACAGTCCTCTCCGCCCACTCAAGAATCGATTCGAACCTGGCAGGCAGGAGTTTCTTGGCCTCGGCAAAGGTTACCCATCGAAATTCATGGTGCTCAGGCCGACCGAGTTCCGCGCTAATCGGCAAACTCACGTCGCCGCTTGACGACAAGGCAAGATAGAAGCGCGCGATCTTGCCGCGACCATAGGGTTCAGTTTCCCGATAGCCTTCACCCCAATGAAGCTCGAGACCAGATAACCCCGTCTCCTCTCTGGTCTCACGCAGTGCCGTCTGTAGTGGGCCTTCCTCGAGCTCCGGCAAGCCTTTGGGAAGACCCCAGTTCCGATACGCGCGCAGGACTAAGCAGTGCCACTCGGTGGTGACGCGACGTACGACCACCAAACCAGCCGAACGCATATGGGGCGTCATCAAATCCTCCTCCTCATACATACATCGCTTGGGACAAATGAGCCTATCCACTCGGCCGGACAACGAATCGGCCTGGGTAGTGTCACAGTTGGGCGGCGCCATCTTGGCCTTTTCTCAAGGAGGGTGTCTCCATACATCGTTAAACACATCCCTGCATGATAGGGATATTTCTACGAAATTTTCATTTCATCCTTACGGGAGGCCTACCATTGGTCAACGGAAGATACTCATTCGCATTGAATGCTTGACTTGTTTTCTGGGAAATTATCTCAAGTTATAAATTAAGAATGATAAAAATGATTGGGGATTTCAGAATTGGCGCTCGCCTTGGAGCGGGCTTTGCATTTCTATTGCTGCTGCTCTGCTGCTCTGCTGCTCTGCTGCTCTGCTGCTCTGCTGCTCTGCTGCTCTGCTGCTCTGCTGCTCTGCTTGCTCTGCTGCGTCGGTGCCACGGGTGTGTACCGATCGTCGCGAATTTACGCGAGGACTGAAGAAATTGCTGATAGCTGGTTGGCGAGGGTCCGGGTGCTGGGCGATATTCGTGCATCGGCCAATGGCGTGCGCCGCGCGACGCTTCGCTCCGTACTGGAGCCGGAGCCGGCAGGGAAGAAGCGCCAGCATACCAGACGCGACAATACCGGCCAATTACGTCAGCACGGTAGCGTACCAACCCTGCGTCGAAGCGGAACACCAGTGCTGGCTTCAGGCGTCTTGAATATTGCCTTCACCGGATCGGCGTCTTGCGCGCCACAGGACAGTTCCGGCGTCGTACCGTTGGGAAGCGTGGCGTTTAGCAGCGCCGATCGCTGGCAAGTCTGTCGAGAGGCCGGACGAATTCAATCGTCAGGTGCTTGAGTTCATCGGTCGAAGGGCTCGCTGTTGACCCCGGCTTGCGGCAATCCTTGCCTGCGCTGTACGCGGTCTACAGAGGCGTTCCGCCTGCTGTTGCTGGCCGTCTGTGCGGAGCGGCGCGGCATCTGTGGCACCGATGGTCTCGGGGCCGGGGTATCACCGGCATTCTTTCGACCGTGCGAACCATTCCGTAGCGAGCCAGGATTCTTCTCCCGGTGTCAGGGACGCGGGCGGTCAGGAAACGTCCTGCTATTTCTTGAGAACTTTGTCGAGTCGGTCGGCCACCCCTTCCAAGCGCTGGATCTGTCGGTCCAGCGCGTTCCCGACGTCCTCGCGGCGAATTCCGGAACTCACGAAGGACATCACCTGGTCTGCGACCTGTTCCGCATCCAGCGGCGAACGCCCGGCAACAAAGCTCCAAGTATGGTGCTCGATCCCGCCGAAGATCATATCGCGCACAAAGCCTAGCGGAAGGTCGGCGCGGAACGTGCCGTCATCGATGCCCTGCTGCACAACGTCGACGATCAGGCCGGTGTAGTGCTTGTTCAGGT
Organism: Cupriavidus sp. GW821-FHT07C08; assembly: GCF_059419025.1. Taxonomy (NCBI): domain Bacteria; kingdom Pseudomonadati; phylum Pseudomonadota; class Betaproteobacteria; order Burkholderiales; family Burkholderiaceae; genus Cupriavidus; species Cupriavidus sp. GW821-FHT07C08. The sequence continues at coordinate 1,900 of NZ_JBWKQZ010000026.1, forward strand.
CATACAGGTTCGACCCTGGGTAGTCTGCCTCCGAGCGGATCTCGCGGAACATCAGACGAGTGAGGGCAGGGTTGTCGACTATCGCTTGCAAGTGGCGCCAGATGAGGAAGCGCAGGCGGCCGTGCACACCGACCACCCCAGCTAGGTTTCGCTCGTAATCAGTAACCAGCTCCTGGTACCAGGATTCGATGACCTTGAGCAGCAGCTCGCGCTTGGTCTCAAAGTACTTGTAGATTGTGCCTTCGACGATGCCAATGCGGGCAGCGATCTCGGAGACGGCCGTGTTCTCGTAGCCGCGTTCGGCGAAGACCTGGCGCGCCACAGCCAGGATATTATCCACGCGCTCTTCGCGCCCGAGCCGGACTCCCGTTCGTCTTGCTGTCGAGCTCAATGCTGCATTCCTTTCAGTGTACGCCTCATGGGTTGAGGCGCGATCGAGCCCGTGGCCCGCAAACCGCTCCAGCTGCCGCAGAGGCAAATTCGTCGGTACTCATGGCGCCATTCTACCCTGAGGGCCGAGGTGTGGCAGCACGGCCACCTGCGCCGGCGCAGGCGGCCATCAGTTGTATTTTCGTTCGTCCGAATCGAGCAGCGGCTATTTCCACAAAGGGCAGCGACTCTCCATCTTGGTCGTATAGAGGGACTCTCCAGTCAATGATTTAACTAGCTTGGCATAGTCCCATGGCTCCTTGGATTCGGTGGGGGATTTGACCTGCATGAGATACATGTCGTGGACGAATCGACCATCGGGGCGGATCTGCCCCCGGGCATAGAAGTCATCGATGACGGTATTCTTGAGTTGGAACATGACCTTGTCCGCATTGGTTGTTCCCGCCGCTTCTACTGCCTTGAGGTAGGCCATGGTTGCCGAATAGTCCGCTGCCTGCAAGTCCGTTGGCATGCGCCGGGTCTTGGCGAAGAAGCGCCTGCCGAACGCGCGCGAGCGCTCGTTCAGATTCCAATCCCAACTGGTGGTGAACAAGAGGCCTTCGGTCGTCTTCAGCCCCAGGCTATGGATGTCGCTGAGGAAGATGAGCAGGGCAGCCAGCTTCATCGATTTGGTAATGCCGAACTCCTTGGCGGACTTGATGGCGTTGTGCGCATCCCCGCCGGCTGTGGCGAGTCCGAGGATCTGTGCCTGGGAACTCCGCGCTTGCACGAGGTAGGAGGAAAAGTCCGGAGCGTTGAGTGGATGCCTGGCGGAGCCGACCACGGATCCTCCCCGCTCCTTCACCACCTTGGCCGTGTCGGCCTCGAGTGAATGCCCGAAGACATAGTCCACCGTGAGAAAGAACCAGCGATTCCCACCGCCTTCCACGATTGCGCTACCGGTGCCCCGCGCAAGTGCCACCGTGTCGAAAGCATAGTGCACGGTGTATGGGCTGCACTGCTCATTCGTTAGCAATGGCGTTCCTGCTCCGATGTTGATGTATACCCGCCGCTTTTCTTGCGCAATCCGTGCCATCGCGAGCCCCGCCCCTGAGTTCGATCCGCCCAGCAAGACGGCCAAGCCGCCAGTATCCATCCACTCGCGAGCCTTGGACGAGGCGATGTCAGCCTTGTTCTGGTGATCCGCGGCAATCAGCTCGATAGGCCGTCCGAGTACCTTGCCGCCAAAGTCGTCGATGGCCATCTGGATAGCCGTGGCCCCGTTCTTGCCGTCGATGTCCGCGAAGACGCTGGACATGTCGGTCAGGAATCCGATCTTGACCTTGTCGGTCTGCGCGTAGGCGCTGTGCGAAAACGCAGCGGTGAGGCTGCTCAGTAGTACGAGCTTGTGGACCAGTGATCGCATGAAGTTCTTCCTCGACAACAAAGGTACGCCGGACCGCATCGATGGGAGGCGCCGGACCGCAGGGGCGACGTGTGGTGCTATCTAGTGAGGTGAACTCACTAGTGATTTCATTCGGCATAGTATTAGATCTAAGCTTGTATTTTGTCCTCATAGGTATTACCCTTAGTTGTGCGTGGTGACAGATTTGGTGTGATCGTGAGTAAAACTCATTTGAGTGCCGCAAGGAGATTGCGTGATCTCAATCGACGAGACCTCGACTATTGGCGAGACCTTCCTGCGTGCTGCGGAGGCGTATGCCGACCATGCATTTCTCGCGGTGCCGGCCAACCCGGCGCGGCACTATGCAGCACAGGGTAGCGAGATGTGCTATGCCGAGGCGGAGCGGGCGGTGCGGCGTCTCACGGCGTGCTACCAGCGCGCCGGCTATGGTTTGGGGCATCGTGTCGCCTTGATGCTCGAGAATCGCCTGGAACACTTGCTGCACAAGCTGGCCATGAACGCCTTGGGAATCTGCTGCGTTCCCTTGAACCCGGACCATCGGCCGCGCGAGCTCGCATATGTTGTCGATCATGCCAAGGTGGATCTCGTGCTCTTCGTCGATCGGGTGGAGGCCCTCGTGCGAGGTGGCCTTGCGCTGGCCAGCCATCGGCCCGCGGCTCTGAGGCTTGAGCGCTTTGTCGAGGAGCTGGAAGCGCCGCTCCGCCGGGCTGATTCGATACGGCCGGATGCCCATACGCCCGCCAGCGTGCTCTATACGTCGGGGACAACTGGCCGACCCAAGGGTTGCGTGCTGTCGCACGGGTACGAGCTTGCCGTTGGCGCCTGGTACGCGTCGAGCGGCGGCTTGACGGCGCTAGCAGAAAGTGCGGAGCGATTCTTCAATCCGTTGCCGCTGTTCCACGTGAACGCCTCCGTGCTGTCCTTCTTCTGCGCCATGTTGACGGGGAACTGCCAAGTCCAAACCGATCGATTCCAGACCGCGCGCTGGTGGACCGAGGTTCGCGAGTCACGCGCAACGGTCATCCACTACCTTGGCGTAATGGTGCCGATGCTGATGAGTGCGCCAATGCATCCGGGAGAGCGGGATCATCAGGTGCGCTTTGCCATCGGCGCCGGCGTCGATCCTCAGCGCCATGCGATGTTCGAGCAGCGCTTCGGCTTCCCGCTGATCGAGATTTGGGGCATGACCGAGATGGTCCGGGCAATCATCGACAACGAAGCGCCGCGCCAGGTTGGCACGCGCGCATTCGGCCGGGTGCGGCCGGGCATCGAGGCAAGGGTGGTCGATGGCGCAGAGTCGGACGTACCCGATGGTGTCCCCGGGGAGTTGCTGGTCCGGCATTCGGCCGCACAGCCGCGCTGCGGCTTCTTTAGCGGCTACCTGGACGATGACGCGGCGACCGCGCAGGCGTGGCGCGGCGATTGGTTCCACACCGGCGACATCGTGACGCGGGACGCGGACGGGCTCCTTCACTTCGTCGAGCGCCGCAAGAACATTATCCGTCGTTCAGGGGAGAACATTGCCGCGGCGGAAGTCGAGGCACTGCTGCAAAGTCATCCCCTTGTCGAAGAAGTGGCCGTGGTGTCCGTACCGGACGAAATGCGCGAGGAAGAAGTGCTGGCCTGCGTGGTGCTGCGCCAGGGTGTCGCGGGCGCTGCCGTCGCACGTGAGCTGTTCGACTTTTGCCATGGCAGCTTGGCCTACTACAAGGCTCCAGGTTGGATCGGGTTTGCCGACGCGATTCCGAAGACGGCAACGCAGAAAGTTCAGAAGCATCAGATTTTCCCGGAAGGAGTGGATCCACGAACGATGCCTGGAATCATCGATCTTCGCGGTTTGAAGCGACGTTAAGTTTCCTAGAACTTGCCATCGCGGGTGTGACGGTGGCAGAACGAGAGAGCGAGAAGATGGGTTGGTACTTTGAAGAGTTTGCGCTAGGGCGCGAAGTTGTCACAGTGCGGCGAACGCTTACCGAATCCGACGTCGCTACATTCTCGGGCCTGAGTGGAGACTTCAATCCGCTTCACACCGATGAGATCTTCGCCACGGAGGCCGGTTTTGGTGGGCGCATCGCGCACGGTCCGATGGTGCTGGGCATGGCCCTGGGCCTGGGCGCGCGGGCGGGCCTGTTCGATGGGACTGTGCTGGGGATGCTGGGCGTCGAGTGGACCTTTCTCGCGGCCGTCAGGCCGGGCGATACGCTGGGGGCTACGATTGCCGTGATGGATGCCCGCGAGAGCCGTAAGCCAGATCGCGGCATCGTCGGGCTTCGTTTTGAGATCCACAACCAACACCAGGTACTGGTGCAGCGCGGTTACACCAAGATCCTGTTCAAGCGCAAGCCTGCGACGCAACCGACGCAGGCATGATCGAACGGCATCGCATCTGCGCCGTCGACTCTTGCCGGACCTCCGAGCAAGCCAGCGAGAGCTGCTGCTCCGGCAGGCCGTCCGGGGGGAGCGAGCCGCTGGCGCACCATGCTTGCCTCCGCCAACAAGCCGTCCGCTTGATGGACTAGCCGAAGGCATCGGGCATTGCCCCCGGGCCGGCCAATGCGCTCGTCATCTCGCTGCATTCAAGCTTCACTTACCGTGCCGTTGTGGGTGGCGCCTGCTGATGCCGTCGGGAGCGGCAAGCGCCTCTGGCTGGAACATTCCTATCAGGAAAGCTGATAGCGTCATCGCGGCCTCGGTCCCGACTGCACGCACCATAACGCCGAGCGGTTCAAGCGGCATTGCCGGGCCCACCTCGACTTCACAAAGCGTTCCCTCTCCGAGCAGATCAATTACATGGCTGACCGGCAGGACGGTCAACAGCTCGCGCTGCAATAGCAGGGAGCGCATCAAGTTGGCGGAGCGGCTCAGCAGCGGATGGGTGGCCGGCGCCTTGGGAAACCGGTTGGCCAGTTCGTCGAAGCATACGCGTGCCAGCGATCCAGCAGGGGGGAGCAGCCAGGTCTGCCTGGAGAGCGTGCTAACAGTCACTCGTCGCATGGCCGCCATTGGATGCGTCGACGCACACAAGACAGCAAAGCGGTCTGGCATCAGTGCATGGAACTGCCAGGCTTCTGGCACAACCGCACGCTTACGGCAGGCGACCAGATCGACCTCACCTCGAGACATTGCAAGAAGCTGGTCATCACCCTCGGCCTCCACCAACTGAGTTTGGACGTTGGGATGGTGGTCAGCAAAGATCGGTAGTGCACGCAGCAGCATCCCATTGATGGCAGCGGAAGAGGCCATCAGACGCACACTGCCTTGGCTGTGCTGGCTGCGCGCGGCCACCAGTTCCGCACCCTGCGTCAGCCGCAACAACATATTGTGCGCGACAGGCAGGAGGTCAGCGCAGACCGCCGTAGGACGTACGCCGCGCGCGTGGCGTTCAAACAGCTCAATCTCCAGCATTTTTTCCAAATAGGCCAGCGTCTGCGTCACGGAGGACTGCGTCATACCGATGCTGTCCGCGGTGCGTTGCACGCTTCCAAGTTCGGCCAGCTTGACCAGTACCTGGAGGTGGCGAAACTTGCCGCGTGCGAGCAGGCGAGCTAATAGGGCAGAGGCCGAGTGCATGGTATCGGGAAGTCTTATATGTACCGTGAGGAATTAATTGGGCTCAGCGCCCGTTTCGCGGCATCATGCCTGCAAACAAACAAGGAGACAAGACAATGGTCCCGCAACTCGACGCGGTCTGCGAGCGTCGGCGCAGGCTACTTATTGCCGCGACCGGCCTGTGGGCTGTACAGCCCTCGCTGTTTGCGCAATCCGCTGTGTATCCGGTGCGTCCGATCCAGTTCCTGGTAGCGGCGCCGCCCGGTGGTCCTTCAGACGGATTCGCGCGTATGTTTGCCGACGAGATGCGGCAACTACTGGGCCAGCCGATGATCATCGACAATCGCGCGGGCGCGGGGGGAGCGATTGCGGCACAGGCAGTAGCACGTGCCGCAGGCGATGGTTATACCTTGATGCTGTCCTGGATCGGCAACGCGACAAACCAGACGCTCGTGCCCAAGCAGGGCTTTGACATCAATCGCGATTTTGTTCACATCACCGAATTGCTGGCCGGCTTCAATGTGTTGGTAGCACGAACGGGCCTAGGCGTTCGAGACCTGAAGGATCTCCTCTCCAAGGCGCGCGCCAAGCCGGGCAGCCTGAGCATCGCGAGTGCCGGCAACGGATCCTCGGGGCACTTGGCGTTGGAATTCTTGAGGCAGCGCGCTGGAATCTCGGTGCTGCATGTGCCGTATCGCGGTGGCTCGCCCGCGCTCAATGACCTGCTGGCCGGGCAAGTGGACGCCATGTTCATCAACCAGGATGCTGCTATCCCGTATGCGCGGACAGGGCACCTGATACCTCTGGCAATCACCAGCGCCGCACGCATTCCAGCCTTTCCTGATCTGCCGACGGTAGCGGAATCTGGGTTTCCCGGATTCGAGGCCACGGCATGGGCCGGACTATCGGCGCCGCGCGGCACCCCAGATGTCGTCGTCATGCGGCTTTATGACGCGGCAATGAAGGCCTTGCGCGGACCCTTACGCGCCAAGCAGGAGGCGCTCGGTGCGCAGGTCGTCGGCTCGACACCGGCGCAGTACACCACATTCGTGCGCAGTGAAACCGAGAAATGGGCCAAAGTCATCCAGACCGCCGGCATCCACATCGATTGAGATATGAATCAGACAAGTTCGATTGGCGCGTTCGCGCTGGAGTCAGGGCAAGTATTGCCCGACGTTGAGATTGCCTACGTTACTCACGGGACGCTCGCGCCGGATGGGCGCAACGCTATCCTCGTGACGCATGGCTTTACCAGCGGTCCGTCCATGCTGTCCGCGGGACACCATACGGCAGAGGGATCGTGGGCGCCGTTGCTGGGGCCGGGGCGACCTCTGGATACGGATCGCTTTTTCATCGTTTGCTCCAACATGCTCGGCTCGGCGTTCGGTACCACGGGCCCCCGCAGTATCAACTCGGCTACTGGTCTGCAGTGGGGGCCGGACTTTCCTGCCATCACCGTGCGGGACATCGTCGGCGTGCAGTACCGGTTGCTGCAGCAGCTCGGCGTGCAAGGACTCCGTGCGGTGGTCGGTCCCTCGTATGGCGGCTGGCAGGCGCTGCAGTGGGCGCTGGACTACCCCGATATGGTGGAGAGCATCGGCGTGGTGATGTCCGGTTTGATGCATCCCGCGGGTCTGAGCGCAGCATCGACCCGGGCTCGATTTGCTGATAGCCCGGAGTGGCGCGACGGTCGGTACTACATGCACGGTGGCATGCCTCAGACCCTGTTCGAAATACGGATGGAGACCTTGCGCTCATATGGCATGGAGCGCTTGTACGGCGACCGCATGCCGGATCCCGAGCAGCGCCTGGAGGCGCTCGAGCGGCAGAGCCGCGAGTGGGCCGCGCGTTTTGACGCAAACAGTATGGTCGCGCTGGCGGGGGCGGCGGAAAACTTCGACGTGAGAGAGCGCGTGGGCGAGATTCGCGCGCGGTTGCTTTTCGCCATATGCACCACGGATTCGATCTTTCCTCCTGACGCGGAGACATCCCGCTTGCTCGAGAACGCACGCGGCCCGACCCGTTACCTCGAACTGGAAAGCCCCTATGGCCATATGGCTTCCGGGGTGGAATGGCGCCGCCTCGAGCCGGCGCTGCAATGGCTGATCTCTGGCACGGGTATGGAGGCCCGGACATGACTCGCTTACTGACGATTTCGAGACTGGGTGCGGGTTGCCTTGTGGCGGTGGCAACACTGACCGGCTGTGCGGGGACGACTACAGCCCAGTCTGTTGCCGTGAACCCGCTGAGCTGTGCAGACCTGGCCGGCAAAACGATTGCGCCTTCTTCAATTGGGCTGCCTACTGGTGGCGCAACAGTGACGGGCGCAACCGCCGTAGGCGCGTCCGGTAGCGGCGCGGATGCGGTGGGCGCATTCTGCCGGGTGACCGCCAGTATCGCACCGGTCGATCCAGCTGCGCCGCCCGTCCGCATGGAGGTGAATCTGCCGGAAGCGTGGAATGGCAAGGCGCTGATGTACGGCGGCGGCGGCCTCAATGGCAGCATTTTGAGCACTGCAGGGAAGATTCGCCTGCAGCCGCCTGACATGCCGATACCGCTGGCGCGTGGCTATGCTACCTTCGGCAGCGATTCGGGGCACAGCAGCAACTCCGCGGACGGCAGCTTCGCGGCCAATGATGAGGCATTGCGCAACTATGCGTGGGAGGCCTTGAAGAAGACGCGCGACGTGGCCGGGGTCCTGATTCACTTACGCTACGGCCGGGCACCGGATAAGGTCTACTTCCACGGCAGCTCAAACGGCGGGAAGGAGGCGCTGGCCATGGTCCAGAAGTACCCGGCGGACCTGGACGGTGCAATGATCTTCTGGCCTGCGATCAACCTGGGCACGCTGCAATTACAGTTCGCACGCATTGCCCGCGCGCTTGAGGCGCCTGGCGGCGACATCGACATGGCAAAGCGGCGGCTCGTGCTGGCCGCGGCAGTACAGGCCTGCGACCGGCTTGACGGTGTCGCGGATGGTCTGATCAGCAATTCCCGACGCTGTCAGGAGGTGTTCGACCCCGCCACGGCCCGATACAGAGACCGTCCCCTGCGTTGCGCCAGCGGCGGGGACGAAGGGGAGGCCTGCCTTTCCGACGCGCAGATACACACGCTGAAAACCATGGCGACTCCATTTGTCTCGCCGCGTCCCTTGGCCAGCGGGGAAACGCAGTTTCCAGGCTTCAATGTCTGGGGCAGCGACCTGGGCATCGGCATTGGCGATAGCGTCTCGCGCACCGCGACGCAGAACGGCTTCGGAACCCTACCGGCCGCGCTGCCGACAAAGCCAGGCATGCCGTTCATCCACGTCATAGCGGACCAGTATCTCAAGTACTTTGTCACGCGTGATGCGGATGCGACGTGGGTCCACGTCGATCCTGCGTCGCCCGGTGCCTGGGGGGACAGGCTGTCTCGGCTGACTGCCATGCTGGACATGAACCAGGCCGATCTGAGCGCCTTCTATCGGCACGGTGGCAAGATTCTGCTGATACATGGCCTTTCCGACCAGGCCGTGCCGCCGCAGTCCTCTGAGCAGTACTACGACCGCGTCGTGGGCGTCATGGGTGAGGAAACGGTCCGACGATTCCTCCGCTTCTATGAGATTGCCGGTGTTTCCCACAGTGGCATCGGCACCGCCTTCACGCCGGCCTGGGATGCATTGGGCGCTCTCGACGACTGGGCCACGAAGGGCCAGCCGCCCCATTCCCCTGTGGTGGCCGACACGTACGCCCGACCGGGCCGCACGCGTCCGCTATGCGAGTACCCGAGCTATGTGCGCTATGCCGGGGGCGACGCCGACCAGGCTTCCAGCTTCACCTGCTCACGCTGACGAGAGGCGCGCGGCGGCTATGACCAGCGGCTAGCACAGCTGCGCAGCGGGCGGTGCGGGATGGGTGCCGCGGGTGCGCACCCGAGCGCCGCCTGCCGCGGCAGGTTTCCCCTTCTTTCCCTTTTCAATCAATACCTTGCGGGCACGCGGTCCGCGGAGGGAGGCCCCCTTTTGCATTGATCCAGCCATATCCGACCACAGCTGAAAACGAGGGCGGCTTGAGCCGCCAGACAGGAAAAGACAGGAGACTCTAAAGATGAAGGCAACACCCACTACGATCGTCGCCGCGGCAATGTGTGCTTGTGCGGGAGCGGCACAAGCTCAGTCGAGCGTGACGCTCTACGGCGTGATTGATGTCCCGATCGAGTACGTCAGCAATGCACCCACATCAAGCGGGGGCTCTGCTGCAGTGGTACGAATGGCCAGCGGTGGCGGGTTGTCCGGGTCACGCTGGGGGCTGCGCGGAGTGGAAGACCTCGGAGGCGGTAGCAAAGCGCTGTTTGTGCTGGAAAACGGATTCGGCGCTGACACGGGAGGTCTGCAGAACGGGGGGCGTCTGTTCGGGCGTACGGCGTATGTTGGCTTGAGCAATGCCAGCTACGGCAGGCTGACGTTGGGGCGACAGTACACCACACTGTACGACGCGCTGAGCAATTTCGCTCCGATCCGATACGCCACCCTGTGGGAGCCGGGCAACCTGCAGATCGGGTTGAATGGCCGTTCCGATAATACCGCCAAGTACGCACTCGAGGTCGGAGGCGTCAAGGCGATGGCACATTGGTCGTTCGGCAATAGCGCGCTTGGCAATGGCGAGGTCCCAGGGCAGTTTCGTCGTGACACCGGGTTCGGCGCTGGTGTGGCCTACTTTGCCGGGCGGTTCGGCATCGGTGTTGGCTACGACCAGTTCAGTCCGTCGTTGAATGGTGACGGCGGCGCCACCGGCACTGTTCGTAAGGCCGCGGTCGCCGCCAGTTACGCGATCGACGAGAAGTTGAAGCTGATGGCAGGCTACCGCTGGGGGCAAGCGCAGGCGCGGGCCGGCTTGGCGTCCGCCGTCACCCAGAACCGTGACGACTATTACTGGTTCGGCGTGAACTACCAGGCCACGAGTGCACTGGAGCTTACGCTGGGCTACACCTATGACAACGTGAAGAGCATGGCCACCAGTTCGACGACGGTCACCAACCCGGCCAATCCGTGGCAGATCCAATTGCTGGCGGACTACAGTCTGTCTAAGCGCACGGATGTGTACCTGACGGCGGCATACGCGAAGAATGCCGGACTAGGCCTGGACACTGCGGTTACTGCATTTGCGGCCGGGCATCAGCTCGCCCCGGGCAAAGACAACATGGTTGGTGTGGCCGCAGGCATTCGCCACAAGTTCTAATTCTTGAAGGCGTTCTCCTCCTGGCTGCCACCGCGTCGCCAGGATTTATACCCCGGCCGCTTTGCCGGGGCTTTCTTCAGAAGCTGAGCCGGATGTACGTTCGCACGCAATTTCCATGAAATGGCCTGCAATCGTGCATGTATCAGGAAATGCACGGTGCTGACGCCCCAGGACATAGGCGCGCTTGGAGAGCCGAAAGGCGAGCGGGCTGCAAGGACATCCGTGATCGTGTTGCGACTTGGCTCCGCATGAACGTATTGGTAGCGCAAGATTCCCGACTCAAGGAGGAGCCTCAATGCCCTTATCCTTTCCAAAGTACGCGAACACTCTTTGCTGCATTCTGAGCGCCACTAGCCTTGCAACTGGCGCGTTGGCCTCTGGCACATCTTCACTGCCCACTGGCGCCGACGTTGGCGACCAGGGTATCTCTCCGTTCTATCGCTGGTCCAATGCCTTGCCACATTCCCCTGGTGAGCTATTGCGAAAGGAGGCCTTGCCTGCAGCACTCACGCCATTGCATGCCGGCTCCGCTGTTCGGATCCTCTACACGTCGGAGGATTTTCGATGGAAGAGTGGAATTGTTCCCGTCAGCGGAGCGCTATACGTCCCCCGCGGCGACGTGGACAAAGGAGGGTGGCCGCTGATCGTCATGGCTCATGGCACGGTGGGCATGGCCGACTCCTGCGCTCCATCGTGGGCAGGTCCCAACGCGAGCAACAAAAACTACATCGATCGCTGGCTAGCCGCTGGTTACGCCGTTGTGGCAACCGACTATCAGGGGCTGGGTGGACCTGGCCCGGAGCCGTATCTCAACTGGCAGGCCGAAGCGCGCTCTGTACTCGATTCCGCACGTGCCGCGCTGCAGGCAAACCGCCGCATTGCCAACAGGATGGCCATTACCGGTCAATCGCAGGGATCGGGGGCGTCGTTGGGTGCGGCGAGGTTGGCCGATACCTATGCTCCGGAACTGAAGATCACGGCGGCTGTCGCGACGGCATCCGTGAACTACATGCCAGATCCTGGCACGGCTTCTGAAACGGTGATGCCGGGAGCCGGAGCGCCGCACTACGTCATATATCGGATGCTGGGCGGTGGCTTGCCGCCGGGAAGATCCCTGGATGAGCTCCTGAGCGCAAAGGGCAAGCTACTGCTGAAGTCGATTCAGACCGAGTGCTCACCCCGTGACGCTGCCGAGCGCGAAGGCGTTACCTTGCAGAACGCGTTCACGGTCCCGCCGGAGCAGATCAACCTGATGCTGGGCTCGGCGGGATATGGTGAACCGTTCAAGGTAGGCTTTCCCATCATGATCGGGAGTGGTTTGGCGGACGAGCTTATCCCGGTCCCACGGCAGCTAACGGCCGTCAAGGCACTCTGCGAGGCAGGAAACACGGTCGCGTGGAAGGCTTTCTCGAATGCACGACATGGCGAGACATTGACGCGCTCCTTCGACGAGGCCGCAACATTCGTACGTTCGGCTATGACGGACTCGCACGTCGAGGCGGTATGCAAGCCCTAGCCAGAGCCGTCACCTACGCAGGCGGCTCTGGACTTCTCCCCTAGCGGCAGGCATTTCTCGTCCATGAAATATACGTGGGAGCAAGTCCAGGAGCGCGTAGCGACTGGCACCAGAATCCAAATAAGAAGCAGAAGCACCTCGCAGAACGTGTATCGCCTGAACTCGAAGCATGGCTCTGAGAACGACGATGCCGCAGCCATATGGCCAATGGGGGCGGTCCGATACCGGACGCCGGGCGGACCTGGTGCATCACTTCCAACTCAAGGCCAACGGATAGAGGACCCTATGCCTTTCGCCAACTCCCTGGGGCGTGGCATCTACTACGGACGCTGCCGCCGGGGGCCGGCCATCCTGTTCTGCCATGGTGCCGGGTCAAATGCCGCGACTTGGTGGCAGCAATTGCCCGTCTTCAGTGCGCACTACACCCGCCTGACCATGGACATCCGGTGTTTCGGTCGATCCTGGGCGCCGCTGGAGGAGTTCTCGCTCGAGAACTTCGTGCATGACCTGGTCAGCCTGCTCGACCAGGAAGACATCGACCGGGTCACGCTGGTCGGGCAGTCGCTGGGAGGCATGATAGGGCTGAAGATGGCGCTCAATCATCCGCAGCGCGTGGCAGCATTCGTCGCCTGCGATTCTCCGCTCGGGATTCGCCACCCGGTGGTGCTCGACATTCTGGCCGAGCGGCAGCTCAGTCAACAGGCCACCGCGATCGAACAGCGTGGCCTGGGCCGATGGTTCCTGGCGTCGCACCCGGACAAGGTCGCACTCTATGCCCAGATCAACCATTTCAATCCCAGTGCTTACGCGATATCGCCAGAGCCATGGGGCGCGACGCTCAGCGCGTTGATGGCGTCCGACCGGTTGATGCCAATGGGGGCGTTGCGCCTGCTGGCATGTCCGACGCTGGTGCTGGTGGGGAGGATCCCATCGTGCCGATGACAGTGGCCCGGGAGATGGCGGAATTGATGCCGGCCGCTGAACTCGCCGTGGTGCAGGATGCGGGGCATTCGACGTACTTCGAGAAGCCGGTCGAGTTCAATCGCTTAGTGCTCGAGTTCATCGGGAGGAAGGCATGTTACTGACCATAGACTGAGCTGCCGCGGTGTGCAATCAGCGGCATGGTCATTCGCGCCGCTTGCCGTCGGGAGAGGGAGAGCAAAAGGCGCGTACGCTCTCACGGAACGCCTCCGTGCGAGAGCAAGAAAGAAAGGACTGTCGCTCTCGTTCCAATTGCGCTGCGAGGTTGGTCTGGCGATCATGAAGAAACAGCGCCTTCGCCGCTCTCGATGGCAGGCTCGATAGCCGCTTCGACAATTGGTGCACAGCGGACTCCGCCTCGGCATCATCTACGACCTGAAAGACGAGCCCCAAGCGTTCTGCCTCGTCCATTTCGATGCTGTCTGCAAGCAAGAAGAGCTGCAACGCGCGTTGCGGGCCCAACCGCTCGCGCAATACGTAGCTGAGGCCCATGTCAGATGTAGTTGCCAGCTTCGGATAGGCGAACACTAAGCGTGCCGACCGGACCGCTACCACGATGTCGCAGGCAAGCGCCAGCGACATGCCACCTCCCGCCGCGACGCCGCGCAATAGCCCGATGACCGGCACCGGCAGGGCAGCGAGCTGCAAGATTTCCCGATGGGCGGGCTGGATCAGTGCGTCGACGTGCTCGGGGAGACGATCGACCTGCTCGGCCATTTCCTTGACGTTGGCACCGGCGCAGAAGATCGGGCCCTCGGCGCGCAGTACCACACAGCTTAGGTCGGTCTCGCCGTGCAGGAACTGCACATGCCGACGTAGGGTGGCGAGCCACTCATCGTCGATCACATTCTGCTGTTCGGGGCGGCAAAGTGTGAGCGTCGCGATTCCATCCTTGTACTCCAGTCGTATCGGAGGTGGAAGGTTCATCGTATGCCTCGTTGTGAGTCAACCAAGGGAGGAAAGTCATGCCCGCATGGCATTCAGGCGATAAGATACGGGTATGCTGTTCACCGAGCGGGCGGGTGGAAGGCCGGTCGCGCTGGAAGCGTGTGCAGAACCTAGACTCGCTCGAACACCGCTGCGATCCCTTGTCCGCCGCCGATGCACATCGTCACCAGAGCGTACTTGCCGCCGGTGCGATGCAGTTCGTAGATAGCCTTGACGCTGTTGATCGCTCCGGTTGCGCCGACCGGATGCCCGAGGGATATGCCGGAGCCGTTGGGGTTGACCTTGGCTGGATCGAGATCCAGTTCTCGGGACACAGCACAGGCTTGGGCTGCGAACGCCTCATTGGATTCGACGACATCCAACTCTGAGGCACGCAGGCCGGCGCGCTGCAACACCAGGCGGGTGGCCGGGATCGGCCCGATTCCCATGTATGCGGGCTCGACGCCCGCGTGTGCGTAGGCAACCAGGCGTGCGAGCGGCCGGAGTGCGTGGGCTCTCACCTGCTCTGCGCCGGCCATTACCAGGGCGGCCGCGCCGTCATTGATGCCAGATGCATTGCCCGCGGTCACTGTGCCGTCCTTTTTGAAGGCTGGCCGCATGCCGGCGAGCGCCTCCGGTGTGACATCCGCGCGGACGTGTTCATCGACCGCGAACAGGCTCGTACCTTGGCGCGTCTGACGTGCGACTGGGACAATCTGATCGCGAAAACGTCCTTCGGCTATAGCCTTGGCCGCCCGCCGTTGGCTTTCGAAGGCGAGCGCATCTTGCATCTCACGGGTGATGCCGTAGCGCGCGGCGACGTTCTCCGCGGTGATGCCCATATGGATCTTCTGCCACGGGTCATGCAGGATGCCGTGCATGTAGTCGATCGCTGACACGTCGCCCATGCGCGCTCCCCATCGCATCGCGGGTACGATATAAGGGCCCCGACTCATGGATTCGGCACCGCCCGCAATCGCAATGCCGGTGTCGAGCAGCGCGATAGCCTGCGCAGCGGAAATAATCGCCTGCAAGCCTGATCCACATAGCCGGTTGACGTTGAAAGCCGGGCTTTCCTGCGGGATCCCTGCATCGATCGCGGCAACCCGGGCAAGATAAGCATCCTTGGGGACGGTGGGAATGACATTGCCCATCACGACGTGCCCTATCTCCGGCGCCAGCAGCCCGGAGCGCTCGAGCGCGGCCTGGACCACGGTCGCGCCGAGCTTCGTCAACGGGACGTCCTTGAGCGACCCGCCATAGGTGCCAATCGCCGTGCGGGCGGCACCGATAATATAGATTTCATGATTCGTCATCATCGACCTCCACGGCATTGGTTTGCCGTTTCATGGAATGTGTAGGTGGCGCCAATCAATCGATGTTGTCGGTGGCGCTTGAGAAATAGCTGTCGAAGTTTTTGCGCAGTTCAGTCTTTTGGATCTTCCCCGTCGCGGTTTTGGGCAACTGCGCGACGGGGATGATGGCCTTCGGGCACTTGAACGGGCTGATGACCTTGCGCAGGCGGGCAAGGAGGTCGGCCGCGTCGACGTTGACACCCGGCCGGGCGACGACCACCGCGGTAACGGCTTCGGTCCAGCGCTGGTGCGGGAGCCCGATGACAGCCACCTCGGTGAGGTCGGGTCCGACTTCATAGAGCGCTTTCTCAACCTCTAGCGAGGAGATGTTCTCGCCGCCGCTCTTGATGACATCCTTGTGGCGATCGTGGAACCATAGGACGCCATCGTCATCAAAATGGCCGATGTCGCCGGAGTGAAACCAGCCGAACCGGAACGCTTCCTGCGTGGCCTTCTCGTTATCCAGATAGCCAGTGAGGGCCTGAGGGCTACGATAGACGATCTCGCCCGTGCTCCCTGGTGGCAGATGATTGCCCTCGTCATCTATGATCGCCACCTGGACATTGATGGCTGGCGTCCCCACGGCGCCCGGGTGGGAGAGTTGGTGTTCCGGGCGAAAGAACGTGGCGACCGGGCTCATTTCGGTCTGCCCGAACATCAGCGAGAACTCGCACCCCAACGTGTCGAGCGCCGCGCGTAGCTCATGCTCGGGCATGACCGCCATCGCATAGACCGCAAGCCGCAGGCTTTCGATGCGGCGTGGCTTGGCCCGCTGCGCGTCGACCAGCGAGCGATACATCATGGGCAAGGCGAAAAGGACGCTGAGCGACTCCTGTTCGATGGCGTCGAGCAATGCGGTAGCCTCGAAGCCTTTCATGACATAGACAGTTGCGCCGACTGCAATCGCCGGTGTGCAAATCGCGTTCAGTTGCGCTGTATGGAACATCGGCATGCAAGCGGCCACCCGGTCGCGGTCCGTCATCCGGGTGTCGATGGCCGTGCCCAGCGACTCAAGATAAATTGCCAGGTGGTTCCCTACGACCCCCTTCGGTGCCG
The DNA here is from genome assembly GCF_059419025.1 of Cupriavidus sp. GW821-FHT07C08. Classification (NCBI taxonomy): domain Bacteria; kingdom Pseudomonadati; phylum Pseudomonadota; class Betaproteobacteria; order Burkholderiales; family Burkholderiaceae; genus Cupriavidus; species Cupriavidus sp. GW821-FHT07C08. Next base: position 18,295 of record NZ_JBWKQZ010000026.1, read on the forward strand.
ACGTCGTGCCGCTCGTATACAGATAGGACAGGGGAGCGCGATCGTCGATGAAGCAGGCGGGTTCCCGCTCGGAATGGTTCTCGTGAAGGGACGCGAACGCGCGGGTTTGCTGGCCGGTAGCAGAGGAGGGCAGCCCGGTGGTATCGCCGAGCACGAACACGTCGCATCGCGTTGTGCCGCCGTGCGTGCCTCCCAGAAACTGGTCGAGCCGGTCACGCGCGACAATCGCGCCACGCACGGATGCGTGCTCCAGAACATAGGCGATCTCCTTGTCGCGCCAGAACAGATTGATTGGAACGCAGACGGCACCGAGCTTTGCGCAAGCAAAGTAGGCGACCAGGAACTCGGCGCAGTTTTCCGCCATCAGCGCGATCGTATCGCCCTGGCCATAGCCGCTGGAGGCGAGGCCGTTTGCCACGCGATTCGACCACGCGTTGAATTCGCGATAGCTGAAGCGGCGCGTGCCGTCAATGATCGCGGCTTTGTCCGGGAAGCGCGCCGCGCTGCGCGTCAGCAGATCGCCGACATTGACGCGTTGGATCAGATTGGTCTCGATAGTTCTCATTATGTTCTCGCGGATCGTTCAATGCGTTCGCTTGGCTTTGCTTGGTTCTGGAAGGGATGCCGGTACATTGCCCTGGTGAGGCCGACACTCAGCGTATCCGCTGGTCCGCCGTCAGCGGCAGATCGCTCAATGCTTTGCGGATGATCTTGCCCGTGAGGCTTCTGGGAACGTCATCCTGGAGGAGGAACTGGATGTAGCGGGGGCACTTGTAGGCGGAAAGGCGCGGCCGGCACCACTCGTCGATCTCTATGGGAGTGATGGTGCACTCTGACCGCGGCACTATCGTCGCCTTGATGGCCTCGCCCCATTGCGCGTCTGGCACCCCGAACACACAGACTTCCTCCACCTCGGGATGCTGGGCAATGACGGATTCGACTTCGGCCGGGTACACATTCTCGCCCCCGGTCTTGATTAAGTAGCGCTTGCGATCGACAAAGCTCAGCATGCCGTCCGCATCTCGCACCAGGACATCGCCTGTGTGCAGCCAGCCGCCGTGGAACACCTCGGCGTTGGCGCGTTCATCCTCGAAGTAGCCAGACATAAGGCTCGGCCCGCGGACGACGCATTCGCCTGGCGTGCCGACGGGCTGTTCGTTCATGTCGTCATCGACGATCCGGATTTCTATCAACGGTGCGGGGGTCTTCCGCAAGCTCGGCAGTTCGCCCGGAGCCGAGCGGCCATGTGCGACCAGATAACTGGTCTCGCTTTGGCCGAAGGCGTCATAGAAGTCAATGTCAAAGGTCTCCGTCAAACGGGACACCAGTTGGGGCATCATGTTCGCGTAGCCGATGGCAAATCTCAGGCTCGCTAGATCGTGTCCGGTGCGGCTCGGGTCGTCCATGAAATGGCTGATCACACCGGGCAGCAGCAATGTCCAGCTCAGCCTATCGCGCTCAATCAACCGAAACATGGTCGGTATGTCTGCACGCCGCAGCGTCGCGTAAGTGCCGCCGGTCATGAGCGTGGCGTAGAGCGACTCGTTGCCTGCGCAATGGAACAGCGGCAGCCATCCCACGAAGCCGTCGCGCTCGCCCAGGCCGAACCATTGTGCCAGGCGCAGGCCGCGCACGGCAGCAGCCTGCTGGCTTATCATCGCGGCTTTTGGCCGTCCGGTTGTGCCGCTGGTGAAGAGGACATTGTGGATATCTGCAGCTTCGGCGACCAGCGGAGGTTCCGTCTCGGGGCTCCCGCGCAGCAGCGCGTCGTAATCGTCGTAGCCGGCCATCGGGTCGAATGACAGCCAGTTGCGGACGCTTTGTGTCTGTGCGCGGACCCGGTCGGCCAATTCGGTGCAAGATCCAGAGACTAGCAAGGCGGATGGTCGACATTTGTCGATGCATGCCGATAGCTCGACGGGATGGAGCCGGGCGTTCAGCGCCACCACGGTGATCCCGAGTGCCGACAGGGCGACGTAGGCCTCGATATATTCCGGGCGAGGCTCCGAGAGTACCGCGATTCTGTCTCCCCGGATGTGGCCGAGGGACTGCAGGCCATTTGCCAGGCGCCAGGCGCGCGCGCCCAACTCGCCGTAGGTCAGCTGGCCGTCCTCCCACGTCAACGCGACACGCTCCCGGAAGATCCGAAATGCGCGCCGGAACATGCCGTCGATCGTGACGCCGGACGCCACGAACGCAGGGGAGCAAGGTACAGCGGTTACGTCCGCCATCATGTTTCGGTCCTCCTTGACGCGAGGTAGTTCAGCTCCGGGGAAACGTGCCGCGCTCAGCCCGACACGATACAACTTGTGTCGGGCTGGCGGGCGCTGGCGCTCAGCCGCTCTCATTCTGAGGCGTGATCCCGGAAGTAGTCCGGTCGCCCCGCGGTCCAGAGCTCGCCCCACTGCCGGTATCCGCCATCGGCATGCAGTACTTCGCCGGTGATGAACGAGGCGGAAGGGCTCGCCAGGAAGATGCAGGCCTCCGAGATTTCGGTTGCCGTACCCGGGCGCTTCATCGGGTTAGCCTTCGGGAATTCCTTGCGGGCTTCAGGAGGGTAGACCTCCAGGCCGCTGGTCGCCGTAAGGCCGGGCGAGAGGCAGTTGATACGGATATTCAGCGGTGCCCACTCGACCGCAACCGTGTTCATTAGGCCGATGACGCCCGCGCGCGCAGCGACGGTGTGCGCGACGCCCGGCATGCCTCGCTCGGTGGGGGCAACAATATTGATGATTGTCCCGGCCCGCTTGGCCTCGCGCCAGCGCCGGGCCGCCTCCTGCATCATGTACCAAGTGCCGTTCAAGTTGTTGTTGATGACCGCGTTCCAGCCTTTGACCGAGAAGTCGATGGCTGGTTTGGGAAACTGGCCGCCGGCATTGTTGACCAGCACATCCACGGGGCCGAATGCGGACTCGATACCGTCAAACAGTCGCGCAATCTCATCGGGCTCGCGAATGTCGGTCTGCTGTGTAAAGAAGCGAGCCTGGTGCCGTGTGGCGAAGCGCTCTGCCAGCGCGAGCTTCTCCGCGTTACGGCCACAGATCGCTACGTTTGCCGACAGCTTGGCGAAAAGGAGGGCAATTGCCAGTCCGATACCGCTACCACCCCCCGTGACCAGTACTGTCTGCCCCCGGAATAGGTCGTCCCGGAAGGCCGTGGGGGCGTCCCAGATCTGTTGCGCAAAGTTGCTGAATTCGTCAGCGGATGCTTCCATCTGCATGGTTTGTGTCTGCCGTGTCGTGCTGTGGTCTGCGATCAGCGCAGCAACTCGCCGCTGATGATGAGCTTGCGCACTTCCGTCGTTCCGGCCCCAATCTCCAACAGCTTGGTGGCGCGGTACAGCCGATTGATTTCCGATTCCCAGATGTAGCCGGTGCCGCCATGCACCTGGACCGCCGCATCGAGCACGCTGTTCATGGAGTTGGCCGCATGCATGACGGAGGCGGCCGTCAGCTTGTGGATCTCGCCGCGTCCCCCGCCGTCGGCCTCGAGCAGGTTGGCGGCCCGCAGAGTTTGGTAGGTGAAGACGCGCATCGATTCCACGCTGACGTACATCTGCGCCAGCTTGTCTTGGATCATCTGGAAGCTGCCGATCGGCTTGCCGAACTGCTGCCGGGTCTTCGCATACTCCACCGACAGTTCCAGGGCGCGCTCCGCGATGCCGAGGCACAGGGGGGAAATCATCGAGCGTTCCAAGTCCAGTCCGCTCATCACGACCTTGACGCCCTGGTTCTCTTCGCCCACGAGGTTGGCGGAGGGGACCTTGCATTCGTCGAACACTAGCTCACCGGTCTGGCTGCCGCGGAAGCCCATCTTCTTGAGCTTCTGCGCCACGCGGAAGCCGGGCATGCCTTTCTCGGCGATGAAGGCGGAAATGCCATGTGCGCCCTTCTCGCGATCGGTCTTGGCATAGACGAGCAGCACATCGGCGACTGGCCCGTTCGTGATGTAGATCTTGGTCCCATTGAGGATGTAGTGATTCCCCTCGCGGCGCGCGGTCGTGCGCATGGAGCCGAGCGCATCGGAGCCAGCCCCGGGTTCAGTCAGGCCAAGGGCGCCGATCAGCGAGCCATCGGAGAGCCCGGGCAGAAACCTTTGCTTCTGCTCATCGTTCGCATTGCGCAGGATGTTGTGCAGGCAGAGGTTCTCATGCGCGACCCAGCTCAACGCGAGCGCGTGGTTCCAGCGGGAGAATGCCTGTGCCACCAGCCCGCTGGTGAACAGGTCGAGCCCGGAGCCGCCGAGTTCGGCGGGTACGGTGATGCCGAAGTAGCCCTTGGCGCCCATCGACTTGAACGCGTCCTGAGGCCACCACTCTTCATCGTCCATGCGTGCGGCGAGCGGATACAGCTCGGCGCGGGCGAAGCGGTCGGCTTGGTCCAGAACCTCCTGCTCCAGGTCCGAAAGCCCTGAAAAGGCCCGTGCGACGGATGGTGTGCTCATCAGCTTCCTGTCTCCTGTTGTCGTCGAAGTGTCGATGCGCCGGGGTGCCGGATATCCCGTGAAGACCCTCGTGATCGATGGTAATGAGTGCAACTCACTACGAAGCATATATGTCGCACATTGTCTTTGCAATAAAAGATGTATTTCGGGTATTCCCTAGGCGAGTTAGACTCACTAAGTGATTGTTCATGGGCTATAGTGAGTCAAACTCACCAACTGCAGGCGCGCAATATGGGAAACACAGATGCTCAGAAATCAACGACCGGTCACCTGGGTCGGCGCGTGAGGACGACCGCGCCGCCTGCCGTTGCCGACTGGCCGTTTCAGTCGGTCTTGGTCGCCAACCGTGGCGAGATCGCGGTGCGGATCCTCCGCAGCGTCCAGGCACTCGGGCTCAAGGGGATCGTGGTCTTCCACCGTGCCGACCGCCACTCACCCGCGGTGGCGATGGCGGATGCGGCAGTCGAGATCACGGGGAAGACACCGGTGGCTGCCTACCTGGACGGTGCTCAGATCCTGGAGGCCGCGCAGGGCTGTGGCGCCGGCGCCATCCACCCCGGCTACGGCTTCCTGTCTGAGAACGCCGGGTTTGCGCAGGCCGTGCAGGACGCGGGCCTGATCTTCGTGGGGCCCACGCCGGACCAGATCGACCTGATGGGGGACAAGGTAAGGGCTCGTGCCTTTGTCGAGGCCGCCGGATTCCCTGTGGCGCCCAGCGCTATCGAGGACGAGGATCCCGCAAGCTTTGTGGCGCGAGCCAGGGCGGTGGGTGCGCCGTTGCTGATCAAGCCGGCCGCTGGGGGCGGCGGCAAAGGGATGCGTATCGTGCGGCAACTCGACTCCCTGGAGTCCGAGATCGCCCAGGCGCGGCGGGAGGCCAAGCGCTATTTCGGCGACGACCGACTATATGTCGAGCGGTATGTGGAGAACCCGCGCCATATCGAGGTCCAGGTGCTGGGCGACTCTTATGGCAGCGTGGTTCACCTCTTTGAGCGGGAATGCTCGGTGCAGCGGCGCTTCCAGAAGATTGTGGAGGAATCCCCGTCCCCGGCGCTGGATCCGACCACGCGCAGCCGGATCTGCGAGGTGGCCGCAGGCATCGCCCGCCAGGTGGAGTACCGCAATGCCGGTACCGTCGAGTTCATCTACGGCGCGGGCGAGTTCTATTTTCTGGAGATGAATACCCGCCTGCAGGTCGAGCATCCCGTGACGGAGGAGATCACAGGCATCGATCTCGTCCGCGAACAGCTACGCATTGCAGCGGGTGAGGCGCTCGGTTACGGCCAGGCCGACTTGAAGGCCAGTGGGCACGCCATCGAATGCCGGATCTACGCGGAAGATGCCGGGCGCGGCTTCACGCCGACGACGGGGCCGGTTCTGCGGATGCAGCCCCCCGCAGGTGACAGCGTGCGCCTCGACAGCGGCATCGCCGAAGGGCAGGAAGTCACCGCGGCGTTCGATCCGATGCTGGCGAAGCTCATCGTGTACGGCGCCGATCGCGCCGAAGCCCTGGCACGTGCCGCGGAAGCCCTGCGGACCTTCGTGCTGCTTGGCTGCAAGACGAATGTCGGCTTCCTGTCGCGGCTGGTCGGGCACCCTGCTTTCCAGGCGGGCGATGTGCACACCGGGTTCCTGGACGCGAACCCGCAGATCGCGCAGGAGCCCGTCATGGCCGGCGAGACGCTGGACAAGGTCCTGGCCGCGGCCAGCATTGCCATCCCTCCCATGCGCGACGCGGCGGATGCCGTGCCCGCGCTGCATGCGGCCATGGGCGCTTGGCGGAACTAGGAGAACTTCAAGATGTACCACGGATTTGAAGTGGAAGGCGTGACCTTCGACGTCCAGTTGTCAAAGGCCGGGACGGGATACCGGCTGCATCGGGAAGGGCGCGTGATCGACGTCGATCTCCGCCGGTCGCAGGGGGGAGCGGCCCATGTCGTTGTCGAGGGCATCGAGATGCCCGTCGTCGTGGCGCAAAAGGGAGATGACGTCTATGTCCACGTGGACGGCGAAGCCTATCACTTGCGGTACCGGCATCCCCTCGACCGGCTGGCGGCCTCGTCCGATGCCGAGGCCGGGGATCACGTCCGCGCGCCGATGCCGGGCGCTGTCATCTCGGTGCTGGTCCAGGCGCAGGAGGCCGTCAGCAGGGGGCAGGCCTTGCTCGTCATGGAGAGCATGAAGATGGAGACCACCATCACGGCGCCGCGCGATGGCGTCGTCAAAGCCGTGCACCACGACGCCGCGCAGACCTTTGACCGAGACTCCGTGCTGATCAGCCTGGAACCGCAGACATGAAGCGTATCGAATCTAGAATCAATCCCTCTTCGCCGGAGTTCCTGGCCAACCAGGCGTACCATCAGCAACTGCTCGCGGAGTTCCATGCCAGGCAGGAGCGCGCACGCCACGAGCGGCCCGCGCGTGACCTGGAGCGGCTTGCTGCGCACGGGAAGATGTTCGTCCGTGACCGGCTACGGCAGTTGCTGGATCCTGGCACGCCATTCCTCGAACTCTCCACGCTGGCGGCCAACCAGGCCTACGACGGCGAAGTGCCTGGCGCGGGCTGCGTGACGGGGGTAGGGATCATCGGCGGGCGCGAGGTGGTCGTCAATGCGGGCGACGCTTCGGTGAAGGGCGGCGCATGGTATCCGCTGACGGTCAAGAAGACGGTGCGAGCGCTGGACATCGCCATCGAAAACCGGCTACCTGTTGTGCATCTCTGCGATTCCGCGGGGGGCTTCCTGCCGCAACAGGCGGATCTGTTCGCGGACAAGTACTACGCCGGCCGGATCTTCCGCAACCAATGCCAGCTGTCGAAGCTCGGCGTTCCGCAAGTCGCGGTCGTGCTCGGGCATTGCACGGCAGGCGGCGCCTATGTGCCGGCGCTCTCGGAGTACAACGTCATCGTGCGCGGCACGGGCGCCATCTTCCTGGCTGGGCCACCGCTCGTCAAGGCGGCCACAGGCGAAGACGTCTCGGTCGAGGACCTGGGGGGATGCGATATGCATACCTCGACGTCGGGCACCGCGGACTACCCTGCGTCCAGCGAAGCGGAGGCGATCGCCATCGCACGGGACATCGTCAGCCAGTTCCGCCAGCCCGACAAGGCAGGCACCGCATGGCAGATGCCCGAGGCGGAGGCGCCTTACTACGATCCCACCGAGCTCTACGGCATCCTCCCACGCGATATCAAGCAGCAGTTCGACATGCTCGAAGTCATCGCCCGGATCGTCGATGGATCCCGCTTCCACCAGTACCAGCCGGGCTACGGCAAGTCGCTCGTCTGCGGCTACGCGAATATCTGGGGCCACAAGGTGGGGATCCTGGCGAACAATGGTGTGCTGTTCAACGACAGCGCGCTGAAAGGCGCTCACTTCATCGAGCTGTGCAACCAGAACAAGACGCCTCTGGTCTTCCTGCAGAACATCACCGGCTTCATGGTGGGGCAGGAATACGAGCGTCGTGGGATTACCAAGGACGGCGCCAAGATGATCATGGCGGTCGCGTGCTCGGACGTTCCCAAGTTCACGGTGATGTGCAACGGCTCGTTCGGTGCCGGGAACTATGGCATGAGCGGGCGGGCCTTCGATTCGCGGCTGCTCTTCAGCTGGCCGAACTCCCAGATTTCGGTGATGGGCGCCGAGCAGGCGGCCAACACGCTCGCGGACGTGAAGGTGCGTCAATTGGCCCGACAAGGCAAGGCGCCCACGGAAGCGGAGATCGCAGGGATCCGTCAACCGGTGCTTGATGAGTTTCGCTTGAAGCAATCCGCCCTCTGGTCGACGTCCGAAATCTGGGACGACGGCATCATCGATCCGGTGGCGACACGGAATGCGCTGGGCATCGGCATTGCCGCCGCGCAAAACGCGCCGTCGGAAGACGCGCGCTTCGGTGTGTTCCGCATGTAACAGGACAAGCGATAAACAACAACTGGGGGACACAGCAATGGAACATCCTGTATTGGTCGAGACCCGTGACCAGGTGTGCTGGATCACGCTGAATCGGCCAGAGAAGCGCAACGCCATCAACGAGGAAGTGGTGCGTCTGCTGCGCGAGGCGGTCGTTACCTCCTCGAATGATCCGCACTTGCGCGCCATCGTCATTACTGGTGCCGGCGACCAAGCGTTCTGTGCCGGCGCCGACCTCGGTAAGGCAGCGGAAGGCGGGGCGTTCGACATCGACTACAGCAATCCGCGGCACTATGTGGTCCAGCTCTTCCAGGCGATGGAGGCGTGCAATCTGCCAATCGTGGCCCGCGTCAACGGCCATGCCCTGGCCGGGGGCTTTGGCATTCTTTGCGCCTGTGACATGGCCGTGGCGGCGGACGACGTTCGTTTCGGCACACCGGAGACCAAGATCGGAGTCGCGCCGATGATGATTCTCGGCCACATGCTCAGGGTGCTGCCGCGCCGCAAATTGTTGGAACTCTGCGTGACGGGTGAGTTGATAGGCGCCGACGAGGCCTTGCAGATGGGGGTCATCAACTACCTCGTGCCTCGCGGTGACTTGGACGCCAAGACGGCGTGGCTGCTGGACCGGATCATCGGTAAGTCTCCCACGGCGATCCGGCTCTTCAAGCAGGGCTTCCACGCGATGCAGGACATGAGCTTGCACGAAGCGCTCGAGTATGCGCAGTTGATGATTTCAATGATGGCGAGCACGCAGGATGCGAAAGAAGGCAAGCTGGCATTCGCGGGCAAGCGCGCGCCGACCTGGACCGGAAAATGAACGGCAATAGAGTTGTACGGATCGGCGGCGGTGCCGGTTTCTGGGGCGACAGTGCGGAAGGCCCCCGGCAGTTGGTGGAGCAGGGCGACATCGACTACCTGATGCTCGACTATCTGGCAGAGATCACGATGTCGATCCTGTCACGTCTCAATCGAAAGGATCCCGGCCTGGGATTCGCGACAGACTTCCCGGAGCTGGTGGCGAGCCTGGCGCCGACAATTAAGGCGAAGGGGATCCGGGTGATCACGAACGCCGGTGGCATCAATCCCAGGGCGTGCAAGGCGGAACTCGAAGCACGGCTCCATGCGCAAGGGATTGATCTGAAGGTGGGCCTGGTGACGGGCGACGACCTCTCGGCGCACGCGGAAGTGTTGCGTGCGGACGGCGTAGTGGAGATGTACTCCGGTGAGGCCTTTCCAGCGAAGCCATGGAGCGTCAACGCCTACCTCGGGGCCTTCCCAATCGCCGCGGCCCTGGATGCAGGTGCCGACATCGTCATCACGGGCCGCTGCGTCGATAGTGCGCTGGCCCTTGGCCCGCTGATTCACGAGTTCCAGTGGGGCGCGGAGGACTACGACAAGTTGGCCGGCGGCAGCTTGGCCGGCCATGTGATCGAGTGCGGCACGCAGGCGACCGGAGGGGTCAGCACGGACTGGCGGCTGGTCGCGGACGACTGGGACAGGATGGGTTTCCCGATTGCCGAGTGCAGGCCGGATGGCAGTTTCGTGCTGACCAAGCCGCCAGGTACAGGGGGACGAGTGACGCCGGCGACGGTGTCGGAGCAGATTGTCTACGAGATCGGCGATCCCGCGGCCTATGTGCTGCCGGACGTCGTGTGCGACTTCCGCCTAGTGACGGCCGTGCAGGTGGGCGAGAATCGCGTCGAGATCCTTGGCGCTCGCGGTTATCCGGCTCCGGCCGACTACAAGGTGTCAGTGACCTATCAGGACGGCTTCCGCACGACTGGCACCATGCTGCTCGGGGGCATCGAGGCCGAGTCCAAGGCCCGTCGGATCGCGGAGGCGCTTCTGGCCCGGACGCGAAGGCTCATGGCCGAGGCCGGATTCGCCGACTACCGGCGCACGGATGTCGAGGTGCTCGGTGCCGAAGCGAACTGGGGGCGCAACGCGCTCGCACGGACCCGCGAGGTGGTCCTGAAGATCGGCTTGCATCACGACGACAAGCGCGCGTTGGAGATCTTTTCGCGCGAAGTGTTCGCTTCTGCGACCTCCATGGCGCAGGGCATCACGGGATTCGCCGGCGGCCGTCCGCCGATTACGCCGCTGGTTCGTCTGTTCTCCTGCCTGGTTCCCAAGCACGCCGTTCCCGTCCTGGTGGAGGTGTCTGGTCGGTCGGTGCCCCTGCGCGAGGCACCGCCGCCGGCCGGGCGGCAGGTGGCGCCTGACGCCGCGGAGGGCACGCTGCCGGCCACCGCATCTCCGGGCGACGGCGTGACCGTGCCGCTGCTGGCGCTGGCCTACGGGCGCAGCGGGGACAAAGGCGATCACGCGAACATCGGCATATTGAGCCGGCGCCCGGAATTCCTGCCGCTGCTGCGTGGCATGCTGACGCGCGAGGCGGTGGCAAGCTATTTCCAGCATTTCATCAAAGGCAGCGTCGAGCGGTACGAATTGCCAGGACTCATGGGCTTCAATTTTCTGTTGCGCGATGCCCTGGGCGGCGGCGGCGTGGCCTCGCTGCGGCACGACCCGCAAGGAAAGATGCTTGCGCAGATCCTGATGAGTCTGCCGATGCGGATTCCACGTGAGTGGTTGGCGCGAGGATGGATCGACGCAACGCTCGTCCATGCGGAACGTGGCTAGGTTCATGTCACGTCGTGCCGCTCGCAAGCCAGTCGGTGCTTCGATTGAAGCGGACGAATTTCAGCGTCACGTCTTCGTAGGATTGGAGGGGGCATGCCGTTCCTGCAGCACCTCTCCGAACGCTGGGACATGGCCGTTCCACGCCACGCTCCCTCCGCGTTCCGATGGACGGTGTTCTCCCCTTGCCGGCATGGAGGCCGTATGGGGACGCAGCAAAGATGCCATCGATCCACAGCGATTGGGTGGATCCGATTGATGGCCAGGGCTTGACGCGAGGAGACAAAAACATGCAGAAAGATGGCTTGAAATGCAGCACTGCGGTCCACGATACCGAAAGCCTCTACGAGAGGCGGGCGGATCAACGCTGGAATCGAGTGTGCGTTGGCGATATCACGGAGCGCATGACATGGAGCCGGCCGGATGAGGTGGCAATCATCGGCTGGGAGGGCGCATTTTCCGCGCCACAGTTTGCTACGCTCACATGGCGGCAGGCGGACCAGTTGGCGAACCAAGTTGCCAACATGCTTTCGGCTCGCGGGCTCGGGCGTGGCGATCGCCTGATGCTGGCTTGCGAGAATTCGGTGGAGGCCTACGTGACGAAGCTCGGTGCCGCCAAGATCGGCGTAGTGTCGGCCTCGCTCAATCCGGCGTTTGCCGCGGATGTCGTCGAGCATCTGGTACGCAAACTCAAGCCGGCCTTTGTGATCGCGGACGCTGGTACGAGGCCGGAGATCTTGCGCGCGATGGCGAACGGCGGCGTCAGCGTGGACGTCACGATTCGGATCGACGGTGAGCTGATTCCCGGAACCGTCGACTTCGCCGAGGAAGTGCAGCGTCACAAGACGTGCGAGCCGGAAGCCACCGTGCATGGCGACGACATCTGGGAGCTTCTCTTTACGTCCGGGACGACGGCCTTGCCCAAGGCGGTGATGCTATCCCATGTCTACACCTACCTGGCTGCACATGGCTTTGCCCTGTCAATCACACGTGGCCTCGATATCGAGTCGCAAGTCTGTATGGTCTCCTTCCTGCCGATCATTTATCACGTTGGCGGACAAATCCTCGGGATGCCTTCGCTCGTGGCGGGAGGGCGGCTGGTCATCGGAAGGCGGGCCAATGCGCGGGCCACCGCGGAAGCGGCGGTCAAGTACGGTGCCACGGCGATTTGGGGGGGGGCTCCGCAGTCAATCAAGCAGATTAGTATGGAGTTGGAAGCGCTCGCGCCAAATCAGAAGGCGTTGACAGTCATGCTGTACGGCTGGGGGGCGGTCGAGCCCGCCGTACTCCATCGTCTTGAGAAGCTGGCGAAACCCGGGTTCCAGCTGCTGGGAATCTTCGGCCAGACCGAAGCGATCGCTTGTCATCGCTTCTGGCCGGCAGCCCAGAGAGAGTTATTTGAATCCGCCGGCGTGGCCGCGAACTACGTTGGCTTGCCGAGCCCGCTGCTGGCTTCAACCGTACTGGAAGAGGAGGGCAAGGATACCCTATTGAGTGGAATGAGGAACACCCCGGGGGAAGTGGTTTACAGATCCCCCGTCGTCATGGCTGGATACTATCTTGACCCGGAGGGAACGGCGCAGGCATTTGACGGCGGGTGGTTCCACTCCGGCGATTGCTGTGTTGTGACGGAAGATGGCACCCGGGTGATGGTGGATCGCTACAAGGACATCATCAAGTCCGGTGGCGAGAATGTCTCGAGCTTGCGCGTCGAGGCGCGACTGCACTCCCACCCCGGCGTGGTCAAGGCCGCCGTCGTAGGGTTGCCGCATGAGCGCTGGGACGAAGCCGTGACTGCCTTCGTTATCCGGACTAGCACGGATGTTTCGTCAGAGGAGCTCCTTTCTTGGGCACGTGGCGGGCTGTCGGGATTCGAAGCCCCGAAGAAGGTCGTCTTCGTCGATGCATTGCCGGAGACGGTAGGCGGAAAAGTTATGAAGCATCGACTTCGCGCGGTCTGGGTGGGCCTCTATCGCGAGGGAGGTGCGTCGTAAGTCCTGACTTTGGTTGCGGCGGATTCAACCGGTCTCGGACGGATGGGGGCAGATCCTCAAACTGGAACAGACATTGCGATCTTTCACGCCGCCATGGGACCTTGTGCTCCAGGCCTTCCAGGTGGACAACAGGGACAAGCTGGATGACGCCATCGACCAGTTCGTGGTAAAGCTGGCCGAAGGGGTTAAGGAGAGCACCTACAGGAGGCAATGGCAAAATCTCAATCTTCGTTCTCGGCCGCTACAACGCCGATCGGCAATACATGCCGGCAGGCAAGGGCCGCTTCGAGCGTTGGGTGGGCGTATCGTTCTCACCGCTCCAAGGGCAGCGAAGCCACTATGTCATCTTGCCGGAGATGCTCAGTGTTTTGAGGGGACGCAGTTTCCCCAACACTCGAGCCGACGATCCGGTGCTGGCAATGGCGATGCCGGCGGGAGACGACCATCCCCTATGGCGAAGTCCCGAACATTCCCAGTTCTTCCAACCGATTCCGGAAATTGCGCACCTATAGTGCGCGCCGCGTGAAGCTTGGGCGCACGGGTTATCCCGAATTCTTTGGTCTGTTCCAAGAATCCTACTATCAAGCATACAGAGAGCTGTGGTTCGCGATTAGAACTTGGCCCCGATACAGCCTCGGAGCCGATTGTGAGTAGATGGGCACAGATTCTCAGTCACCCACGATCAACGAAACGCTGGACATGAATCATTGCTTTGGCGTTTCGTAAAACGCTTCGGTGCCAGAATCGCAGACGCTGTGCATAGAGCGCTTTTTTGCCAGGCTGGGCACTGATAAGTGGGCATTCATTGGGCAAGAAATATATCGGCAATAATTCCTCTTCCAATCCAGGGAAACTATGAGCAAATCAAACGTCGATGCCCAGAGTGTCATCAATGGAAGCCACTTTGCTCCATTTCAGTGGCTCATCTTTGGGATGTGTTTCGTAATCGTGTTGCTAGACGGCTTTGACACGGCCGCAATCGGCTTCATTGCCCCCTCGTTGGTGTCGGAATGGGGCATCTCTCGGCCGGCCTTAGCTCCAGTCCTAAGCGCTGCGCTCTTCGGTCTGGCAGCTGGCGCGATCGTGGCGGGGCCACTCTCGGACCGACTGGGTCGCCGTCTGATGCTTATCTTCTCAGTACTCGTTTTCGGCGTGGCTTGCCTAGCGTCGGCTTATGCCGGCGACATCACTGAGCTGACAGCTCTGCGATTCGTAACCGGTATCGGCCTCGGTGCAGCCATGCCAAACGCAGTTACCCTGATGAGCGAGTTCTGCCCCGACAAGCGGCGTGCCATGATTGTGAACTTGATGTTCTGCGGATTTCCCCTTGGGGCGGCATTTGGTGGTTTTCTGGCAGCCTGGATGATTCCTCACCTCGGCTGGCGCAGTGTCCTACAGTTGGGCGGCATTGCGCCGCTCGTTCTGCTCGTGTTCCTCGTACTGCTACTCCCCGAGTCCGTGCGGTACATGATCGCAAAGAACCAACCGGTGGAAAAGATTCGCCGCATACTCGCGAGAATTAACTCCGATGCTCTTGACGCATCCTCGTTCATCATGACCGAGCCGACTCAAGCGCCAGCGGACCAGGGCGGCATTGCTTTGGTCCTGTCGCGCCCCTACCTTGCCGGCTCCGTCATGCTTTGGCTCGCATACTTCATGGGGCTCGTCATTTTCTACGCATCTATCAACTGGATGCCCATCCTGTTGAAGGAAGCTGGCCTCACGCCAAAGTCGGCAACGCTGGTCTCCGCGCTGTTTCCGTTGGGTGGTATTGGGGCGGTTGTGTGCGGTGTATTGATGGACAAATTCAACGCCAATCGCGTCATCGCTTTGTGCTACGCGCTCACTGCACTGACCGTATATGGAATCGGACAGGCTGTGGGCAATGTGGGCCTGCTCGTAGCAGTCGTGTTCGCGGCAGGCGTATTGATGAACACCGCACAGTCGTCGATGCCCGCCCTGGCTGCGGCCTTCTATCCGACTCAGGGGCGAGGCACCGGAGTTGCGTGGATGCTGGGTATCGGGCGGTTCGGCGGTATCGCTGGGTCGTATCTGGTTGCAGAGCTTACTCGTCGTCAAGTTGGCTTTAGCGGAATCTTCGCGATCATCGCTATGGCTGGCCTGGCGGCATGCCTCGCTCTCACTATTAAGCAATTCGTGCGTCCTCAGAGGGCGGAGACAGCAGCATTCCGGAATGAGATGCTCGGACACTAGCAATAGTCACAGCAGCGTTAGTGCTCCACTGCATGTCTGTCCTGGCAGGGTTCAGTAGCAAGCGCATAACCGTGCCACTGAGACTCTGCTTATCTTTTTTGGCGGAACGCCGCTTCTATTGAGCCCTTTCCGAGGAACGGAAGTCGAGAAAGCGGGGTAGGCCGCCTTTCTTAGTGCATTGGGTTCTATTGGCCGCTCAGCAGTTCGAGGCGTCGGCGGAAGTCGCGGGGAGACTCTCCAGTTTCGCGTTTATAGAACCTGGTGAAATAGGCTGGGTCGGAGAATCCGATAGCGTAAGAGAGTTGACTGATAGACATCGAGGTGTAGGCGAGGCTCCGTTTCGCTTCAAGAATGAGGCGTTCATGCACTAAATCTAGCGCCGAGCGCTGCGCAATGCGGCGGCAAAGCGAATTGAGATGTGCGGTTGTGATGCCAAGCTCCCTTGCATACCGGTCTAGCGAGTAATGCTTATCCCACCATTGGTTTAGTAGGTCGGTGAAGCGGCAATACAGCGGATTGTCCTTCACTCCCCGCGCGCCTTGCGGCCGCCCCTCCTGGATCTTCCTTGCCAACATTACGACAATGGTCGAGAGGAGGGATTCGACGATCAGATGTCGGTGAGGAGCCCCGCCTCGATACTCGCGTACAAACGCGGCGAAGGCCGAGGTTAGGCAAACATCGTCGTCTCCGCCCTTAACTTCATGAAGAAACGGGTTTGAGAACCAACCCGTTCCACCTCCCATCGTCTGAGCCAGTTTGACTACGAACGGGTATGCGACGGTGATCACATAACCAACGGCGTCAGTACTAAATTTGAATCCATGGACAAAGTTCTGTGGAACGAGAAGCATCTGTCCGCTTCCCATGTGGGTCTCTTCCCCATCCAGGTGCAATTGCGCGTTGCCCTGCTGAAGGTACAGCAGCTGAAGTAGCCCGGCGTGTTGATGAGGCTCGATGTGCCAATCGTGGAGACGGCATCGAGACGCAATCGATTCGCAATGCATCATGTCCGGCATGGGCCAGACATCTTGTTCACCGTAAAGCATGTAGATGGGGACGCCCGTGCTCTTCATTATCTCCTCCGTCTCCGCTCTTGCTGGCGGTACTCCAGCTGAGGATAGCTCCTATTGAAACAGGCGGCGAGCGGCTGTACCAAAAGTACAAGTGATTGCATGGAATGTGCAAGAGCGTGCCCCGACGAGAGGCACATTTTCCGTGCCGACGCGCCCACGAGTTCAAGTGCAGATGCCGTGTCCGCAACTCGGCGTCACACGCTCAACCCATCGAGGTTTGCCCGTGGTTTCCCGCGGATTCCGAGGGCATCTCCGTGCATAAGAGATGGATGCGCTTCATGAGAGCACTGTCAGCACGTCGGAACGTCTCGGAGTAGCTACGCAAAGCAGGTCGACTTTCCGGGTTCGGCCAACTACCGAAAAGTGCAAGATTTCGGCGCATTCGTACATTCCCCTTGATGGTCGCGGGTGCAAGAATTCGAGCACACATTAGAAGGCTGCCCCCCCAGCTTCGCGCCAAAAATCAGGCCTATCCGGACTTGAATTGCGAACGCTCAGCAAGCCACGACTATTAATACAGCGGGAGACATCTGTGCGCACCCAGGTAGGCATCATTGGCGCAGGCCCAGCAGGCCTGTTGCTTTCCCAACTTCTACATCTTGCCGGTATTGAATCTATCGTTCTCGAAACGAGAAGTCGGGAAGCGATCGAGGCTACTATTCGAGCCGGAATTCTCGAACATGGCACCGTCGAGCTCATGGACCGCATAGGAGCGGGCGAGCGTCTGAAGCGAGAGGGCGTTCGACATGATGGCATCCATCTGCGCTTCAATGGCCAAACACGCAGGATCGCCTTTCCGGAACTCACCGGTGGAAAATCGGTTGCTCTCTATCCACAGCATGAAGTCATCAAAGACCTCGTCGCACTTCGGCTGGAGTCGGGCGGAGATATTCGCTTCGAAGTGTCTAACGTAACGCTGCACGATCTCGATAAAGACACGCCTCGATTGACGTTTCTGAGCAGCGAGGGCGTTGCTGAAGAGATTCGCTGCGACTACATCGTGGGCTGCGATGGAACCAACGGTGTCTCAAAAGCCAGCATCCCATCGGCAATGCTAAAGACCTTCGAGAAAGTTTATCCCTTTGGCTGGTTCGGTATTCTTTGCAAGGCTCCGCCCTCCTCAGCTGAATTGATTTATGCACAGCACCAGCGCGGCTTCGCTCTGGTGTCCACGCGCTCCGCTGAGGTGCAGCGTATGTACTTTCAGGTTGATCCAACGGAGAACGTTGATGATTGGTCTGATGATCGCATTTGGTCGGAATTCCGTGCGCGGCTCGAAGTCAATGACGGATGGGCGCCGAAGGAAGGTCCGATTTTCAGCAAAGTAGTTGTCGGCATGCGCAGCGTGGTTACCGACCCGATGCAGTATGGTCGCCTGTTCCTGGCTGGGGATGCTGCACACGTGGTCCCGCCAACTGGCGCGAAAGGTCTTAATCTCGCAGCTGCAGATGTCCAAGTCTTGGCTGCCGGCATTGAAGCCTTTTACCGTCAAGGCAATCCCGCGCCGCTGGCGCGCTACTCCGAAACGGCGCTCAAGCGCATATGGAAGGCTCAACGTTTTTCGTGGTGGATGACTTCGATGATGCATCGCTTCCCGGGCGATGACGACTTCCGCTACCGGATGCAAACGGCAGAACTTGACTATGTCACGAGTTCTCCTTTGGGTGCGGCCTCCCTCGCCGAGAACTATGTTGGCCTTCCAATGCAGTACACGTCGTAGCGAAATTTCTGAATCTCGTGGAAGTAGATTTAAGAAATAAAAATGACGTAAAGCATTATTAAAAAATCTTAGTGTTAAATAATTAAAACAATCCACGAAGATCAGTTTTTATTGTGGAAATGGCTTCCAATGTGAAACGAGGAGACAACGAATGAAGTACACGCCCATCAGTACAAAGTACACCGCAATCGGTGCCGTCGTGCTTTCGATTGCGGCCCTCTATGGTTGTGGTGGTGACGGTGGCGGCGATAGCGCATGGCAGCTCCAACCGACCACACCCACCACTCCTATCACGCCGACCACCCTCTCGTGCGACGATACGCTGAAGTCAGCGTTCAAGCCTGACGCCGACACAACAGTGCTGATGGTGAAATCCTTTAAGAAGGGCGATGTGCTACTTCTTTCGGGAGCTTCGACTTCGACTACGCTGACCGCAGCTAACGATGTGTGCGTGGTGAAGCTGAACGTGGGCCCAGGCAATCCGGGGCCGGCTGATGCTCCTTCCACGTCGGCGGGGATCGGCATTGAGATTTGGCTGCCCTCGCCGGCGAACTGGAACAATCGAATCCACGTAAAGGGTGGCGGAGGTTGGGCCGGCGGCACGCAGTCCTCTCTTACCGCGCTGGCGGGAATTTCCTCTGGGAGCGCCGGCAGCGCGGCGACTACCGCCATGGTAGAGGGTGCTGTGTCTGCGTCTACAGACACGGGACACGTTGCAGCGGCGAATGCTTCGTTCACGATGAATCCAGATGGAACCATCAATGAAGCACTGTGGAAAGACTTCGCAGATCGCAGCCTCCACGAGATGGCTGTCAAAACCAAAGCGCTGACGAAGGCGTACTACGGAAAGGACGCGAAGTATTCGTACTGGAACGGCTTCTCGACCGGTGGCCGACAAGGTATGAAAGAAGCCCAGGCACACCCCGAGGATTTCGACGGCATATTGGCAGGCGCACCCGCCATAAACTGGTCGAAGTTTCAGACTTCTCAGCTCTTCATGCAGCTGGCACAGCTGCGAGACCTGGGCTCCAACCTGACGACTGGTCAGCTGGATTTGCTCTCCAATGCCGCAATCAGTGCCTGTGATGTCGTTGGCGGCCAACATTTGGGGTATATCCCCGATCCGACACAGTGCCGGTATGACCCGACCACTGATGTGAGCGTTCTGTGCCCGAGTGACGGCGGAAACAATTCAACTGCCAACTGCGTTTCCGTTGCACAGGCCAACTCCGCAAACAAGATGTGGTACGGTCAGACGTCTGACGGAAGCGTTCCGGCACCAGCTGTTGATATCGGTTTTTCGCCCACGTTGGCGGCCAACCAGAAATGGTACGGGCTGACGCGAGGGACCATTATGACCAGACTTGGTGGAACGCCGCCGTTCGCGAACTCCACGGACCAAGTTGCGATTGCGCTCCAGAATCCGACCCTGGCTCAGCCGACCTTCATCAACGCCAGCGGGAATGGTTCTGATGGATGGAAAACGCTTAGCTACGCGCAACTGTCGAACGCGTTCGATCGTGGGGTGAGCCTTGACCCGTTGTTCGGTCATATCAATACCGATAATCCGGATCTTTCGAAATTCCGCGACCGCGGCGGAAAGCTCCTGTCGTACCACGGCCTCGCTGATCCGCTCATCTTCGCGATGGGTACTGTCAACTACTACGAGCGAGTTCTCGCGCAGATGGGGGGTACAGCCGCAGTACAGAACTTCTACCGCCTCTATCTGATTCCTGGGATGAATCATGGATTCTCGAACGGCACACCGAACGCCAGCGCAAATCCTCCGCTGCCCACGAACGATCAGCTCTACAAGCTGCTTACCGATTGGGTTGAAAACGGTAAGGCTCCGGGGGTGATTCCGGCTCAGACGACCGTTTCTGCATCATTCCCCGTACAGAAGAGCCGTCCGCTATGTATGTACCCGCAAAAGGCTACGTACACCAGCGGCGATCCAAACGTGGCTGCCAGCTACACCTGCTCTTAAGCGCGGCCATTTGTCCCACGCGTGCTCGAGCAACGAACATAAGTGGGCGCAAGTTGCGTAGATGGGAAGGAAAGCGTCAGCCTAGCAATGATTTCCCCGTCTCATTGGGCAGGCGCATGAAGAGCATTTTCGACATGGTGTTCCGTCGAGTCGAGGCGACGGAACCCTCAAGAATAGCGAAGCAGAGGAGAAGAGTGAAGATTCGCAACCTTGCGGGTGCGCTCGCGCTCGCCGGTCCGGCGTTGGCTTTTGCCCAAAGTAGCGTCCTTGTCTACGGCGTTGTGGACACAGGCATCGCCTACGTCAACGGCGTTGGGGCAAACCGAGATTCGTTGACCTACATGCCAAACCTGTCTGGCACCGTGCCATCGCGATGGGGTCTGCGTGGTAGCGAAGAGCTTGGTGGCGGCAACAAGGCCATCTTTACCTTGGAATCCGGGTTTGCATCGGACTCGGGTACGGCGGGCCAAGGTGGTCGAATGTTTGGTCGCCAAGCGCTGGTTGGCGTTACCGGCACCTGGGGTCAACTCTCCGTGGGGCGCCAGTACACGATGTTGTTTTGGGCCATGCTCGACCCTGACATGCTCGGCCCGAACGTGTTTGGCTCGGGATCATTTGACACTTATCTTCCCAACGCGCGCGCCGACAACTCCATCGCCTATAAGGGCACATTCGGCGGTTTCACTGTGGGCGCGACATATAGCTTCGGTCGCGATGCAGTGAATGCTGGACCGAGCCCATCGGGCACCAACTGCGCAGGTGAGAACCCGACAGACAAGAAGCAGTGCCGCGAATGGTCGGTAATGCTCAAGTACGATGCGTCTGCGTGGGGTGTCGCCGCCGCATATGACTCACAACGCGGAGGCCCCGGTGCGTTTGCGGGCCTGACAAGCAGTTCGCTGAAAGACGACAGATTATCGCTGAACGGCTATTTCGTTTTCGGTAAGGCGAAACTCGGTGCCGGATGGCTCCGGCGCGACAACGAAGGCAGCGCTACGCCGGTCAGCGACTTGTACTATGCAGGCGTGTCCTATGCATTTACGCCTGCCTGGAGCGGGGACTTCGAAGGCTTCCACCAGCGCTTCCATAACAGCCCGAACAAGGCTTGGATGGCCGCAGCGCGTACAACGTATGCATTTTCGAAACGAACTTCCGTCTACGGGACAGCTGGTTTCATTTCGAACGGTGGGAACTTGACCTTGTCAGTCAATAGCGGATCGGTGGGTACAAATACTACGCCTGGTGGCAACCAGCTTGGCGGGATGCTCGGAGTGAAGCACATTTTCTAAGTCGTCTTTTGGGCGCGGTATAGGAGTCTTAAGAACCACCGCGACCCCAGTTGTGGCGCCTATTTCATGAAAGGAGCGGCTATGGAAGCTTCCGATGTTGAGTAGCTTTAAGAATAGAATTCGGCTGAGGCATCTCCATTGCCTTGTTGCCGTGGCGCAGGCAAAGCATCTCGGCAGTGCCGGTGAGCGTATGGGCTTGACGCAACCCGCGGTATCCAAGACGTTGCGGGAATTGGAAGAGTTAGTAGGGTGCCAACTATTGGTGCGCCATCGTACCGGCATCGAGCTCACTGCAAGCGGTGCAAGACTCTTGCGTCACGCGCTTCGGATCGTCGAGGAGGTCGAGGCGGTAGCTGGGAATATTTGCGGAACAGAGTGTAGTGCTGTCCAAAGCGTGCGGCTCGGTGCGCTTCCCAGTGTCGTTCCTGCTTTCCTCGCTGACGCTCTCACCTCGTTTCGAGTCGAGCATCAGAATGTTGGCTTGGCAGTTTAAACTGGTATGAACCGGCAATTGATTGACCAGCTTAAGTCAAATGTCGTTGACCTTGTTGTCGGGCGGATGGATGACCCGCCGGTGATGGAAGGGCTTTGGTTTGAGTCGCTTGGTACTGACACTCTCGCCTTTGCTGTGCGTCAAGGTCATCCACTTGTCGGCGTGAGGAAGTCGGTCCTCAGAGAGTGCCTACGTTGGCCAATGATCGTTCCTGCCACTGCGTCGATACCGCGACACAACTTGGAAAGCTTACTGTCGAGAAACGGGCACTGCATCCCCTCCAATTGCATCGAAACCTCGGACGCTTACTTGGGTCGCTTGCTGACGAGGGAAAGTGATGCCGTGTGGATTGCCCCAATGTCCGCCATCCGGCGAGCAGCTGGAGCAGACATGTTGAGCCTGCTGCCAATTAGTACCGTGGGCGTTGAGGAGCCTCTTGGTATCCTGCGGCACAGGGACCGTGCATTGGCCCCCGTCGTTGACGCGTTGACTAGCCAAATACGAGCGGCCGCTCAGAAATGGTTCCGAATCGACGACGCTGAGTCCAACGGCAGCCTGCTGATTCCTGCCGAGTTGACCAAAGCGCGGAAGGTCGGCACACACCACTCGAACCCGGGCCTATCTCTTGCCTGACAAGAAGTCGACCCCTTCTGACGTAGGCGCGTTCGACGGAGTTGGATCCTCTTCTACGACAGGACAACGTGAAGGTGCGGTTCGGAGGAGCGCAACAGCCTTTCCATGAATTAGCCATCGCGCCAAAATCGGTTCACCTCTCAGGCTGGTTTCCTGCTTCGAGGTTTGCTGACGCGCTGTCGAGGCTTGGCCCCTCTCGTCAGCATCAGCTGTTGATGGTCGGTATGGAGCGATGGTGGCCAGCCACTTCTCCCGGCTCAGCGCTCGAAGCACCTGAATCAGTGTCCGCAATGTCGACGCATTGCCAGACTCAAGATTCTGCAGGGCGCGAACGCTAACGCTTGCATGTTCTGAAAGCGTAGCCTCGTCCCAGGTTGCGATGTATGCGATACCTCTTGTGGGGTCCCCAAGCGCGAATTCCAGCTCCACTGGCGTCGGGTGCCTACTGGACGGCTTGAAGTCCTTGGTAGTGCCCGCCACTCGCTTGGAAAGCTCCGGCGGAAAAGAAGCGACGACTCTGTCTGTGGGCTGGCTTGTGCAGCCAGGGTGTTGCAAAGCCTTCGGTTCCAACCGGCAGAAACCTGCCGTTTGCAGTCGGCACGACATGCCGCGCGCTGCTAAGCGTCGTCGTAGGAGCGATGGCGGCTGGCATAAGGCAACGCACAGCATATCGCCTCGATTCGCGTCGCAAATTTTCGTAATTTCGCTGCGCAAGATAACCCGGCTTATGTTGCGCAACAAAAGTGGCGACGCATCCGAACTGGTGGCGGGCCGTGAGGCCTCTACCTGACGCAGCGGCGGCGCGGCGCGACGCGCGCGCCGCCTAGCGACGGTCAGATGCCATGCCCCATGCTGTTGCATGGCGGCTATCCGGCGATTGCCTGCGCAGCGGACCGGCGCGGTGACTACAGTGAGAAAAGCGCTGAGGCCGGCCACTGTCCGGCCAAGCCTTCGCGATGCCGTCTGCCGATGCTCCGTTGCCCCGCATTACGCGTCCCCGCCTGCACCGGGGCCATTTCGCCTTCCTGCGTGGGGTCATTCAGGGCTTGTCGCCCAAAGGGCTTTGGGATCGCTATCTGAGCGATCAGGGCGAGTTCGACGGCCCGGTCGTGCATCGGATGACCGGCTGGATCCGCGGCGAACTGGCGGCCACCGCGGCGCGCGGCGGCAACTTTGGCCGCGCGCACCTGCTGCGTCTGGATCTGTCGCCGCGCGCGTCGGCGGAATTGCCCGCGCTGGACACCTTTGTGGCTGCCGCGGGGCTCGATGGCTTTAGCGAGGCGGAGCAGCAGGCGGCTTACGCGGCGCGCTATGGCACGGCACTCGCCCAGGACCAGCGGCGGGTGCAGTTGTTGCGCCGCCAGTTGTTTGCGATCCATACTTTGGAGGCGCAGGCGGCGCTGCCGGTTGGCTTGCAGGATGGCTGCGAGGCCTGGCTGGTGGACTCCCTGGCGACGCGCTTGGCCAGCCACGGGGTAGCGACGCTGGCGGACCTGCATGCCCGCATGGGCGCCAGTCCGGTCTGGTGGCGGGACGTGCCGGGCATCGGCGCGGGCAAGGCGCGGGCGCTGCGGCGCTTTGTCGAGGCCCACGCGAAGACCCTTGGTCCGCTGCCGGCGCCGGAAGCAGAGCATCGCGACGGCAACCCTGCGCCCGAAACGCTCCCGGCTGTCGTGACGGTGTCGCCGCTGATGCCGCTGGAGCGCCTGGTGCTGCCGCACACGCTCAGCGGCCGAGACGGCCGCTTCCGCGCCGACCGCGCGCGGTGCCACCTGGCGGCCGACGATGATCGCGCGGCGATCCTGGCCTGGCTCGCGGCCAAGGGTCCGGCGCCGGGCGCGCAGGAGCGCCTGACACACACCCAGCTGGCGTATCGCAAGGAGGCGGAACGGTTTCTGTTGTGGATCACGCTGGAGCGCCGTTGCGCCTTGTCGTCGGCGACGGTCGAAGACTGCGTGGCGTACCGGGATTTTCTGCTCGACCCGCCCGCGCACTGGTGCGGTCCGCGCGCAATCCCGCGCTGGCAGGCGGGGTGGCGCCCGTTGGAAGGGCCGCTGTCGGCGCGCTCCTGCGGCTACGCGCTATCCGTCCTGAGCAATCTATTTGGTTTCCTGGTTGGCCAGGGCTACCTGGTCGGTAACCCCTGGCGCGCGGTGACGGTACCCAGGCGGCTACCACGCGGCCCCGACATCGGCCGGGGGTTCACCGCCGCCCAATGGGCCTGCGTGCGCGAAGCGCTCGGTCGCTTGCCCGCCGGGCTGGCGTCGCAGCGGCTGCAGGTCGCCTTGCCGCTGCTGCACGATACCGGGCTGCGTCTGGCCGAACTGCTTGCCGCGAGCACCGATGATCTGCGCTGGGCATCCTGGACCGGTGAGGCGGCAGAGCGGGTCGAGGGCTGGTGGCTCACGGTGCACGGCAAGGGCGGCAAGCTGCGCGAGGTGCCGGTCCCGGCCGCGTGGATCGACGGGCTCACGGACTATCTGGCGGCGCGCGGCTACGTCGGCGGCCTCGCGCAACTGGCGGGCGTGCGGCTACTGGGTCGGGCGCGGGCGAGCAACGCCGAACCCGGTGTGTCTGCCAGCGTCTTTCACCGACAGTTAAAGCGCTTTCTGGCCGCCTGCGCTAGCGATCTTGAAGCGACCGAGCCGGTGGCAGCGCAGCGGCTGCGACGCGCCAGCACGCACTGGTTGCGGCATACCCACATCTCCCATGCGCTCGACGCGGGCGTGCCAGTCGAAGTCGTGCAGCAGAACGTCGGCCACGCTTCGCTCGATACCACCACGCGCTACGTGCGCACCGAGCAGGCGCGACGCCAGGTGATGATGCAGAAATTGTGGAGTCGGTAAAAAACAGTAGCCGCGAGAGCGGCAGAGTAGGGATCTTAGGCCTACCATTCTAGGTGGCCTGTACTTATCGCCCAATGGCGTGGGGTGGGCCGATGTTTGGGGGCGTTGCTCAATGCAGCATCGATTCGATGTTGAAAGATGAATGTCTCTGCGAACGAGCGAAAAATAAATATTATTTTCTAATGGTGAGAAATTGAAAATTAATTACACGCCTGCTGCTATAGCGAACGGCTTAAGCATAGCCTAAGTATAGGCAAGAAAATGCCCTGAAAAGGAACGAATTTTCCAAAAAAGAAACCCGCCCGTTCTTGGGGAAGGGGCGGGTTTATTCCTAGAATCGGGTATCTCTGTCTGCCGGAGAACCGACGATGCCTGGTACCTAAATGCGCCTTTCGGCGCATTATCCCTTAACAATTCCGCATGTTCCGCATGCCGACGCTGTTTCCGGGAATCTTTCAATACTGCTGGTTGGCGCTGACAGTATGGAAGATGGTTCGGAAATCGTCAAGGCGGGGGGAGCCCTCTGCTCCGGGATTTTGCGGAATGCTGACGAGTGGGCATTTCCGCCATGCCGAATACCCGACTACTTCGCCTCTCACGCATTGCCCGTGTTCCCCGTCGCTTCGCGCAGACCTGGGCTGAAACGCAGGATACACCTGCATGCGACCCCTCCTCGAATTTGCGCGCCCGTCATGCCTCCGGCAGGAGGAGCGGCCTTGCGGGCATACCCATTCATTATCGGCTGCGGCACATCGTCATCGGTCTGCGCGTGTATGAGACGGGAAGCAGGGACGATCGCGCGCTGAGCTTGCCGGTAGGAGCACCCACGCAAGCAGTTGACGAACCTGCAGCACGGAGGTGCGCCATGACCGCGGTCGCCAGCAGCCCCGGGAGCGCATTAGTCGGGACGCGCATAGACTGCGCGGCGTTGGATGTGCCTCTGGGCATGCAGGTACGTTGTTAGCACTAGCTGACCACGCACGCCGTGGGCTCGCCGTGTGTCGGCAAGACAAGCGCAACTGGCAACCACTGGCCAGCACGGTTCACTGCATGGCCCGATGCGGCTGGCATCGACCGGCGTGCGACTACGACTTCCCAACCACGCGGCAAATGACTGTGTGGTTCGCCCGATATGCAATTTGGGACAGGAGAAAAGCATGACCGCAATCAGACAGCGCAAAAGCGCTCCCGATGTCGGATACATTCGCGCTGATCCCAGCAAAGGAAGCTTCCTGATGCAGAAGCTGCCTGCGTTACCTGCTGCTCCACAGGCTTTTGCCGAGACGCTCAGCCGCGGAAGGAGCGTTCCCGACGTGGGAAAGGAGCAATGCGTTCAGTCGGAAAAGATTAAGGTGGACATCGCCATTGAAGAGGCGTTCTTCCCCACTGCGCACGAAATCCTAGCCGCGCGGGAGCTGGTGACTAACATCGAGCATGTGACGCGCGCCAAAGGCAAGTCACTCATCGAGGTCAGTCAGACCCATGCCCTTGTCACGCGCAATTCGTTGTTTGGCACATATGACGTGAGGCCGGCGAACCCAGATGCGGCCCATCGGCGCGTCATGACAGTGTGCGCCCCTTGGTCCATGGAGGGCTATCGGCTGTTCTATGCCACGCGCAGCCTCTACCGGAAGGCCATACCACATGAGGAAGTGATCGAATTCAATGAGCGCGGCGACCTTATTAGTACACCCGTCAACATCACGCAGATTCCGCTACTGATCGTACGGATGCCGGTCCGGCCCGGGCTGCGCGCGCTATGTTTCTCTGTCCTTGATGCCATTGACGAAGCCACGGGGTCCAACGTGTTTTACGAAGAGGTCCGGCGCCAGCGCAGTACGGCGGCATGGGTCATCAACCTGCGACGCTGGCTCTCCGGCTTAAACATCGGTACGGTCGCGATCGTGGGCATGAACTCTACGCATGCGAAAGCAAACGGCTTTCCTGAGTTTTTGGCGGGACTGAACGAAATCGTCGATACGACAGGTGGTCTCGCGCTCTCCATGTCGCCGGCGTTGTACCACGGTATTGCAGAGACTGAACTGGATTTGCTCTGCCCGACACCACCGATTCAGATCAATGGGTATGCGGCGTCAGACTGTGACGCGCTAGCCCGGCATTGCTGGGCGCTTCTCGGACGTCCAGAACCAATGCCCGATGCTATGGTCGCCGCCATCCGAAGCACCTACGGCCAACGACAATGGATCAAACTTGTTTTGCGCGAGTTGAACCGCAGGCTGACCGGGCGGCGAAAGCTTCCCGACGAACTTTTCACTAGGCTTGTTGACCGCGCGTGCGCGGGAGTGGCCAAACAGCGCGGGCTATGGAACGGGCTCGAGATCGACTCAGCGACGGCAGCCCGCCTGCGAGACTGGATACCGCTGGAGTGGTCGAAAAATCGGAAGAGCAAGGACGGCAAGCTCCTGCCGCTGTGCGCGCCCGAGAAGACCGGAGACGCATCATGAATCTGTTCGCTGGCCCTCGCGATCCCTTCGAAGCCGCCAGTAGTTTGGGCGAGTCATTGCTCGGACCGTATCCCAACATGCCCAAAGGCTACGAGTTGGCTTTCCGCAGCATTACCTGGCCACTTACAATGATTGCGCAAATTGGGAAGGGGTACTACGGCAATGTCGAATCCTTGAGCCGTACACGCACTCTGGTGGGTGTGTGTCGCTTCATGTATGACCAAGATAAACGGCCATCCTTAGAACGCCTCCTTCAGATGGGCAAGATCGTGTCGGCCTGTGCCACGCGCAGAGCATCGAGGCAGAATTTCCAAATTCACGTGGCGAAAATGTTGTGCCCACATTGCGCGCGCGAGGGCTGGAAAGAGTTCGGTGCAATAGGTGTTCTGTGGCCGCATTTGGGGCCGATGGTCGAGGCGTGCTGGCGCCATGGCTGTCTTCTCGGTCCATGGACGCTCGATACTATGACTTGGATTCATGGGTCATCCGCCTGTCGCGCATCGGCCGCCCAGGTGCGCTACGCACGCAATATGGTGCGGCTGTGCGACATGGGCAACGACGTCATGGGGACATGCGCCTTCCTTGCGGACTGTCTACAGGGACTCGGATTTGCCTCCGCGGACGGCGATCTCAGCCGCAGTGCGTTCACGGAGAAATTCGTAGCTTACGTCGACCGTAACGTGAGCAATTCGCTTCACAAAATGATCGTGAGTTCTTACCACGCCAGCAAGCATGTGTCGACGTTCTTGCGTTCCCGGGGGGAAAAGCGTATCCATCCCCTGCATCTGACTTTGCTGCTTGGTTTCATTGACGAATTCACAAGCGCCGGCGCTGCAGTGATCGCGGCCAATCGGACCAAGCCGCCCAACCGATCTTCATGGAAGTCATCGGTTGAGCCGGAAATTCCGCCAGGTCCCTACGAGCGCGGCGATGCCATGGGCCTTCTGTTGCTGGGCTGCTCCTATCAGACCGTGGCATCGCTAACCGGATGGCCGCTTGAGAGCCTGCAGCAGACGATGCGAAAACGAGGGCTGCGCGAGAAGGTCATCGATGCTAGAGAGCGATTTTTGATACCCCTTGCGAGGGAGCGCTGGATTGCCATCCGCGAAGCGATGCGAACCGACATAAGACCTGCGCTGAGAGCGGATCGCAAGCGATTGGACAATTGGTTGAATAAGCATGATAAGGCTTGGCGCACGACATACTTGCAGCGCCAGACGAAAAAGCTGAAATTCCTGGTCAAGGTCCCGGAGACTGAACAAGGCCTGGCGCGCTTGACGGAATCGCTACGTATCGCAGCGGATGCGCTCGTGGCTCGCGGGCATCGAAAAGTTTTGTCGATTCGTGCCATGGCCAACGAATCAGGGATACCAGTGTGGCACCTCCGACAATGGCTCGCCAGCGAGGAGCGAATCCAGGAGCTTTACGACGCGATCGTTCGGGCCACTGCGGAGCCCTTTCCCCGGCGAGGGGGCCGGGCTCGCGCCGCCGGTCAGAGCAAATAGGCCAAACGCGCCCGGCTACTGGGCAAACTCACCAAAGCCAGTGAGCCATTCCTGGCTGTTCGCGACAGATGGAGGGTTCAATGATGACTCGCAACGCGTCTGCACAACCCTGCGTTCCCCGGGATTCCTTCGAGCACGCGGCCAGCCTGGGACGCAGTCTGTTGGGACCCCCACCGTTGATTCGACGTGGCGGCCGATCGTGCGCGCGAGAATTGGCCTATGGCACAGCGAATTGGCCACTGAATGTCATTGTGGCTTATGCCGGCGGTTTCTATGGAACGGCTGAGGCGATGCTGCGTGAACGAACGCTGGTGGACTATTGTAAGTTCCAAATCGCGCCGGAGCACAGGCCATGGCTAGATGCCTACGCACTCGACGGAACCGGCTTCTATCGACCCTCACCAATGATGCCGTGGTTGGTGGCGGAACTGCGAAAGCCGTCGGCATGCCCCCTTTGCGACATGGAGGCCTGGATCCTCCGCGGGCTGGTGGCCGACTATTGGCCGCATATGGCTCCGCTTGTCAGCGCATGCTGGCGACATGGTGTCGCACTCGTTGACAGACGGCTAGTTCAAGGCGAAGTCCGGGAGAGTCGGCCGAACATTGCGAGTGACGCGCAAGTCCATTACGCGCAAAATGTGCTTCTATTGCGCGAGTTGGCACGGGACATGCGTGACGCGGCGCACCACTTTGCCCAGCACTTGAACGAGGCAGGGTATTGCCATGCGAACGGTGAGTATCGTGTCGGCCGTTTCTCGCAAAGCCTGCAGCGGTATGCGCAAGCGCAATTTGGTGGCCATCCGATCTGCAAGGCAATGGCAGCGTTGTCGTCCACGCGCGCAATACTGCGCTGGATCCGGGCGGAAGGCAACGCCACCGTGCATCCGGCCATGATGGTCGTGGTGCTCGGTTTTCTTCAATCAGACGCCTTACCTGTTGGGCTTGCGAGCCAGAGTACGCATCCGCATCGTCGAGATCGGGAGGGATGGCAAGGGCGATACCGCAACCCGAGGTTGGTGATCAACGATCAGAGGACTTTCGACAAAGACGATATCGAGCGGCTGCTTCGCCGCGGTGTGCCATGCGCGCAGGTGGCGGAGTTTTGCAAAGTGAGCACGAGTACGGTGTGGCGCGTGGTGAAGGAGCGGAATCTGCGCCAATGCATTCGTGCGCTGCAATTGGAGCGTTGTCGAAAGGAGGCCAGAGATGCCTGGACCAGGGCACGTAAGCGCTTCCCTGCTGCGTCGCGAAACCACCTGCGCAAGCAGGAGTCTCGCGCATACAAATGGCTGCAGAAGCATGATCGAGAATGGATGGAGACGCAACCGAGTGAATATCTTCCTCCTGCCGGCTGGAGCCGAAGCGCAATCCCGACGGCGGAGGCCTCCGTCTTGCTCGTCTCGAGGCTTTGTAACGCCATCGAACTCGTTCGCAGCCAACATCCGGCAGGACGCTGCAGCATTTCCGCGCTTTGTCGAGCGTTGTCCATCACCCGATATATGCTCTTGACATGGGCGCAGGCGTCTGCGGAGGTCGCCGCGCTTCTGGCGGATGAGATGGACCAGCCAATCCAAGCACGCTTTTTTTGGAGAGACACATGACGCTGCGCCTCGCATCGTTCCGTACGCTATGCGTGCCAGACCCAATGCTACCGTTGCCATCCCATGATGCTCTGGACGTTCCTCATGGCGCCAACTTTCCGGATGTTTTCGTGCGATTACACAAGCGAAGAGCGGGCAGCGCCGGCAAGACGAATGATCTGCGTGGAGGTCTCGCATACACTTTCATCGGCAACGAGATTTCCGCTCTGGACCTACTGCTGAAGGTCCACCCGTGCGTGCGGGAAGTGCGATGCAACTACCCACTCGTCCTCCCGCGTCCGCCGACAAGACGAGGAGGGCGATCCTCACGGCCAAAGATGGTGCTGATCGACCGCATGCTGACCGTGGTGCTCAAGTCTCGACCTGATCGGTGGCATCTGCACGCGCTGTTTGTGCAAGAGAAGAAACTGAGACTCGCGGAGGAATTCCTCAGCGGCTTCGGCGCCGTCTCCTTCGAGCTCATCTCCATTTCGGATCTTTGTCGCGTTGAAGTCAGGAACGCTGCTCAATGTTATCAATGGCTCCTTGGACTCGACATCCGGGAACTGAAAGAAGAGGCCCAGCATTTCGCGACGGAATTGCAGGCACTATACAACCGGAAGAGAGCGCGTGCCATTTCGCTGGATGCATTTATCGGCAAACTGGCGTCAGTCATGCGTTGCGACCGAGACCACGGCTACCGCCTGCTGGGTACCGCCATTGTCTATGGATTCGTCGAACTGGACCATACGGATATTCTCTGGATGCCGCGGCCGCTCAAACTACGCGAAGGGAGTGCATCATGATGGTGGAGCCATGCCCGTTTGTTCCGTTTGTCACCGTTGTCCAATGCGCCTTCAAGGGCGGAAAAGCACGTGACTATCGATTCGTGCACTTCGATGCCAGGAAAGGACACCTTATCTTCTTTGATCTCTCGTACTCGGGCGCGTCCATGGGCGAGATGTTCGTGACGAAGAGGATCAGCGAAATCGTTGAGATGACAGAGCAGGATATCCGTGTCGTCGAAGATCGATATATCTCGGACCGAATGCGTTCGTGCCAACCCGTCATGAGTGCAGGGGTACGAGACCAATGGATGACCAGATGGAGGCGACTCAGAAGCCTGGTTGATACGCAGTTTGCGGACGAGGATTTGCTGGAGGGCCATGGCATTGCCGACATCTACACAGATGAGGGCTGGCGCGACCGGGTCATCGAAAAGCAGGCAAAGCGGATGGGCTGCTCCAAGTGGTACATCAGGGACAAGTTGGCAACGTTCATTCGGCATGGTGGAACCATGCAGGCGCTGATTCCTCTCACGGACCTTTGCGGAGCAAGGGGAAAGCCGAAATGCATGAAGGCACATGCCAACAAGTCAGGTCGACTGACCACTCAGCAACGCCGCCAACGCGCGAAGAAAGGCCGAGACAACGTCCCGAAGGCCAGAAACCGATTCACGGCCTTCTGGAATCAACGCATGAATGAAGCGTTCGATGCGCTGATAGATAGGGATGGACCGTGGGCGATCCTTGTCATCAAGAAGAACCAGGATTTTCTGGAGTACTTCTATGCCAATCATTGCTGGGATCCCAGCTATCCAGAAGAGGGCATGCGGCGCACGATTGATCCGCGTCGTGTTCCGTCGGCCGGTTCATTGCTGTACCACCGCGATCGGATTCTTCGTGATCGGCCGGACTTAAGCATAGTCGGGGACGCCGGGCGTCGTGTCGCGGGCGGCTCGGCACGAGATCTTACCTATGATGTGCTCGATATTGCAGACCTCGACGGCGCGAGGTTTCCTGAAGTCAGTTTGGTGCTGGCCGATGACGACGCCCCCAATGTCCCTTTGAAAGAGTATGTGCAAATCGGCGAGCCTGTCGTCATGTTCGCCATTGCCCGTAAATCCTCTGCATACGTTGGATGGTACTTGACGCTCGGAGAGCGCGGCGAAAGCTATCAGCACTGTATTTACAACACCTTGATGGACAAGGCGCCACGTCTCATGGCATTGGGACTGAATCCGGAGGATTATCCAGGAATTTGCTCAGGTGCCTTTGATCAGGTGGTCGTGGACCGTGGGGCCGGTGCATCCGCAAAGGTGATGGAATGGACCGTGGAAGGGATCAGATTGGATCTGCGGATGGCCCGTGCGGGCGTCCCGGAGGATAAGGGCTCGGTCGAAGGGGGCATCGGGCGTTTCAAGACGCACCTCCGCCGCAACGGAATACTGTCCAGGCTGGTTCGTCGTACGGTCCTTCAACGCTTTCGGGCTCTTCCGGTCGGCGTGCTCACGCTCAGGCGGCTTAACGAGGCGCGAAAAGCGCGACGGATTCGCAAAGCTAACATCAAATTGATCGCCACGCCAAAGGCGTTCGAAAGGTTGATCGTCGAAACGATCAACGAATTGAACCTGAAGCGCAGAACGAGTATCGCTGGCATGACGGAGGAAATGTTGCTAGCTGGCGTTGCGCCGACTCCGCTAAGCATGCACCGCTATTTTCAAGGCCTCCGGAGAGGCAACGCAGCATATCCTCGATCGGATGCGGATTTGCGAGCATCGTTGCTGCCGAAGCGGCTATGCACGGTTGCTGGAGGAAAGATAAGGGTGGGTCAATTCCGCTATGGTAGTCCTTCAAGTACTCCTGAAGGTGAGCAAGGCGCCCAAGCGTTGCTGGCGCACGTACGTCTACTGGTCCCTGAGAATCCGACGGGCGGCACAATCAAGATCACGGTAGCGGTTGAACCATATGGCAACTATGCTTGGTGGCTCCGAGGGCCGGGCGATTGGGTATTGCTGGCACCTGACATCGAATCTGAAAAAACGTGGGGAGTCCATCGGGATTTTATCGAGCGGGCGGGATTGGAGGCGCACCTGGCCATTGAAAATGCCAAAGTAGGGGCAAACGTTGTGGCGAAGAAGCTGAAGGCGGTCACCGCTGCCCAGAGCAAAGCGATTGGCGACATTGAAGCCCACCGCGAGGGGATTGACAAAGCTAAGGGGAATGTCAATAAGGCAGCTCGCAAAGAGGCACAGAAGACTCAGCAAGCAGAGCGTTATAACGAATCCGCTGCAGAAGTAGGGCTGCGACCGTCTACAAAAGCGCCACCGACCAAGGCGACGCCAAGCCCAGCGGGGGAAGACCCATGGGCAGATCCGACTTCCCTTGCCGAACTGTTTGCCAACACAGAAACACGCGGCGATTCGGTCGACGGAGTGGGCGCGAGTTCTACGGCTTCGTAACAAGGCCCTGATACAGCAAGCCATCTTCCAGAAGGAGAAATCTCCCCTTGGTAACTCGGCCCTTGCAGAGCTATCGCTCGAGACCTACTCGGCTAAGTTTCGACGGTCTTGCACGAGATGGAACTCCCCGATTTGTCTACTCGCTTAGTCCGATCACAGGGCATCGTGATGTAAGTACCTATGATGAGGGCGGCGCGCGATCGGTCTAGCCCTCAGCCTGGTCGTCGCGTCGAACCAATATTCGCTCCACGCCCGGCGCGATACGCCGCCACCATCTTCACACTCGCAGCATGTCAGCGCTTGCACAGAGGAACGCGACGTCAGCCGATTATGACCGCCGGCCACCGTCCTACACTCGACAACTTCTGGTGTGCGGCACGGCGATATTGCTCCGCTGAAAGATTTACGAGTTGAGACTATGTCTTGGGTGCGAGCAAGTGCGACGGTCACCTGCAGTTTCCATTGCGCGCGGAGATCGCTGCGGTTCGATACCTTCTCCAGACTGAAGGCTGAGAGCCATTCATTGGCAGTTTTCCAACTTGCGATTGGCTGCTGGCCGGCAGACATCAACTGGTCACACACCTTTTCGGCAAGCAATACAACATTTTTGCGACTTTATTTCTAGATAGGAAAGTCGTAACAATTTTCCCGATCTTCCATCTTTGCCTTCTGGTCGAACCATCATGGTTTGCCGTTTTTTGACCTAACTATATGATATATAAGGAAAATTTTACTGATAGCGGAAAGATCTTGGTACGATTTCAGACTTTATTAGGTTGTGACAGAAGTGGCAATGAAAAATACATAACTGCGAAAACCACAAATAAATAGCTGCTCAGCACATCTCAATCAGGCTGCATCCCTTGTCCAGTAAGGCTGGCAGCTATATTTTTGCGATGATGCGCACTAGACGTTCCGGAGCATCACCCGCGGCTCCGCAGCGCTCAATGTAGATTCCTATTTCTTTATCGCAGTGAGTGCTTGCAAACTGTTATGTGGCCCTTCGTCGATATTATGACGTGAAATTAATTTGACTTATATCAGAGTTAAGGGTTGCAATGTGCGTTGAAGAACATTGATGACTCAGTCGGGTGAAAGAATTTATCTCCACTAGGACATACTGTCTAGAAGAGCGTGCTTTTAGCACGCCGCGCTTTCGGGGGATTTTTATTGTGGTTAGCAGGACCGCCTTTTGATGAAGAGGCAGAAAATGTGACAGTTTATTCCTCAGTCGTTGACGTATGACACTGGCCGATATAGCAAATCGGGACGACGCGCGGATGAACGGCGCACCTTTGTGAGGTGATACGCTCTCAATCGGTCGTACGCACGTCGGGAGGCCAGGATAAAAAGAATGATAAAAGACATGCGAATCCGGGCAGCCGAGCCTGCAGATATGCAGGCCGTCTCGCAGGTGCTCCACTCCTGCGGTTTGCCCATCAGCGATATGGACCACTTGTCCCGCCTCTTCAGTCTGGCGGTCCTGGGGGGAAAGGTAATCGGTTGCGCCTGCGGTGAAATATGTGGCGAGACGGTCATCATCCAATCCGTTGCGGTTCTAGCAGAGTGTCGGGGCCACCAGGTTGCCACTCATCTTGTCGGGGCTGTCTTGATGCGTGCCCGCGCCCATGGCTGCACCAAGGCTGCGGTGCTCACGTCTGAATATCCCGCATTCTTTGCCCGCTTTGGGTTCACACTCACCGCCGTCGGCGAGATGCCGCAAGAAATGCAGCTATCGAAGGAGTTCGTTCGACGCTTCGGCGCGAGAACGCATTGCATGTGCCGGCGACTCGATTGACGAATTCATTGGTAGAGCTTGCATCGAGCTCAATCAGCCTGGCAAAAAGAAGGCCCGTGAGGCGCGAGCCTCAGCGGGCACTATCAATCGGTCTTTCGACCACGCAGAGAAGGAGATTGCAGCTGTTGCGGAGATACCCAACCAAGCTGTTTAAGAGTAGGGCAAGCCGAAGCAAATTGCTAGGCATGCGGACCGTTCAATCTTGAAACGCAGCCCGAACTTCGCCATGACGCTCGCAGCAATATGGTTCTGAGGAACGTTTAGATGCAGCCACGACTGAAAGTCGACTTACATTTCTGCTGTCGTCTTATACAACCGCCGAGTGAACAGGCCGTCGAACGAGATAGTTGAGAGTTGCCGGGAACAATTACCGAACGTGCGCCGCTGGTTCTGCGAAATCAGGACCTGATTGGCCTCATTGCTTGCACGCCCTAACAATGAGTTGATTTGAATGGAGCGACCGAGGTTGTCGGGTTCATGCGACATCTCAGTGGACATTTTAGATTCCCCCCCTCGTTAGTGGGACCCATTTTCGGGCATTGTCGATTGCTGCTCACGCCGCAGCGGCCTATGATGGATTGCAAATATTGCGCCACACAGGTATCTGGTCATGGCTACTGTCGCCTTGGTCGCATACGAAGGTGGCGCTCGGGTATCGGGGGTCAAATGGACGACGAGGGCTACAAGCCTTGGCGGCGTCGCTGGTTGCGCTTGCATTCGCGGTCGCTGCTAGCTAACTCGCTGGCATTGGCGGCGGAGGTCGAGCTGGAGGCGTATCTAAGAGAAATGCGCACCGCCTACCGCAACTATGGCGACTTCACTGAGAATGAGATTGACTTCATTTTTCGGCGAGTTCGTCGAGGCATCCAACGGATGCCGACGCTTCACAGCGCACCGCAGTGCGCGCGGCGAGCGCGTGGACGAATCCGGGCACTAGGCCAGCGTTTAATGACGGAAGCTGCATGGCTCAATGCACGTGTGCCGTAGTACTCGAGCGGGTGGTGGGAAGTAGGCGTGGCAGTCGGCAACGTGCTGAATCAGGGCAAGGTACTGATACGGAGCGTTGCCGCAGTCTGAGAAGTCCCTGGGTACAGATACGACTGATTTTTCCCCCCGGCCATGGCATTTGCGGTAAAGGACGCGCTTTACTACTTGCTGGTCTTCTTGACTTTCTCCTTTGGCAAAACAGATGGGGCTTCGGGTTCGGAAACGAAGGAAGTCGGGGCCACCGTACCAGGCGTTGCTGTTGCGCGTGTCTTGTCGGTGGCCTGGGCCTGGGTTGCTTGACCGTTCTCGTAACCGGTCGCAACAGATTCCAGGTAACCAGTCGGAAACTTCTGTTCGGGTGTTACACCGGGTTCCGCCCACACTGTATTGCCGGCACAAAGCGCGATAGTCCCAATGGCAACGACGTGTTGCCATGTTAGGGGCACGAAGAGTTCGTGATTCATTAACGCCTCCATATCCATCCCGGGTAACGACATAGCCTAGCGAGAGTCATGCCACGCCCATGGAGGACAACGACTACGGGCGTCAAGTAGGTCTGGAGGAATCGATTAAATTGGCTGAAGGCCTATAAGGTTTCATGCCTGAAATAATAAAGGCATCACTAAAGTTATATCCCGAACCAGTAGCGCTTGCTAACAGTAGCGCCCCGGATTTAAAGATATTCATCGGCGTCTAACTACAGCCTCTGGTTCGAATTTTGACGTCCGGAGCGAACGCGGAAAGGGTGACTGGCTTAGCTGAGACCGGCC
The DNA here is from genome assembly GCF_059419025.1 of Cupriavidus sp. GW821-FHT07C08. Taxonomy (NCBI): domain Bacteria; kingdom Pseudomonadati; phylum Pseudomonadota; class Betaproteobacteria; order Burkholderiales; family Burkholderiaceae; genus Cupriavidus; species Cupriavidus sp. GW821-FHT07C08. The sequence continues at coordinate 55,881 of NZ_JBWKQZ010000026.1, forward strand.
ACGCGTTCTGTTTCATCTCTGATTCCTGTCAAGGCGAAAGAAGGAAGGAAAAGAGAATTCATCAAACGCGAAATGCGCAGCGTAATTTGCTTTGCCGAGCAATCAGTTGCATACATGTGACAAGAGTTTCGCATATCAGTCTTAAGGATATTTCAATTTGCCAATTGGAAGTCAATGGGGCGAACGCAAGCCGAAAGGGGAAGAAATTGGCTCGGCCGTTGCTCGCGTGTCCGGACTCCAGGCATAACGAGGGTCCTCATCACAAGGTGCCTCGCAAACAACGATTCACTGGACTTCGCCTCGACTTTGCCGGGTGAACAGCGTTCCGGTTTCAGTGAACTGGCGCGAAAACGCGCGCTCGCTTCGGTTGGTTCTGAACTGCTGAAGTTCCAGCGGTGAAACGCAAGTTATTTGGCGGAGCAAACCGGCCACTTCGATGCCCAAACAAATTTCAACGGAATCAAGCACCTATCACGCGGGGCACAGTTTTCGCGAGGCCACATCGCCGGTTTCCTCTTCGAGATCACGGCCACGGCGACGCTGGAAAGCGACGGCGATGCGCGGGTATGTTTCAAGGAAGCAGGTCTCGGAACCAACCCAGCCAGCGCTTCGCCCATTGAGTAACGCTACAAGAAAGTAACGCTACAAGACTGAAACAAACAGCGCGCCGACTGTTCGACCGCCGCTGGGTCCTGCGGCGACCGGAGCGGCATTCGATGTCAATACACCGGTTCCGTGCAGCAACAGCATTGGCCTCAGTCAGGAATTGGAGCAGGTCTCCAGCAGCGTTCCGTCAAGCAGTTGTGCGCAATGCAAGATTCAATTGGTCCACGGCCTGTGCCCAGTCTGCATCCTCGTCAAATTCGTCGCGCAGCAAGGCTGCCTGGGCCGGCGTCCAGAATGGTGCTTCCCAAAGATTGATGTCTTGCGGCAGCGGCGAATGCTCCGCAACGAACGCAAGGATGTCCGCATTGCTCGATGGCAAGCCGAGCTGGGCGAACAGGTCAGAAAACTGGTGAAATGGGGTGTCCATGGGAAACGTCTGGGAAGCAGGGTTTTGGCGGATGAAATGAAAGTGTGGCCGTAGGACTGCGCCTTTTTACAAGGGAGCGGCGCTCGCGTTAATGGGCTGTTCTGCCCAGCTATACATGGCCCGCGCGATCAGCGCGCAAACGGCGAGCGTGCCTGAGACAACGCCCAGTGACGAAGACGTGTGGGCGTGTGCATTAAAGCCGGTAAGGAATGCAAACGCCGCCATTTCCCACTTTGTGGCGATCTTCTTGTCGTGTGTCATTTTTCAGTGAGCCGTGGCGGCGTTGCAGTCGAAGGTCGTATGGCGCCGAAAACTACACGGAGCCTTCGGCGCAGACTGGAGTTGTTTAGTTCTCGATCACCGGCGCATGCACGGGCGCGATCGACTCGTGCGTGGTTGCAGTACGTTGCGCGGCCTTGTGGACCATCGTGTAGGCGTAGTCCACGCCCATGCCGTAGGCGCCAGAGTGTTCCTTGACGAGCTTCATCACGGCGTCATAGGTATCGCGGTGTGCCCAGTCACGCTGCCATTCGAGCAGCACCTGCTGCCAAGTCACCGGTACCACGCCGGCCTGGATCATGCGCTGCATCGCGTAGTCGTGGGCTTCTTTGGTCGTGCCGCCCGAGGCATCGGCCACCATGTAGATTTCATAGTCGCCTTCGAGCATCGCACTCAGGGCGAAGGTGGTATTGCAGACTTCGGTCCACAGGCCTGCCACGACGATCTTCTTGCGGCCATTAGCGGCCAACGCGTCGCGCACCTTCTGGTCATCCCAGGAATTCATCGAGGTGCGCTCCAGCGTTGCCTTGCCGGGGAACACGTCCAGGATCTCCGGGTAGGTATAGCCGGAGAACGACTCGCTCTCCACGGTGGTGATGGTGGTCGGCACGTCGAAGATCCTGGCCGCCTTGGCCAGGCCCACGACGTTGTTCTTCATGGTCTGGCGGTCCATCGACTGCACGCCAAAGGCCATCTGGGGCTGGTGGTCGATGATGATCAGTTGGCTGTTGTGCGGGGTCAGGACCTGCAGTTTGGCGTTCGACATGATTTCTCTCCAAAAAATTTGATTCGACGATTTGAGTTTTGTTTGGCGGCGCAAGATTCGCTCCATCGCGTTGTTGCGCTGTCCATGTGCAGAACTATACCGACCGCCACATCCCAGAGAGCGGCCTATCTCCGCAATAGTTATTCAAAAAAATTGAATTACGTTCGTTGAGGCGCGAGAGAACGCTGCCCTAGTGGGCCCATCGCCCTTGGAAGAAGCGCAACATGAGTTCCGCGGCCTCGAGCGTCATCGTCTTGCAAGTGCGTACCTTGTTCAGGTCGCTGGGTGACCAGCCGTTTGTTGAAAATCGCCGCGCGAGCGATATAGCGCGACAAATAGGGAGCAGGTCTCTATGAATGCACGACCGGCGTAGACCGCCCAGTCACATGTGCGTATGCAAGGCACTGGGTGAAGCCGGATGGCCAGAGTGGCCGCCGAAGAAGTGCAACCGGCCACCGGCGATACGCCACGTCGAGAGCTTCGAAGTAGCGGCGGCAGCCGTAAAGTACTGCCTTGTTGTACCAGGCGATGGCGTTAATGGGTGCCGGCAGCGGCAAGAGCGCCAATTGTCGACCCTGTGAGCCGCAGCGCGTACTTCGTCACCGGCTCGTCTACAAGGCTTTCAGTGCGCGGCAAAGGAAGTGAGCGGCGCGAACCGCCAGGTCGAAGGACGGATCACGCGCCAGCTCGCGACCGGCCACGCAAATGATCCAGTCTCCCCTTCTGCGTTCGCAGCTCATCATCTGGTCTTCCATCTGATCTGAGAACCAGCGCCACAACGTCGCGTCTTGTTCATTGGCATGGGCCGCTGCCTGGAGCTGGGCCATCTTTAAGCAGATGTTGCCATTCATGGAATCTCCGTGTTTGCACATCCCGTGTCTCTCTCAAGTGCCGGCCCAGCGCAGCCAAATGTTGACTTGGGGCTTGCGCACTTTATTCGGATGAGTCCACAGTTTCCATCGTCTTCTGGTATGACTGGCCTACACGCTTGGCGCGTCTGTAACGCATTCGGCATCCAGGCCGGCAAGCATGTCGCGATCTGCTTGAAGATCGGGGGCGAAATCAGCAGCCCCAATTTCCTTCGTGGTTGGCGATGATAGTATGTTCTCCAGGCAGTCGTTTGACTGCAGGAAGGCGGGCGCTTTTCGAGCTGCCAGCGTCAATGGTATTTTCAGTAACGCAAGGTCGCCCGGTCGTGTCTGGCTTGGCGCGACGATCATGACTACCTGGCCATGCGACTCTCCACATCTACTCACGAATCTGCCAAGCCGGCCATTCAGCGCGACTCATTGGGGTGCTTGTCGGAGGCATTGCGATACGATCAGGCGCTTGCCGCCGGCGATCTCAATTTCTACCGCAAGAGTTCCGTGATTGAGCGGATCAGTCAGGTAGTGACCCCGGCTTCAGCACGAGGGTTTCTGGTTGGCGTCTCTCTGATGGAAGGCCATCGTCGACGCATTTTTCGTCCGAATCAGGCGAACATGCATGCATTCGAGGCAGGTTCCATCTATCTGCGGAACTTCCAGGATGACTACAAGGCGGACATGTACGGGACGTTTGATTTCGTACTCATCGAACTGCCGCGCCCCTTCATGGAGCGTACAGCCCTGGAACTTGGCTGCCCCGCAGGTCTTGAACTGCGGCATGCCGCGGCGCAGACGGACGCCGTGCTGGCCCATCTCGCCCAGGCACTCTTACCCGCGCTCGCGCGGCCTGAAGGCGCCAGCAGGTTGTTTATCGATCAACTCGGACACGTGATCGGTACATACCTGGTCGAACACTATGGAGGTGTCAATCGGGGACACATTCCCTCCATTGGCCGACTTTCGCCTCGCATCCTTGCGCGGGCGCAGGAGTTCCTCGCGGCGCGGCTGGACGACGGAAACGTGTCCATTGCCGAGGTTGCTGATGCGTGCCAATTGTCCCGAAGTCACTTTTCCCGGGCATTTCGGCAGAGTACTGGCAAAACACCACATGAATGGCTGCTGGAGCGTCGCCTCGAGCGCGCGGCGGCACTGCTGCGCACCACGGACTTGGCGATAGCTGGGATTGCTGCGTCGTGCGGCTTTGCGGATCAGAGCCATCTCACACGCAGCTTTTCTAAGAAGCTTGGCCTGACGCCGGGTGACTGGCGGAGCGGTCGGCAGGACTAGGCACGCCTGGGTGCCAGCACTTGCCAGCCATTATTGGCCGGCGCTGAGCACAAAAAGACAATGGAGCGCACACGCGTTCAAGCCAAAGGGCTGGTGTAACACTACATTGCTATCGGGCGTGTCGTATCTCCCCTCATGGACCCATGGGGTGATCGCGCCCCTGATGTCGATGCTACGTGGAGGGCCCTACCGTGACTGCTGTATTACCGATGCGCGCCAAATCTGCGCCGCAGGACGACGCGGTGGTCCTTGTTGTCGATGATGACTTGCAGGTGCGAAACGCGCTGGGAAGCCTATTTCGCTCAGTCGGCATCCAAGCCATGCTGCTCGACTCCGCGGCCGAGCTTTTTGCCATCGGCTTCCCAGATGCGCCTTGTTGCCTGGTTCTCGATGTGCGCCTGAAGGGGCAAAGTGGCTTGGATGTGCAAGCCCGCATGGCAGAGCTCGGTATTCATATTCCCATCATCTTCATGACCGGCTACGGGGACATTCCGATGACGGTTGCTGCCATGAAGGCGGGGGCAGAACACTTCCTTTCCAAGCCGTTCCGTGAACAGGAACTGCTCGATGCCGTCACGGAGGCACTACAGAAGGAGGCCTCGCGACGTGAGCGCTTGTGCCGATTGGCTGCAGTGCGCGACTGCTTCCGTTCCCTGACGCCGCGGGAGAGTGAGGTCATGGCGCATGCCGCATCAGGTTTGACAAACAAGGAGATTGCCGCCGCCATGTGCATCAGCGTGGTGACTGTCAAAGTTCATCGATGCCAGGCAATGCGAAAAATGAGGGCTCGGAGTTTTGCCGATCTGGTGCTTCTTGCGCAAACTCTCGGTCTCGTGCTGCTTCCCTCTGAGTCCGAAGCTGATGAGCAGCCTGCCATCCGGCTGCAGCCTAGACAGCTTGGAACCGCAACCCTAGCGTAGGGACGGCATCGGGCAGCGTGCAGAGGACGAAGGTGATGTAAGGACGTCTCATCGATCCACTGCACGACACACTCACGATGGAGGAGAGTCCGTCTTGCGAGGACGTATTGCTTTTTCAATGCATCGGATCATGTCCGTGTCCTGAAATGGCTTGTAAAGAACGCACGTCGCACCCATTGCCTTGGCACGCTGATCGAATCCCTCATGCGCAAATGCTGTCATGAAAATGACAGGCATATCGAGATTGCGTGCGCGCAAGGCCTCTATCAAAGCGAAGCCGTCCATGCCGGGCATTTGCGCGTCCGTGATCACGCAGGACATGCAAGGCAGCGAAGTGCACCGCAGTAGCTCTTGACCGCCTCCGAACAATTGCACGCCAAGATCGAGCGAACGCAGCAGCCCCCCCATGGCATTTCGGACGGCGACATCGTCGTCAACTATTGCGATCGTGGGGCGAGCTATCACACTGACTCCTTGAACACGCGCTGAGCGCCGGCAATGCTCTGCTGGAAGCGTAACGCCGAATCGGTGCACACCCTATCATACGATGGTATTGCCGATTCCTCGGGTGCACGTCCCACGCTACGTTGCGATGAAGTCACGCTGACCAGTAAAATCAGTTCCCCCGCGATAGTGAGGCAGCCAGCTATTCTGTCCGTGTCATACCAAGGTATTACATGCATAGCCGCGTCGAAATGGCGCCGCTCTGGGAGTTCTGATTGTCGGTGACCGGTGCGCCCGCAGCCGTGGTGAGAGTGTCTCTGTTCATCGTGATTCTTCTTGTTGGTGAAGGAGATTGGGGGGCTTCGTGCCGGAGATCAGTACACGGATGCGAAACCAGAGGAGGTAGCCGATGAGTCACCCTTCGCCGCGCAGGACTGTCCTTCGCACAGTGCACTGCTCCGGCTACACGGGACCTCGCTATGGCCAACCACTTGTTTGGTGGCGAACTCCGGGCCCGTACAGCAAGGTGACCGGACAGGCGTCCAAACGCCGATTCAGGTCAACGTCAGTTGCGGCCTGCAAAACCAGGAGAGATTAATTGGCGATGCAGGCTGTGGCCATTGTCTGTTCGTATTAGTCAGTATGACTCCCCTGGGGGCAAGAGGGCTGGCCCGCCGCGAGGAATCAAACGCGGGTTAGCATCACTGCCAGAGCCGCATGGTGTGGACAGTGCCACACCCGGCGATTTCCAGCGCGGAGGCCAGCATGGAACACGATAGCACTTTGTATGTAGGTCTTGACGTCCATAAGGACTCGATCACGGTCGCTTATGCAATCGGCATGGGTGAGGTCGAGCTGCTTGGCAAGATTGGTACTTCAAAGGCCGATATCGATCGCCTGTGCAAGCGCCTGCAGTCCAAAGCGCGCCGAATCCGCATCGTCTACGAGGCGGGCCCATGCGGATATGGCCTTTACCGGCAGCTTGCAGGGAAGGGATTCGAGTGCATGGTGTGCGCGCCGTCGCTGATCCCAAAGAAGCCCGGCGAGCGCGTCAAGACCGATCGTCGCGATGCGGTCAAGCTCGTGCGATCGCTGCGTGCCGGTGACCTCTCGGCCGTGTACGTGCCCAGCGTCGAAGACGAATCATTCCGGGATCTGTCACGCGCCTGGGTCAGCGCCAAGGACGATCTGAAGCGGGCCCGACAAAGGCTGAAAGCCTTTCTGCTCTCGCACGGTGTTCGCTACACCGGCAGAGCCGACTGGGGACCGGCGCACCGGCGCTGGATCAGTGCCTTTGCGTTCGACACCGTGTGGCAACAACTTGCCTTTGACGAATATCGACGGACCATCGAGGATCGGCTCGCCCAATGCAGCCGTCTCGAAGCGGCCTTGCGCGAAGCCGTGGTCAACTGGCACTTCTATCCGGCCGTACTGGGCTTGCAGGCCATGCGCGGCGTGCAGTTCACCACGGCGATAGGCATCCTCGCCGAGTTGGGCGATCTCTCGTGCTTTGCCCATCCGCGCCAACTGATGGCCTGGCTCGGGGTGACACCCGCTGAACACTCATCGGGAGAAAAACGACGACAGGGCAGCATCACCAAGAACGGCAATAGCTATGCAAGAAAGCTACTGATCGAAGCCGCTTGGAGTTACCGGCACCCCGCACGCGTGAGCCCCGAGATTCAGCGCCGGCACGAAGGCATCCCTAAGGCCATCGTTGACCGGTCCTGGGACGCCCAGACTCGACTGTGCCGGCGCTATCGGAAACTTGCCGCACGCGGCAAGAACCCGAACATTGCGGTGGTCGCGGTGGCCCGCGAACTGAGCGGGTTCATCTGGGACATCAGCCGGCTTGCGATGTCGCTTGCCGTACCGAACGAGGCAACGTAACCCAGCACCTAGGAACATCTCAGTTTCCTGAAGGCGGCGTAGCCCGGCACGACGAGCAACCCGCGCTCCAGCTAGGCAACGGACTTCATCCGACTTGCGGCATTAGATAGCGGCAGGCTCATTGGGCGGACCTCTGTAATGCGGTAGCCAACCCGCGGATATCAGCCTGATCCACCGTCGAGACTTACTGCTACGTCGCCCTCAGGAAATTGGGCCCCCAAATATGGGAACTGTGAAACTGAACCAAACCAATCTCGATTGACACCAGGAGTCATATCAGCTGGGTGGGGCGATGGCGTTCTCGAATTCATTCGTCTGCCAATTCACTTCTGCAGGCTGTTCGCGCCATTGCGCCAAGTCAGGAAACTGAGCGCCGTCAGCAATACGGCTGGCAGCATTACACACCAGAGCGAAAGCACCGAATAGCCAAGGGCGCCGAGAGCGGCGCCCGATGCGAAACCCGCGAGCGCCGGTACCATCTTTTTGAGCCGAGCGCGTATGGCTTTGCCTTCCGCCTCAGATGCGGATGGCAGGTCCACCAGGTCAATGATAATTTGCGTCGTATTTCCGGTCATGATCGTAGTGGGGCCGAGGTCTGACAAAGACGTCCTGGACAGTGAGTTCTGAATACCCATGGCCACTACGGCAAGCATGCCGGCGCCGACGGCTGCAGGCGTACTTGGATCGGAAATGGGAGAGGCGTGGAGCCCTGCAACTATGAAGAGAACCAGCGCCACGGCCTCGGCAAACAGCAACAGCGAGGGTGCCGACTGTTTGTCCCGTACGATGCGTGACTCGGTCAGCCTGGCGGCCGCAACCGCCAAGGCAAAAGTCGGAAGCGCAAGCAGTTTTGCGAGCAGGCCCACAGAATCACCGGCGATGTCGACGCCGATCATCACGAAGTTTCCTGTCACGTGCGCAGTAAACAGGCCGAATAGTGAAATGAACCCGACCACGTCTACATAGCCGGCGACGAAGGCCAGAATGCAGCCGAACGCCGGTCCTGAAAGATCAGCGCGGCGACCGGCGTCAGGAAGCTGTGTGGGTGTCAATGCGGTCTCTCACGTTGGTTGGTCAGCGGACGGTCAGAAGCTGTGCCGCATCGCAATGGCGAACGTCTGCGGGTCTGCGCCAGCCTTGATACCGAGGTTGTTGATGGCGAAGTCATAGGTCGCGTTGCTGCGGTTATTGATGCGGCTGTAGTAGGCGTATAGCGCGGTTCGCTTGGAAAGGGGGTAGTCATAGCCGACGGTTACCTGAAATGCGCCGGTATCCGAACCACTTCGGACCGATCCAATCGTTTCCATAGCTGTGCCGGTACCATCGCCGACAAAGGCGAAGCCGGCGCGTATGCTGCCGGGGCCAAACTCCTGTATCAGCGAGACATAGTAGCCATTGCGCGTAAGGTCTCCGGTGGCGGTACGATAGTGCAGACGTTCATACAGGGCACTGATGCGCGTCGAGGGGAACTGGTAGGAAATTCCCGCCTTGATTGCGTCGTCGTTGCGTCCGCTGGTCTGATAGTGCTGGTGGATTTCATAGGCAAGCGTCAGGTTCAGGTTGCCGTGGCCATAGGCCGTGGCAAAGGAATACAACGCCGGATTGCGCGGCACCGTGGTCTTTTCTTCCGGCAATCCCCAGGCGATGGCGCCGCTCAAGCCGTGCCACGTCGGCGACTGGTAGTGCAACGAGTTCTTCTGCCGTCGATCAAATGAGCTGGTGTTCTGGACATTGTCGCTGCTAGAGGCAGCGCCATTGCCTATCAGCGCCATGTAACCCGCAGTGGTGGGGTAATACGGGTCGTAGCTCTTGGTTGCACTTGTGTATGGCGTGTCCCAGTTGCCCATGAAGAGAGTGCCGTACGGGCTCTGAAGGCCGAGCCGGGTATCGCGCGCGGCGATTTGCCCAGCGCCGTTGTCAATCGACAGGGCGCTTTCGATTTGCCAGATCGCCTTGATCCCATCGGTCAACTGTTCCTCGCCCCGCATGCCAAACACAGAGCGGTTATTCGTGAGCCGCGCCGTATTGCCCAATCTGGTGCCGTCGGTTGCGGTGGTCACGGTCACATACTCGATTGCCGCGTTCAGCCGGCCATAGATCGCGACGTTGTTGTCCGCCACGGCAGGTGCCGCGGCCGCGGACAAAGACGCAGCCAGGGCGACGTGAATGCGCCGGGGCGCGATTGCGTTAGTGCGGCTGGCAGGTGCTTCGGGCTGCTTTCGGGAGCGGCTCATGCTGTTATTGGTTCCCTTCCTTGCTACGCGCGGGGAGGGATGCCGACGGTTCAACGGCCGTGTCCGCATTGGGCGGTGTACCCGTAATCTTCGGGACGCATTCGCCGCGGAACCATGCAATGGTGACTGGCTCGCCGGCCAGCATGCGCTTGACCGGCGGCACAACCTGCTCGCCAATCAGCATGCCCAGCAGCCCGATCAAAGCAATTGCGGGCGGCGCAGGCGAGCGGACCTGCATCAGTGCATAGATAATGCCGACCAGGATGCCGGCGCCAAGGGAGATGAGATAGAGCTTCATATGTGACAAGGTTGGAGAGGGGGAAATCGGTGCGGCGTCACGCCGGCGGCAAGCCCATGCCGAGCAGGTGTCTTACGTGGGGCGGCTCGGCGCCCACGTGGAAGCTGGCCACGTCGCGCTGCACATCGGCATCGGCGTGCGGTACGCGCTGGTGCTGGCGCAGGTGCTCGGCCCACGACTCAACCAGGAACCACTCGGTCAGCAGTTCGGGGTTGGCCGGATCTTCCATCACGCCCCAGCTGAACGCACCGTCACGCAGACGCTCTTCCGACAGCTTGTGCACCGCATGCAGGAACGCATCGCGGTTGGCGGGCGGGATGCAGTATTCGATCAGGATCATCACCGGACCACGGTCGTGCGCGATCTCGCCGGCCATCTCCGGTTCGGGCCAGTGACGTGCGGGACCGAGGTCTTCTTCGCCGCGCGGCAGCCGCATGCGGTGCAGGATCAGCGCGGTAACGACCAGCCCCGCCGCGGCGATCAGCAGCGCATGCGGTGTGCCCAGTGCCTGCGCCACGAAGCCCCAGACCAGGCTGCCACCGGCCAGCGCGCCGTTGAACACCATCTGGTAGACCGCCAGCGCGCGGCCGCGCACCCAGTTCGGCAGGATCGCCTGCGCCGCGCCGCCGAGCGTGGTCAGCGCCATGATCCATGACGCGCCAAGCAGCAATAGCAGCGGCAATGCCAGCCATATGGGTGGTGCGCTCGACAGCGCCGCCATGACGACCGCCGTGACGATCGCGGACAACAGCACCATGCCATCTGCATCGAGCCGCTGCTGCAGCCTGGACATCGTCAGCGCGCCGAGGATCGCGCCAGCGCCCACTGCGCCCAGCAACACACCATAGAGGCCGGCGCCGCCATGCAACAGCTGACGGGCCACCAGCGGCAACAACGCCCATACGCCGCTGCCGAAGGCAAAATGCACGGCGGCGCGCGCCAATACTACGTGCAGCTTGCTGTGCGCGCGTGTGAAGCGTAAGCCTGCTCGGAAAGCGCTGAAGAAGTGTTCGCGCAGCGGATCGCTTGGCTTTTCGGGACGCTTCCACCAGATCAGCGCAGCGATGACGAACACATAGCTGACCAGGTCTGCGCTATACGTGGCAGCCGCGCCGAATGCCGCGAGCAGCAGACCCCCGGTAGCCGGTCCAATCGCACGGGCCACGTTCACGCCCAGCGAGTTCAGTGCCACGGCCTGTCGCAGCGTGCTCGGAGGCACGAGCTCGGGCACGATCGACTGCCACGTCGGCCCCATCATCGCCGCACCCACACCGCCGACGAACGCCAGCGCAATCAGGATTTCGATCGTCAGCGCCTGGCGCCACGCCAGCAGCATCAGCGTGCCGCTGACCATGGCCAGTCCGATCTGGATCACGATCAGGAAGCGGCGCCGGTCGAGGATGTCGGAGAGCACACCGGCCGGAATCGCTAGCAGGAATACTGGCAGCGTGGCAGCCGCCTGGATCGTGGCGACCGCTGCCGGTGAAGTGGAAAGATCGGTTGCCAGCCATGCGCTGGCCACATCGCGCATGAAGCTGCCGATGTTACCGAGGATCGTGGCCACCCACAGTACCGCAAACGTGGGTTGGGCCAGCGGGGCAAACGTGCCCCCCGATGCAGGCTTGGCCGCCGAGACGGCAGATTGCGTCATGGTTGTCTCCGCGTGCGAAGGTCATCCCACGCCACGAGCAGGAACCCACCCACCAGGCCCAGATGTTCGAAGAACGCGTTAGCCATCATGAACTGCGCCTCGGGCGGTGCGCTCCAAAACCGGTTGGCCATGAACGTGGCCATCAGCGTGAACGCCGCCAGCGCCAGTGCGCCCAGCCAGCGCCAGAAGCCGGTCAGGATCATTGCCGACGCACCAAGCTCCAGCGCAATCGTCGCCGCAGCCAGCGGCACGGCGGGCGACAGGCCGAAGTGCTGCATCTCTGTCACTGCGCTGGAGAAGTCGAACAGCTTGACCAATCCGCCCTGCAGGTAGGCTGCGCACAGCAAAAGCAGGGCGATCCAGCGCAGCCAGCGAGGCAGCCGGTGGGTGTTGTTGCCGGCTGCGGCTAGCGGGGGCGTCGAGATGGTCATGGCTGCTCTCCGATGTGGTCAACGTGGATCAGAATGCCCAGCACGAGCAGCCCAGCGCGCCCCAGAACGTGCTTTCGTCCGACGTCGGCACGCTCGAGGTCCACGCATTGGCATGCGCATGGCCATGCACGCCGCACGAACTGGCGCAGCCGCACGCGGTGTTCAGCGCCAGTGCGCGCGCCTGGGCCTGCGGGCGCGGCTGGTACTGGCTGCCATGGCGGGCCGGTGACCAGTCGGGCATCGCGGGCGGGATGTCGGGCGAATGCTTGCCGAATTCGCTGTCGCCATAGACCACCTTGCCGCCGAGCACGGTCAGCACCGACGTGATGTCCTGGATGTCGTCGCCAGGCACCGAGTAGTAGTCGGCCGACAACACGGCCAGGTCGGCCAGCTGGCCCACCTTGATCTGGCCCTTCTTGCCCACTTCGGATGAGAACCACGTGTTGGCCTCGGTCCACAGGCGCAGCGCGGTTTCGCGATCGAGCAGGTTGGCCTGTGGATACATCGACATGCCGCCGACGGTCTTGCCCGTGGTCAGCCAGTACAGCGAGACCCACGGGTTGTAAGAGGCCACGCGCGTGGCATCGGTGCCGGCGCCGACCTTGACGCCCTTCTCGAGCATCTTCTTGATCGGCGGCGTGGCTTCGGCGGCCTTGGCACCGTAGCGTTCGACAAAATACTCGCCCTGGTAGGCCATGCGGTGCTGCACGGCGATGCCGCCACCGAGCGCGGCGATGCGGTCGATGTTGCGGTCGGAAATCGTCTCGGCGTGGTCGAAGAACCAGTTCAGGCCGTTGAACGGGACGTCCTTGGCGACCTTCTCGTAGACGTCGAGCGCGCGCGTGATGGTCTGGTCATAGGTCGCATGCAGGCGCCACGGCCAGCGCTTTTCGGCCAGCAGGCGGATCACCGGCTCCAGATCGGCTTCCATCGACGGCGCCAGGTCGGGGCGCTCGACACGGAAGTCCTCGAAGTCCGCCGCGGTGTAGACCAGCATTTCGCCGGCGCCATTGTGGCGATAGAGGTCATCGCCCTGGCCTGGCTTCACGGTCGACGTCCAGGTCTTGAAATCGCTCAGCTCTTCCTTGGGCTTCTGCGTGAACAGGTTGTAGGCCAGGCGCACCGTGAGGTGGCCTTCCTTGTGCAGCTCCTCGATGATGCTGTAGTCCTCGGGATAGTTCTGGTAGCCGCCGCCCGCATCGATCACGCCGGTCACGCCCAGGCGGTTCACCTCGCGCATGAAGTGGCGCGTCGAGTTCTTCTGGTACTCGGGCGGTAGCTTCGGGCCCTTGGCCAGCGTGGCGTAGAGGATGGTCGCATTGGGCTTGGCCAGCAGCAGCCCGGTGGGATTGCCGCGCGCGTCGCGCACGATCTCGCCACCCGGCGGATTCGGCGTGTCCTTGTTGTAGCCCACTGCGCGCAGCGCGGCGCCGTTCAGAATGGCGCGGTCATAGAGGTGCAGGATGAATACCGGGGTATCGGGCGCCACGGCGTTCAGTTCGTCGATGGTGGGCAGCCGCTTCTCGGCGAACTGGTGCTCGGTGAAGCCGCCCACCACGCGCACCCATTGCGGTGCGGGGGTGCGCGCGACCTGGTCCTTCAGCATGCGCATCGCATCGGCCAGCGAACGCACACCGTCCCAGCGCAGCTCCATGTTGTAGTTCAGGCCGCCGCGGATGATGTGCATGTGGCTGTCAATCAGCCCGGGAATGGCCCGCCGGCCATTCAGGTCGATCACCCTGGTCTGCGCGCCGGCCAGTTTCATGATGTCCTGGCGCGTACCCACCCCGACGAAGCGGTCGTCCTGGATGGCCACGGCGTCGGCCTGCGGATTGGCACGGTCGAGCGTGGCGAACTTGCCGTTGACGAGAATGAGGTCGGGAGTCGGGTTCGGTGACATGGCGAATAGTTCCGAAGAGGCTGCCGCACTGAGGGCGGCAGCCGAGGCGATGAAGTGCCGGCGGGTAATGGACATCTAGGCTTATGCGTTCAGGAAGGCCAGCAGGTCGGCATTGACCTGGTCGGCATTGATCACGCACATGCCATGCGATGCGCCCGGATATACCTTGAGCGTGGCGTGCTTGACGATCTTGGCCGACAGGCGGGCCGAATTGTCGATGGGCACGATCTGGTCGTCGTCGCCGTGCAGGATCAGCGTCGGCACGGTGATTTTCTTCAGGTCCCCGGTGTAGTCCACTTCCGAGAACTCCTTGATGCAGGCGTACTGGCCCAGGAGGCCACCGGTCATGCCCTGTGCCCAGAACGCATCGATAGTGCCTTGCGAAACCTTGGCGCCGGGCCGGTTGAAGCCGAAGAACGGCGTGGTCAGGTCCTTGTAGAATTGCGAGCGGTTTTCCGCCACGCCCTTGCGGATGCCGTCGAACACTTCCATCGGCAGGCCGTTCGGATTGGCCGCGGTCTTGAGCATGATAGGCGGCACCGCGCCGATCAGCACCGCCTTGGCCACGCGCTTCGTGCCATGACGGCCGATGTAGTGCGCCACTTCGCCGCCGCCGGTGGAGTGGCCGACCAGCATTGCGCCCTTGATGTCGAGCGCATCGAGCACTGCCGCCAGGTCGTCGGCATAGGTGTCCATGTTGTTGCCCTGCGCGGGCTGGTCCGAACGGCCGTGGCCGCGACGGTCATGGGCGATCACGCGAAAGCCCTTCTGCACCAGGAACAGCATCTGGGCGTCCCAGGCGTCGGCATTGAGCGGCCAGCCGTGCGAGAACACCACCGGGCGGCCCGTGCCCCAGTCCTTGTAGAAGATGCGCGTGCCGTCTTTGGTCGTGACGTAGTGGCGCTGCTTCGTGGCGCGGCCGCTGGCCGGCGCGGCTTCCGCGGCCGTGGGCGTCAGTGCGGCAAGCGACGCCACCGATGCGGCCGCGGCGCCAACAGTGCTGCCTACCAGCAGTTGCCGGCGCGATGCATCGATGTTGTGACCTTCCTGGGTGTGTTCTGTTTGCATGATTAGGGCTGGCTGAAAGTTGGCTCGAAATCCTGGATGAATGAGATCGCTGGTTGCATCGGCCTATGCACGGAATTCGTGCGTAGGCCGATGACCATCTTCTTCTTGATCAGCTAGCTGTTTAGCGTGCGGCCACCGGGGCGATGGATTCGTGCCCCGTAGCCGTGCGCTGGGCGGCCTTGTGGACCATCGTGTAGGCGTAGTCGACACCCATGCCATAGGCGCCAGAGTGTTCCTTCACCAGCTTCATCACGGCGTCATACGTGTCGCGGTGGGCCCAGTCGCGTTGCCATTCCAGCAGCACCTGCTGCCAGGTTACCGGCACGGCGCCAGCCTGCACCATGCGTTGCATGGCGTAGTCGTGGGCTTCCTTGCTGGTGCCGCCCGAAGCGTCGGCGACCATGTAGATCTCGTAGTTGCCTTCGAGCATGGCGCACAGCGCGAAGGTGGTGTTGCAGACCTCGGTCCACAGGCCGGCCACGACCACCTTGTTGCGGCCGTTGGCCTTGAGTGCATCGCGCACCTTCTGGTCGTCCCACGAGTTCATCGAGGTGCGCTCCAGCGTCTTCTGGTCCGGGAACACGTCGAGCAGTTCCGGATAGGTGAAGCCCGAGAACGACTCGCTCTCGACGGTGGTGATCGTCGTCGGGATATTGAAGATCTTTGCCGCCTTGGCCAGGCCGACGACGTTGTTCTTCATCGCCTGGCGGTCCATCGACTGGACGCCGAACGCCATCTGCGGTTGGTGGTCGATGAAAATCAGCTGGCTGTTTTGCGGGGTGAGGACTTCAAGCTTGGGGTTCGACATTGCGTTGCTCCTGTTTGGGGGGGGGGCGAGAGTAAGGCTGCCGTGGCATCACCGCCGGGGCAGAGCCGCGTCGGGGCGGCTTGGCATAAGGGCCGCGACCGGTGTTTGTGTCCGGAACGCAACCTGAGTGAAGAATAGTCGGCGCTGTCGGCCGTCGCTATTGTCGATTCGTATTAGCCATCCGCTGCCTTGGTTTCATCGCGAAGCCGCCATGCTGTGCTACAGCAAATAGGGAGTGGCTTCGCCAACCCTTTGCGGCGTAGGAGGGCACTGGGCTGCGTGCGGGTTCGATGTGCGTTAGCCGGCAAACTGGGCCGGCCGGGGCAGCCGCCAACAGTCACACTGAACTAACCCCATGGTATAAGTAGTCCATGATCCCGGTTGTGTGATGTAATGGAGAGTTTTGCGGGGTCAGGTCATGGTGGCGAGAGTGGGCCTGCCCAGACCTCGCGCACCGATGGGTGCACTGGAGATAGACTTTGACAATCAACAGCTTCGTAACCGCGGACACCAGTGCGAGTGATGAAGCGATGGTGCTGATCGTTGATGACGACGCGATGCTTCGCGGCGCGTTGGAGAACCTCTTCCGATCAGTCGGGATGCGCGTCGCACTGTTCGCATCCGCTGCCGAACTGCTGGAATTCGCGTTCCCGGACGCGCCCACTTGCCTTCTGCTCGATGTCAGGCTCCGCGGGCAGAGTGGCCTGGACCTGCAGACTCGGCTGTCCGAACTGGGCATCCAGGTCCCAATCATTTTCATGACTGGTCACGGCGACATCCCCATGACCGTTGCCGCCATGAAGGCTGGTGCTGAGGATTTCTTGGCGAAGCCATTCCGTGAGCAGGACCTGCTCGATGCCGTGGCGGCCGCCTTGCAAAAGGACCAGCATCGCCGCCATGGCATGCATAAGCTGGATGAACTGCGAGCCAGCTACCAGAGCCTGACGCCGCGCGAGGCCGAGGTCATGCGCATGGTGGTGTCGGGTCTGCTGAACAAGCAGATCGCCAGCGAGCTAAGTATCAGCGAGGTCACCGTGAAAATTCATCGCGGCCAGGCGATGCGCAAGATGAAGGCGCGCACCTTTGCCGAGCTTGTATTGATGGCACAACAACTCGGCATTTGCGAGGCGCCGCATTGAGTCCCTGTAGCCTCCCGCGGTCGGCGGCATCTAGTCCTGAGGCGGCAGGGTGAACTGAAACACGGCCCCGCAAGGCACATTGGGGCTCGCCCACAGCCATCCTCCGTGTGCCTCGACGATCAACCGGCAGATCGCCAGGCCCATGCCCAGACCCTCCGCCTTGGTAGTGAAGAAGGTCTGGAAAACCCGCTCCAGATCTTGCGGCTCCAGCCCGATGCCGGCATCCTGAACGGCAACCAGCACAGCCCCCGATGCGTCGAAGCGCGACCGAATCAGCAGTTCCCGCGGCCGCTCTGCCACCTCTTTCATTGCCTCGATGCTATTCATCATCAGGTTCAGGAGCACCTGCTGCAACTGCACCCGGTCACCCACAACCGGCGGCAGGTCAGGCGCCAGCTCCGTCCGGAGCAGGACTTGATGGCGGCCTACCTCTCCCTGGATGAGGGCAATCGTGTCTTCGATAAGGGTGTTCATGTCAAGGCGCGCCGTGACGGCGGCCGTCTTCTTAAGCAGCGCACGCATTCCTCCAATCACTGCGCCAGCCCGATGGCCATCCTGAACGATGCGCCCCAACGTCTCTCGCACCTCGGCGAGATCGGGCGGCTGGCGAGCGAGCCAGCGCAGGGCCGCATTGGCGTTGGTGACGATGGCGGCCAGCGGCTGGTTGACCTCGTGAGCGATCGAGGCGGTCAGCGCGTTCAACGTCGTCACGCGGGTAACGTGTGCCAGTTCTGCCTGTGCCTGGTGCAGCGCCTCCT
Source organism: Cupriavidus sp. GW821-FHT07C08 (assembly GCF_059419025.1). NCBI lineage: Bacteria > Pseudomonadati > Pseudomonadota > Betaproteobacteria > Burkholderiales > Burkholderiaceae > Cupriavidus > Cupriavidus sp. GW821-FHT07C08. The sequence continues at coordinate 73,653 of NZ_JBWKQZ010000026.1, forward strand.
CGGCGCGCTTGCGCTCGGTTAGATCAAGTATGTAGGAGACACCTTTGTCCCCACCCTCTTCGAATGTCGCGCACCCTAGCAGGACGAGCACGCGGCTTCCATCCTTGCGGAAGAACTCTTTTTCGAACGGCGGCAAGGTCCCGCTGATCCGAAGGTCCTGGAGCAACCGTGCGTCACGCTCGCGCCAGTCCGGGGGCGTCAGGTCCGTCCAGCGCAAGGGTGCCGAGGCGAGATCCTCGCGGTCGTAGCCCAGCATGCGGAGGAACGCGTCATTGGCCTCGAGGATTCGGCCGTCCAGGTGCCAGATGCAGATCCCGATGATGTTGGCCTCGACCAGGCGTTGGATCTTCGCTTCGCGTTGTGCGAGATCCCGATACAGACAAGTAATCTCCAGGGCGATCGCGGCCTGCGAGGCGAGCATCTTCAGTACGGCGGTTCGGCTCGGCGCGAAGACGCGTGGCGAGAGGTTGTTCTCGAGGTAGAGCACCCCGATGAGCTTGGCCTGTGTGAGCAATGGCAGGCAGAGAATCGATCGGGCATGATGCTGCAGAATGTATGGATCGGCGGAAAACGGGTGCTGTGTCGCGGCATTGTCGAGAATGATGCTCTCGCGGGTGCGCAGGACATAGTGGAGCACCGATGCCGGCAGCGCAGTCGCAGTCACGCTCTCGTCGCGCAGCTGCACCGTGACAATATCGCCACCGGTCGTAGCCTCTGCTGCGATGCGCTGCTCGGCCCCTCGGGGCAGGATCAGCAGCCCCCGTTCCGCGCCGGCCTGTTCAATCGCGGTGCGCATGAGTGTGTCGAGCAATTTGTCCAGGACGATCTCGCCGGACACAGCTTGCGACACGGCAATCACGGTGGCGAGGTCGAGGTGTTCGACCGGCGCCCCGATCGTCGTCGTCGGTGCGGGTGCTCGCTCTTCCCCCCAGAGGTGCGGATACAACGCATCGAGTTGCCGCACCTTGCCGCCGGCGCCCCAGTGGAGATAGCCATGGCGGGCATCCTGCAAATACACGCGGGCAATCTTTTCAAAGCCACGCGCAGCATAGAATCGCGCGGCCAGCTCGTTGGCGAGTGCCTGGTTATGGATGAAATCATTGTCCTGCGCGGAGCGGATGGCCTGCTCGTAGAGGCGCATTGCATCAACTTCGCGCCCATCGAGGCGGGCGATTTCCGCGCCAACCAATGCGGCTCTGTTCTCGAAATTCTCCGGACAATGCTCGGACCAGACAAGGAGCTGGCGATGATGTGCGGCCAATGCCTCCAGGTGCCGGGTCCGTTCTGGCGCGGCGGCCGTGCCGCAGCATGCGGCCCGCGCCAACGCTGCGTAGAAGTGGTATTCCGCCTGCTCGAAGAACGATGGCGACGTCCAGAGGAGACCTTCTGCCCTGTCCGCCGCCGTTATGGCGGCTGCGTGGTCGTCGGCGAGGAAGCGTGCCTGCAGTTTTCGGATCCAGTACCAGCAGGTGGCGAGGGCGGGGCCCGGAGCCTCATCCAGATACCGCTCAAACTGCTCCTCGTTGAAATCATCATCATCGAAGACGCCGAACACCGGGGTCAGTCCGCGCAGAGTTCGCGCTAGCTGGAGCTGGGGGGTAACCCGGTCGACGGCGAGACCGAAGCTCGCCCGGCGCGCGAAGCCGATCGTGGCCTCAGCTTCATTCTGCACCTCGGCAAGCGGATCGCCGCAGGCGAGCAACTGCGTAATGAGGTTGTTGCGTGCGAAGGACGCGTAGGTAAGGTCACCAAGCTTGCTGGCCACGTCGAAAGCGCGCCGCACCAGGCTGCGCGCGGCACGGATGGGTTGCGTCCATTGCATCACGTGGCCGCCGAAAGCCTGGTAGACGCGGGCCCTGAAGCGGTCCAGCCCGCGCTGCTCGACCAGGTTCAGGCCGAGCTGGCCGAAGCGGAATGCCGCCTTGTAGTCGCCGGACCGAGGCCCCAGGAGCATGCCGAGCCAGGTATAGGCGAGGCACGATGCGTCGCTGTTGCCATGCTCGAGGCTGAGGTTTGCCATCCGCCCGATGATGAGGGAGCCCAGGTTCACGTCGGTGTACCAGGCCGGCAGCATCAGCGCGGTCAGGACATCCATGGTCTCGCACGCGACCGCATTGGTCATCATCGGCAGGTCGAGCAGCGCCTCGATCGGGCGGTCGCCAAGTTGCCGCCACATCCGGTCGTATTCCTGCAGAACCTCCTCATCTGTCGGGTGTGCCGAACACTGGACGCCGGCGCGATACAGGTAGTCGAGGCCCACCTCGACGGCGCGCTCGCGCTGGCCGAGGGCCAGAAACAGCTCCAGCCGCAGCTGGGTGACGGAGGCCAGATCGAAGAGGCTGGCGGCACGGCACGCAAGCTCGGCCAGGCGCGCGTCCGCCGCGGCCGGCGCGCCGGTCAGAAATTCGCATTCGGCGAGGTGGAACTCGAGCGCGAAAGCAAACTTGGGCCGGCGCTTCCAGGCGTCCCCCTGCATGAGGGCTGCACCGGCGGTGAGATAGGTCAGCGCCGAGGCGTAGGCCGTGGACGCCTTGGCGCGCTGGCCGGCGAGCAGATTCAGCTCGGCCACTTGCTCCCGCTCCTCGGCCGCGGTGATAAGGTCGGCGCCACGGTTGAGCTGGCCGACGATCTCGAAGACACGCTCCGCTATTGCCTCAGGCGGCGTGCCCGCAGCGAGCCGTCTGCCAATAGCGAGGTGCGCTGCCGGCCGCGCGTCTTCAGGAATCAGCGCGTAGGCCGCCTCCTGGATACGATCGTGCAGGAATCGGTAGGTATTTCCCAAACGCAACACAAGTCCGGCACGTACCGCCGGCCACAGAGCCGCGTCCAGCACCGCCTCGCTGGCATCCTGGACCATGGCCAGGGTAGCGATCGCCGCGTCATTGCCGAGACACGCCAACTGCTTCAGGCCGCTACGGGTCGCCGCTGGAAGGCGCCTCAGCTTGGCGAGCATGAGATCGACCACATTGTCGGTGAAGCCCTTGGACCGAATCTGCTCAAGGTCCCAAGACCAGCGCGCGCCACGATGATCGAAAACGAGCAGCCCCTCTTCGGTCAGGGCGGTAAGGAACTGGATGGCGAAAAATGGATTACCGCCAGTCTTCTCCTGCACCAGGCGGGCCAGAGGTGCGGCGTCCCCAGGTGCGCAATGCAAGGCATCGACGATGAGTCTGCTTACATCGTCGAACCCTAGGGGGGAAAGTGCGATGTCATTTACCCGCCCCCCGGCCTGGCGGATTGCCGGCAATCGCAGTAGCAACGGATGTCCGGGCTTGACGTCGTCATTCCGATAGGCTCCGATCAGCAGCACGTGGCGTACCTCCGGCTGGGTCGCCAGATACTCGAGCAGATCGAGTGTTGCCGCGTCCAGCCACTGCAGGTCGTCGAGAAAGAGTGCCAGCGGATGCGCGGGTTGGGCAAAGACGGCAAGCAGGCGCTGGAAAACCATCTGGAATCGGTGCTGCTCGTCGCGCGGCGGCAGCTCCGGAACCGGCGCCTGCGGCCCCAGAATCAGCCCGAGCTCGGGTATGAGCGGCACCATGAGGCCGCCATTCGGGCCCAGCGCCTGCGCCAGTGCGACGCGCCAGGGCGCCAAGTCGGCCTCGCTCTTGCCCAGTAGTGGGCGGATCAGATTCTGGAAAGCCTGTGCCAATGTCGCATACGGGATGTCGCGCTTGTACTGATCGAACTTGCCCGAGGCAAAGAGGCCGTTCCTGAGAGCCAGTGCGCTGCGCAACGCAAGCACGGCCGAGGTCTTCCCGATACCGGCGTAGCCGGAGACCAGCACAATCTCCGGCGTGCCCTGGGTTACTACCCTGTCGAAGGCAGCGAGCAAGGTCTCAATCTCGCGCTCCCGTCCGTAGAGCCGTTCCGGAATCAACGGCCGCTCAGGCAGGTCATGCTCGCCAAGCGGGAAGGTGTCAACGCGTCCCAGGCTTTCCCATGCGGTCAGGCTGCGCCGTAGATCGGCCTCCAGTCCGGCTGCCGTCTGGTAGCGCTCCTCCGCCGTCTTGGCGAGCAGCTTCATCACGATGGCGGAGAGCAAGGCCGGGATCGACGGTACCCGCTCCGCCGGCGGTACTGGCTGCCGGGCGAGATGACTGTGCAGCAGATCCATCGGGTCGTCGGTGGCAAACGGCAGCACGCCGGTGAGCATTTGGTAGAGCGTGACGCCAAGCGAATAGAGGTCGCTGCGCGCGTCGATTGGCCGGTTCATGCGTCCGGTCTGCTCGGGGGCCATGTAGGCCAGCGTGCCGGCGATCTCTTCCGGTGGCGCCAGTCCCTGGCGCTCGCGCGACAGGCGCATGGCAATGCCGAAGCCTGTCAGCCGCGCCTCGCCAAGGGCATCATTCACTAGGATATGGGCCGGCTTGAGGTCCTTGTGAATAAGACCCCGCTGGTGGAGCTGGTCCAGGGCCGCGGCGATGCTGATGGCCTGGCGCAAGAAGCGGCCCACTTCCATGGGGGCACCCAGCAGCCCGGCAAGCGGCTCGCCGCCGGGGTCCTCAAGCAGCAAAACAGTCCGACCATGTTCCCCCACAAGCGCTAGCGGCCGCACTGCCCAACTGCCGTCCAGCTCACCCTTCAAGCCGTATTCGTGTGCGAGGCGAGCGAGGGTAGAGGCGGGCGGGTGCTCGGCTGCGGGCCACACAGCCAGCACAGCCTTCGGCTCGCCTTCCGGACCGAGGAGCGAGCCTCGACCGACAACGCGATCGCCGTCCTCCCATGCGACCTGGAAGCCGACGCCCGTCTCAGTGCCGAAGGAAAACAATGAGTTCATCTGCCGTGTTCCGCTCTCGAGTCGATAACTGCCTTTGGTGTTTCCGGACCGGATGCATCGAACCAATGTCTCCGCAACTGTCGTACCGGTGAGCTGGTCACGGCGGCCGAGCGAAGTAATTTTGCCACGTGGACGCCTTAACGGTTCGCGTGTCTGCCTTGCGCCACATGTCTTCCACCAGGCACGCCACGAAGCCCGATTCACAAAGATTGCGCGCTGCTGCACCTCCTGCCGCAATGGCAGGCGGAGCCTTTGCCAATGTACTTGATCTATCCCTATGCCCGCTTCTACCCAGTTCGTTCACTGCGTGGGCAGGCATCCCACGCAGGCGTGGCTCAGGTAGCGCTCGGATAGTCGATGTAGCCACCGGCCCCGCCGCCAAAGAAGGAAGCGGTGTCGGGCGTATTCAGCGGCAAGCCGTTCCGGAAGCGCGCTGGCAAGTCAGGGTTGGCAATGAACGGACGGCCAAAGGCGATGATGTCCGCACGTCCGTCGGCAAGCGCCTGTTCCGCGCTGTCGCGGTCGTAGCCGCCAGCGAGCATCAGCACGCCGCGGTATTCCGCGCGCAGTTGCCGAATGATCGCGTCCCAGCGCGGATCGGTGTCATCGTCCTTGTCGGTTCCGACCATGGCCGGCTCGACCAGATGCAAGTAGGCCATGCGCCGCTCGCTCAGCGCGCGCACAATGTGGCCGAAGGTGGCCTCTGGGGTGTCATCGCCCATGCCCATGAAGCGGCCCATTGGCGTCAGCCGCACGGCAACCCGCGAAGCCCCGATTTCCGCAATGACGGCGTCGACGACTTCGAGCAGCAGACGAGACCGGTTCTCGATGCTGCCGCCATAAGCGTCAGTACGCGCGTTGCTGTTGGAGTTGATGAACTGGTCGAGGAGGTAACCGTTGCCGGCGTGGATCTCGACTCCGTCCATGCCTGCCCTGATGGCGTTGCGGGCGGAACGCCGGTAGTCCTCCACGATGTCGCGAATGCCCGAGGTGGTCAACGGCTGGGGAACCGGTACGTCGCCCCAGACACCGTTGCCGCTTTCGTCCAGAATGAACGTCTTGCCAGGCACCGGCAGCGCACTGGGTGCCACGGGCAGCGCACCATCAGGCTGGAAGACCGGGTGAGATACGCGACCGACGTGCCAGAGTTGCAGAAAGATGGTGCCGCCGCCCTCATGCACGGCATCACTGATGGCACGCCAGCCCTGCACCTGTTCTTCGGAGTGGATCCCCGGCGTCCAGGCGTAGCCCTGGCCTTGCTGTGAGATTTGCGTTGCTTCCGTGACGATCAGTGCTGCGCTGGCGCGTTGGCGGTAATACTCGACATTCATCGCGGTCGGAACGTTGCCCGGTTGTCCCGCCCGGGAGCGCGTCAACGGCGCCATCGCGACGCGGTGCGAGAGCGTATGGTTGCCAATGCGAACGGGGGTCATCAGATGCTTGGTCACGGTGAATCTCCATCAAGTCGGTACGATCAATGCGGGGCGGCAGGGCGATGCCTGGCGTGCCCGGATCTCGGAAGAGATGGTTCACAGAGTAGGGGCCGGTGCATTCGGGGAGAATCGGTCTGCCGCGCAAAGAAGCATTGCGTGGGCGGCAAGGTGAGGTTGCGTTGGTTGGTACCCCCGCTACCGGATGAGTGCTGGACGGCGCACGATGGTTCAGGCGCCGGGTACGGGACCATCACAGGATTCCGTGCCACCATGGCCAGTGTTTCGCACTGGCAGTGGCGGGGGGCTACCGTGCGGTATCGCCCCGATAAGTCGGCCCGGGAATCTCGCCAAGAAAGTCGAGAAACGCGCCAATACGCCTTGACCCGCGCTGGTTCGGCAGGAAGAGTGCCGAGATGGCGGAAGTGGCGCGGTTCGGGTTGACGGACCAGTCATCGAAGAGCGACGTCAGATTTCCGCGTTGGATGTCTTCTGCGACAAGCCAGTCCGGCAACAGCGCGATACCTGCTTCGGATATCACTAGCTCGCGCAGTACCTCGGAATTGTTGCTTCTGAAGTTGCCACGAACGGGGACTTGCATCTCTTCGCCGTCACGGACAAAGGTCCAGACTTGCTGCCCCACGCCATAGCTGAACCGCAAGCACTCGTGCCCCGCCAGGTTCAGTGGTGCTGCGGGCAGGCTGTGGCGCAGGAGATAGGCCGGGCTGGCTACTACCTTGCGGCGGAACGTGCCGATCTGGCGCGCAACCACATCATCCAGCGATGCCGCACTGCCAAGCCGGATGGACAAGTCAATACGCTCGCTAAGCAAGTCCACGATCTCGTCCGTCAGCGTCACTTCCAGCTCGAGCTTGGGATAACGTGCCAGCAGACCGCCCAGAAAAGGCGCGATGCAACGCCGCCCGAACGCAACCGGCAGCGAGACGCGCAGTTGGCCGACCGGCGTGTCGCCGCGGTCGGCGATCTGGGCGTCCGCTTCCGCAACGGCATCCAGGATCTTTCGCGCGCGCTGGTAGTAGGCGGCACCGGCTGCGGATACCGTGACCTGCCGGGTCGACCGGTTCAATAGGACCGCACCGAGCTCTTCCTCGAGACTGTCCATCATGCGCGTCACGGACGAGGTGGCAAGGCTCAACCGTCTGGCCGCAGAAGAGAAGCCCTTGGCGTCGACAGTCTCGACAAAAACTCTCAATGCCAGCAGCTTGTCCATGTCAAAGCCGAAGGCTCCGCATGACGGCGGGCGCGCCCTGCAGAAACATATCGACCTTCTGGCGCACAACGCCGCCGAGGTCAGCCGGGACCTTGAGCCCGTAGACCCATTTGCGCACGCCCAGGTAGAAGATGGCGGCGTGCAGACTCCAGATCATCTCGACCTCGGCATCAAGCTCGGCGGCGCTGCGCGGTTCCGGGATACCGTACTCTGCCCGGACTTCGGCCAGCACGGGCAGGAAGACCTTGCTGCGAAGCTTGCTGAGGTACTTGTTGTTGATGCCTTCGCGCGTCAGGCCGGCGAAAATGAAGATCCTGATCCACTCCTCGCGCAAGATCACTGACGCATAGTCGAGGTAGAAGGCGTAGAGCCGCTGCGCCAGCGGAGTCGACCGGTCGGCGATTTGCCGCTCCCAATCTGGCCGCCATTGGAAGACCTCATTGTAGACGCGCTCAATCAGGGCATCTTTGCTCTCGAAATAGCGGTAAAGCAGCGGCTGCGTAACGCCGATCTGCTTCGCCAGCTCCCTGGTGCTGCCGGAGAAACCATTTCGGGTGAAATGCTCGATGGCCTTCTGGACAATCTGCTGTTCCCGCTCTTCCGGGAGCAGCCGTTTGCCGGGCTTGGCCGGTATGCCGTGCTTGGCTGTGGTGGCGCCTCGTTCCATTTGTTCACCTGTGCAGAGCCCCGGATGGGGGTTGCCGCTTCCATTGTACCAATCAAGTGATAAATTGGAATATGCCGAATCAGCCCGGGCGTGCACCGATAGTCCTCCGCCGCGGTGAGGGGAGTCCTGCCGAACTGGCGCCGGACTCCCCGCCGCAGCCCCCGCTTATTGACGCTTGATCAAGCCCAGCTCGCAATCCACCAGCTGATTGCGGAAGGCACCGCGCTCCCGCGCGCCGCGAGCGGATTTGTCAGTCACAGAGAAGACGTAAATTCCCGCAAACGCGACCAGCATCGAGAATAGCGCCGGATATTCGTAGGGATAGATCGCCTTCGCGTGTCCCAGCACCTGGACCCAGACCGTCGGGCTCAGCACCGTCAGCAGCACCGCAGTCAACAAGCCGAGCGAGCCGCCGACGACGGCACCCCGCGTGGTCAGCCCGCGCCAGTAAATGGAGAGCAGCAGCACGGGAAAGTTAGAACTGGCGGCGATGGAGAAAGTCAGGCTGACGATGAAAGCGATGGTCTGCTTCTCGAAAAGGATGCCCAGCAGGATCGACAACACCCCGAGCACCAGTGTCGTCATGCGCGACACCCGCATTTCGTCCTTGTCCGTCGCCGTGCCCTGGCGCAGCACCTTGGCATAAAGGTCATGGGAGATGGCCGATGAGCCAGCCAGCGTCAGGCCCGCAACCACCGCCAGGATGGTAGAGAATGCCACCGCGCAGATGAAGCCAAGGAAGACGTTGCCGCCTACGGCATGCGCCAGATGCACGGCGACCATGTTGACGCCGCCGATTACCGTGCCCGATGCGTTGTGATACAGCGGGTCGTTGGCAACGAGCGCGATCGTGCCGAAGCCGATAATGATGATCAGCGCGTAGCCACTCCCGACGATGCCGGTCGCATACAGGATGCTCTTGCGCGCCGCCTTGACGTCAGCGACCGTAAAGAAGCGCATCAGGATATGCGGTAGCCCGGCCGTGCCGAAAATCAGCGCGAGCCCGAGGGAGACGGCCGAGACCGGATCGGAGACAAGACCTCCCGGACTCATGATCGCGGCGTGCTTGCCGTGGGCCGCGATGGCCTCGGCGAACAAGGTATTGAGGCTGAAGCCAAAGCGGCCCAGCACCATGAACGCCATGAACCCCGCGCCTGCCAGCAGGAGGACAGCCTTGATGATCTGGATCCACGTCGTCGCCAGCATGCCGCCGAAAAAGACATAGATGACCATCAGCACACCGACCAGCACGACTGCCGCCGTGTAGTTGAAGCCGAACAGCAGCTCCACCAGCTTGCCCGCGCCCACCATTTGCGAAACCAGGTAAAGCAGCACGATGACGATCGAGCTCGACGCCGAGAACGCGCGGATCGGGCGTTGCTGCAAGCGGTAGGAGACCACGTCGGCCAGGGTAAACCGGCCCAGGTTGCGCAGTGGCTCTGCAATCAGGAACAGGATAATGGGCCAGCTTGCCAGAAAGCCGATCGAATAGATCAGGCCGTCATAGCCGCTGGTGAAGACCAGTGCGGAGATGCCGAGCAGGGACGCGGCGGACATGTAGTCGCCGGCGATGGCCCAGCCGTTTTGCATGGCGGTGATCTTGCCCCCCGCGGCGTAGTGGTCTGCAACGCTGTGGGTGTTCCTGGCGGCCCAGCGCGTAATCAGCAGCGTTGAGGCGACGAAGACCAGAAACATCGCGATGGCGATGACGTTCAGCCCCTGGCCGACCGTCGGTGTGGCGGCGATGGCTGGCAAGGTGGCCGAAAACAATGCAATGAACAGTGAGAGTCGCTTCATTTTGCCGCCCCTTCGCGAATCGCGTGAATCATCGCGTCATGCACGGTGTTGGCACGATGGACATACAGTGCGACGAGGAAGAAGGTGATCGCGAACATGCCGAATCCGATCGGAATGCCGATGGACATTGGCTGTCCCGGCGTCAATGGACGCCCGAGCAGCGCCGGGTTGAAGGCGAGCGTGAGGATGTACCCGAAGTACACCGCCAGCATGAGAGTCGTAAGCGTATACGCGAAGCTGCGGCGCGCGCGGACCAGCGCCTGGAATGCCGGGTTGCTGAGCACCGGATTGGGTGGGGGAAGGGGCGTCGATGTTGCCTCATCACCGCTTGGCGGATACGTTGCGGCAAGGTTTTCCATGCTTGTCTCCAATTGGACGGATCTTCTCTATTGTTGGCGGCAGCGCAACTGGCTGGCAGAGCACCGCCGCCGGGGATAGCGGTATGCGGTAATGCGATCAGAATCGCGTCGACACCGCCGTCTCGCGCATGACTGCTTCCGGCGTGCGATAGCGCTCGGCCATCTGGCGATCGGTCTCGTCCTTGAGTTGGGCCTGCATGTAGGCGCCGAGGTGGCGGGCGTGCTGGACGATTGCCGCCCCCACCTGAACGCGCTCAGCGCTGTAGCCTTCGAGCGCCGCCGGCACAGTGTCGTGAGCCCGCAGCGCCTTCACCAGTGCCATGGCATCGCCTGCAGCCTTGGTCACACCCATACCGCAGTGGGGTCGCGCCACGAAGGCGGCATCGCCCAACAGCGCGACGCGATCGAACGCCATGCGCGGGACTTCAAGATCAAAGATTGGCTGGAACAGCGGTTGCGCGGCCTTTGTCACGACTTCGCCAAACTGGGGTGCGAGCAGGGTCAGCGCAGCTTCTTCCATGTCCGCGAGCACGTCGGGGCGGATCAGCGTAGGGGGAATACCACCCGACCAGCGCTTGCCGCTGGCGTCGGTCAGCAGATTGGGCAGATCGATGTCCTCGCTGGTGGCGCGATACCACACGAAGTTATAGCGTCGCTCGCCGGGCTGGGTGCTGTTGTCTTGGCCGGCCACCGGGTAGCCGAGAATCTGCTCGTGCGGTGGGAGGCAAAACGCGAACTTTTCGAACAGCGCATCCCGCGTGGACTCGCTGAGCGCCATTTCATCCACCAGGCCACGCCACGCAATGTAGCCCGCGTACTGGAGCTGGACATCAGGCAGCAGACGCTCGCGCAGCGCGGAGCGGAAACCGTCGGCGGCAATGACAAGATCGGCAGAATGCGTGGAGCCATCATCGAGGGTCACGACGGCACGACCCGGCTCGCTCTCGACGGAAACCACGCTTCCCCCCGGTCGATAGCAACCCAAATGGAAGGCTGCGCGCAGCACCTGATACATCTTGCCCCACGCCGTCAGCGTCTGAGGCATTTCTCTCTGCGAGAGCACTGATCCATCCTGTGACAGCGTCAGGCGCGACTGCACGCGCACACCGATCGAATCGTCGACCTGGACACCTGCCGCGGCCAGCGCTTCGAACAATTCGGGGTGCGTGACAATGCCGGCACCGCGGCCTGCGAGCGCCTCAGGAACGCGCTCGAAGACTTCGACGTCCCAGCCGTCGCGAGACAGAAGATTGGCCGCAAAGAGCCCGCCCAGCGAGCCACCCACTACGATCGCCTTGGGCTGCCTGGAAAACATTGTCATGATCATTCTCCTGTCACTGCCATGCTGTGCGCAGTCGCGCTGCCACCTGGGATGTCAAGGCCCGCGACTTCTGCGGCGGGGTAATTCAGCTCGATGGTGACGCCAGACGGGTCTTCGATGAACACCTGGTGCAGGCCGAGGCTCGGCACCGTGCGGTCGCGCCAGGCCATGCCTTCAGCTTTCAGCTTCGCCCACATCTCCTGAACACCGGTGGCAAGGAAGGCGATGTGGTCGACGGTGCCGGTGCCGGAAACCGGGAGATGGCGGTCACCGAGATAGGCACTCAGGCCGCCGAGGTTGTCCGGATCGACGCCGATGATGTGCACCACGCCGAACTCGCTTTCGTCATCTCCCAGGTACAGCCAGGCGCCGGGGAAATCGAACGGCGGGCGATATCCCTGACGGAAACCAAGAATGCGTTGATAGAAGGCGCACGACCGGTCGAGGTCCGTGGTGCGGATCGAGTAGTGCGCAAGTTTCGTAATTGCCATGGCTGCCTCTGCTATTTATCGATCGATAAGTGATCGGTAGACAAATTGTAGGCGCGCTGATCCGGAGGGCCAAGCGTGATGCGTGTGAGGATTTACCCTAGGTGCTATCGGCTGGTGTGCGACCAAGAGAGCACAGCTGGACTCTTATCGGGCCGCCTCCTGGGCGCTGGTCCCCGCCGCCGGCGCTCATCGGGCCACGACAACAGGGTAATCCCGGATCTTTCTCCGCTTTCTGATTGAAGCCCACCGTCCTACAATGCCACACAAATAATCGATCGATAAATTGACTGGCGTTGTACTTCGCGTACGCATGGTCAGCGTCCTCCAAGCCGCGCTGGCCACAGGCCGGAACAGGCCGGATGAAGGCAAGTGGTGCTTGGAACTTCAACAATAAAAGGAGACAGAGACATGGATTGTCCTTGCTGCGTATCGCCCAAACGGCGTCGACTGCTTGGTTCGGTGAGTGCAATCGCCGCGGGCATGATGGCAGGATTGCCAGCGTTGGCTGCGCAGCCGTCCACGGCCGCTGTGGGCACCGGCAAACCGCCTTCGATCGACATACACGCGCACTATTATTCCGAAAGCTTCCTGGGGCTTCTGGGTGGCGAAGGGAAGCAGTTCGGCGGCCACTTTTTCCGCAACGACGACTCCTTCACGTTCCAGACGCCTGCCGGCGGACTGGGGCCTCTGCCCATGAAATTTATCGACGTGGAGCAGCGCGTCCGGGACATGGACAATTCAGGGGTCGACGTCCAGGCTATCTCCCTGAGTGTGCCAATGGTCTACTGGGCCGATCGCACACTCAACGCAAAGCTCGCCAGAGCATGGAACACCGCGGCCTCCGATGTCCACCGGAAGCATCCCACCAGGTTTGTCGTACTGGCGACGCTGCCGATGCTGAATGCGAATGACGCGATCGATGAACTTGAATTTGCGGCGGGATTGCCGGGCGTGCGCGGCATCTACATGGGAACGAACATCAACAATCGTGACCTCGATGACCCGCTGTTTTCGCCGATATTCAAGCGCATCGAACAGCTGAATCTGCCGATCTTTCTTCATCCCCAGCAAACAGTGGGCGGCGCGCGACTGGCCGACTTCTATTTGAGCAACTTGCTCGGCAATCCGTTCGATACCGCGATCGCTGCGTCCCATCTGATTCTGGGCGGGGTGTTGGACAAGTATCCTGCGTTGCACTTCTCCCTGCCTCACGCGGGTGGCGCTCTGCCAATCCTTGTCGGGCGGATCGATGCGGGCTGGTCGATGCGTTCGGAAACGAAGCGCCTGGCACAGAAGCCCAGCAGCTACCTGCGCCGGTTTAGCTACGATACGATCTCGCACTCCGGCCCAACCCTTGACTTTCTCATTCGGAACATTGGGGCGGACCGCCTCGTGCTTGGCAGCGACTATTGCTTCGACATGGGCTATGAGCAACCCGTGCGCTTCCTGGATCGTCTCGCTCTGCCTGATGATCAGAAGCGCTTGGTCGTTGGGGGCAACGCCGCACGTCTGCTGAACCTTTGAGTTCTCAGGCATGGCCACTGGCTGAATGTAGCCCATGCTGGCGGCGCGCTCACGCGGTCGCCGGATTGCACCAATGACGAGCCGGTGCATGGTGGCAGGCTCAGGCTAAGCTTCGATACTTCGACGGAACTCCCATTTCCGGCGGCCTCCGGACGCCGCCAAATCGAAACGCTTCCAGTACGTCCGGTTGCAGGACCAACCCGCCGCCCCGGCTTTCCAACTGCCCGGGAGAGCGCTCGAATACGGCCACTTCCCACCCGATCGCCTGTAGCACAGATGCAGTGAACAGTCCCCCAGCGAGCCGCCGATCACAATGGCCCGTTGACGCTTGTGCGAAGTCATAGCACGGACCTCACCGCGCCGGCACTGAAGCGAAAGCCGGCGCGTATGCGAGTCAAGCTCGCCAGCGCGCCTGGGGGCCATGGGCATATCAAATCGTCGGTCATGTCAAATCTCATCCAGAAAGTCGGCTGCCCCTGACAAGGGGAGTGTGGGGCAAGCATAGGCATGGGCATGACAGGTCGGAAGAGGGTGCCCGCGCAACCGAGCTTTGCGTGCCAAGCAATGCTTTGCAGCCGCGGTGCGCTACTAGAATGTCTGAAAGCTCGCTCGGGAGACGCGCCCAGGGTTGTGTTAAGCGAGGGGTGCCTGAGGCGCCCGTCCTCCCGTTGAGCGACAGCGCGCATCGCTGCTGGCCCATGGCGGGCACATCGTGGGTGCTGCCGGCAAATTGACATCGATTGAAGTGCTGATCTCCAATGGTGCAGCGATGAGAAAGAGGAATCTGCTAATAGCTGCACTGAGCGCCACGGTGGTGGCCTGCAGTGCTGCAGCAGTAATCATGTGGGAGCCGACCCTTGCCAGCGTGCCTGCACCGCCGGTCAGTTCATCGGACAGTCAGACGAGGATTTATGGCGCTCGGGTCGTCGCACTTGGTGATTGCTTCGTTTGCCATACCACCAAGGGCGGGAAACCGTTTGCTGGTGGCTTGCCACTGGAGACGCCCTTTGGCACGATCTATTCGACCAACATCACCCCTGACGCCGCCACGGGCATTGGCTCGTGGTCCCTGGAGGCATTTACGCGAGCGATGCGGCGTGGCATAGCCCGCGATGGTCATCAACTCTATCCGGCATTCCCATACCTTCACTTCACCAGGATGTCGGACGGTGACATTGCCGCAGCCTATGCCTACCTGATGAGCCTGGATCCGGTTGAAGCAAAAGCGCCGGACAATGATCTGATCTTTCCGCTTAACTTCCGGCCTTTGGTGGCCTTCTGGAACGTCCTGTTCCTGAAACCAGGGGAACAAAAGCCCGAGCCATCCGCGAGCGCAGAGTGGAACCGGGGGCGTATGCTGGTCGACGGCCCGGGACATTGCGCGGCGTGCCATTCGCCCCTCAATCTGATTGGTGGCGAGAAGTCCGGAAAGGCCTTCGGGGGAGGGCTGGTCGACGGCTGGGAGGCACCGGCGCTGGATGCGCTGGGCAGTGCGGTAGTCCCCTGGACCAAGGCGCAGCTCGTGACTTACCTTCGCACCGGGCGCGCCAGCGAGCATGGTGCCGCAGCGGGTCCAATGCTCCCGGTGACGCAGGAGCTTGCCGCTGTGCCCGTGAGCGATGTCGAAGCAATCGCGACCTACATCCTTTCTATTCAAAAGCCCGGCACTGTGGCCGCCATGCAGCCAGTCTCCAATGTGGGAAGGCCGCCGGAAGGCGATAGCGTGCGTCGCGGCGAAGCGCTCTTCAATGCTGCCTGCGCCGCCTGTCATGGCAACGGCGCACCGATGCAGGCGATTGGCGGACGTCCAGGGCTTACCTCCAGCACGGCCGTGAATGCGCGAAGCCCACGCAATGTCATTCAGATGATGATGAACGGCGTCCCTTGGCAAGGCGCAGGGTCAATCCATTTCATGCCCCTGTTCTCTGAGTCCTTGCGTGATGACCAGCTTGCTGATCTTGCGGGCTATCTGCGTGCCGCCTATTCCCGGGAGCCGGCATGGACGGAAGTCGCGAAAATGGTGTCCGAGATCAGAATGGAGAACAATTCGAGATGATTAATATCACCGTAAACGGGGTCCGACACGATCTCGACATCGATCCGTCCACGCCGCTGCTCTACGCCCTGCGTAATGAACTGCAACTCCATGGTGCGAAGTTCGGCTGTGGCCTTGGCCAATGCGGCGCATGCACTGTGATCGTGGGCGACCGTCCGGTCTTTTCGTGCCTGATGCCCGTTTCCGCCATTGGCAGCCGGCCGGTGCGAACCATTGAAAGCCTCGGCACCAAGGAGAAGCCCGGCCCGTTGCAAAAGGCCTTTATTGATCATCAGGCAGCGCAGTGCGGCTACTGTATCGCGGGCATGATCATGCGCGCACAGGCACTGCTCGAGCAGAACCCCAGGCCGACGGAAGCGGAGTTACGGGCGCATATGGAACCGAACCTTTGTCGTTGCGGCACGCATATGCGGATTCTGGCGGCGATCCGAGCCGCTGTGAACACGCAGGGGAAGGGGCGCCACGGCAAGGTGGGAGGCGCGTGATGAGTACCGACGACAGCGATTTCGACCAAAGTCGGCGGAGCTTCCTGATCTCGGGGTCGCTGGTTGTCGGCTTCAGTCTCCTGCCGGGCGCTAATTCCAGGGCTCAGAAAGTCATTGCCGACGAAGGCGCGGCGGTGTACGTATCCAGAGAACTGGAGACACTGGCCGGGAGCCTGAAGACCAATCCGTTCCTCGATGCGTGGATCAAGATCGCGCCGGACAACAAGGTGACCGTGTACACAGGAAAGGTCGAGCTTGGTACCGGGGTGCGCACGGCACTGCTTCAGGTTGCCGCGGAAGAGCTGAATATGGCGCCATCCTTGATCACCTTCCTGACGGCAGACACTGGCGCCTCCCCTGACGAGGGACTGACAGCTGGCAGCCATACGATGGCCGACAGCGGCAGCGCGCTGCTGAATGCCGCGGCCCAGGTGCGGGGATTGCTTGTCGAGGCTGCATCCAGGCGGCTTCGCGTGGACCGGGCCAGGTTGACCGTGGCGGATGCCAGGGTCAACGCCCCGGACGGACGCTCACTCACTTTCGGTGAACTCGTGCAGACCGTGAACCTGCACCGGAAGGCCACCAGGACATCGCCGCTAAAGGACCCTTCGACGTTTCGGGTGATAGGCACGTCCGTGCAACGACTGGATATCCCCGGCAAGGTCACCGGGGCTGCCAGTTACGTCCAGGATATGCAAATGGACAACATGATCCATGCCCGTGCCGTTCTGCCGCCTTCCTATGGATCCAGATTGCTCGGGATAAACGAAGACGAGGTAATGCGCCTGCCTGGTGTGCTCAAGATCGTCAGGGACGGCGATCTGCTGGCGGTGGTGGCAAAAGGCGAATGGCAGGCCGTGGAGGCGCAGCGGAAGCTGTCTGCGGGCAGCCGTTGGAGTCCCGGTCGGAAGCTTCCCGACCCTTCCACCGTGCATCAAGAGCTCAAGTCAATTGCAACCGAAAGTATAGAGGTCGCCAACACAAAGTCGCCATCTCCCCCGGCGGCAAAAACCCTTAGCCCCAGGTTTGCCAAGCGTTACCTGATGCATGGCTCGATCGGGCCGTCCTGCTCCATTGCGCGCTTCGAGAACGGTCGTATGACCGTATGGACGCACTCGCAAGGCGTCTATCCGTTGCGCGACGCGCTAGCCGAGATGCTTTCCATGCCGAAGGACAAAGTGCGCTGCATCCATGTGGAGGGATCGGGCTGCTATGGGCACAATGGCGCCGATGATGCGGCGGCGCATGCCGCGCTGCTCGCCCGCGAATTGCCCGGCAGGGCGGTGCGTCTCCAGTGGATGAGAGACCAGGAGCATATGTGGGACCACTTCACACCGGCGATGGTCAGTGAGTTAAGCGCATCGATTGACGCCAGTGGTGCGATCGTAAACTGGACGTATGCGCTTTGGAGCAGTTCCCACAACGAGCGTATCGTGAATGCCGGACGTCTGGTCCCGGCGCGGCTGCTTGCCAGGCCTTTTGTCTCGGCGCCTTCCGTGCCGATGCGTCAGCCGGAAGGGGGAGGGGACAGAAATGCGATACCCCTTTACAAGCTCCCGAACATTCAGGTAGTCAACAATTTCTCGCCGACCATGCCCCTCAACACGTCGGCGATGCGATCACTCGGGGCGCATACCAACGTGTTCGCCATTGAAGGCTTCATGGATGAGCTTGCCGCAGCGGCGCACATCGATCCGGTGGCATTTCGCCTGAAGCATCTCGACGACTCACGGGCGCAGGACGTCATTCGTCTCGCGGCAGCAAAGTTCGGATGGCCTCGCCCACCGCGCAAGCCTGGATACGGGGTTGGATTCGGCTTTGCGAAGTACAAGAATCTGATGGGCTATGTCGCGATTGCTGTCGAAGTCTACGTTGAGAAGGCCACCGGCCATGTGCGACTCGAGCGTGCGGAGGTGGCGGTCGATTGCGGCCAGATCGTCAATCCGGATGGCATCCGCAACCAGATCGAGGGCGGTATTATTCAGGCCGCCAGCTGGACGCTCTACGAAGAGCTGAAATACGATCAGGAAAAAATCAGAAGCTTTGACTGGAGCAGCTACCCGATCATGCGCTTCTCGGCCGTGCCCGCGAGCATTAACACGCATCTGATCGACCGGCCAGCTAGTCCGTTCCTGGGCGTCGCCGAGGCGGCAATGGGGCCGACCAGCGGTGCCATCGCCAATGCGATTTTTGATGCCACGGGCAAGCGGCTTCGCGAAATGCCACTGGCCGGAGAGAGTCTGCGCAGGTTAATTTTGGATTCAGACCAATGAATCAATGCGGCACGGCTACTCTCGCACCGGTTTGGCTCGAACGTTCCTGCCTGACGCATGAACTTCTACCTGTCAGCGCGCCACGGCGGTGCGGGTGCGCAGAACCTCTTCTTCCTGTCGTTGTTCTTCCTGTCCGCCAGCAGGTTATTCCTCTCGGTGGGCGCAGCCGGCCTGCGTATCGGAAACCTGATGTACTTTGCTATGGCAGCAATCGGGGTTCTGCTTGGCGCATCGCTTGGAAAGATAGGGCGGACGGCTTTTTCCAACGGATTGCGCAAGGGAGTCTCGGGCCCCCTTATTCTGGCGAGCGGCGTGTCGGTTCTTTTACATGGATGAAATAGGCACGCGCGGCGATGCGGGCGCCCCGGCATCAGGCCGCCCTAGCGATCACCCCCCGCCTGCGACAGCACCCACAGCATCGCCCCCACGGCTTCCGCCTGGGATCGCGTGTTTGTCTTGTCGAAAATCGCCCGCAACTGCGTACGCACGGTGGCGAGCGAGACCCTGGCGCTGGCGGCGTACTCGTCAGGGGTCTTGCCGCAAATCAACGCTTCAGCCACAGCCGCCTCGGCCGCTGACAGCCGGAAGGCCCCCTGCAACTGTCTTGCGGTTACCAGCGGCGCCGTGCCCCGCCGCCTGGCTGTAACCAGGAGGGTTGCATCGCCAAATGCCGTGCGCGTGTCCCGGCCGGGAACGCATGCGATGTTGAGGAATATTTCGGGGGCTGCCCCCGATGCGGCCCGCAACGCCAGGCTTTCGCCCTTGCGCATCTTTCCCACGCGCGCCATGGCCGCCTGCAGGCCGTCATTCTCGGCGGCTGTGGCCGCGGCCAGGCGCCCATGCTCCAGTTTCAAACAGGCGCTTGCGCGCAGCATCGCTTCGGCAGCCTGGTTGGCAAAGACCAGCCGAAATCGCCTGTCCAACGTGAACACCGCAAGGCCCAGCTGCTCCATCAGTTCATTGCCAAGCGCGGCGTCGCGATGCAGGATCCTGGCGTCCTGCCAGAGGTTGATGGAGCGCTGCAGGTGCCCGACCAGGCCCGCCGCCGCGGCGCGCTCTTCCAGTGTGTATGGCGGCCTGTCTTTCGCTCGCAGCAAGCCCAGCAGAATGTCATCACTGCCTGCGCGAGCCAGGCGTACGCCCTGCAGATAGCGCAACCCTGACGGAAGCTGGTAGTCCTGGAAAAACTCGCTGCGCGCAACGTCCTGCTCGGTAAGGCGGTCCTGGCAGCAGACAAATTCGCCTAGGGCCGCGGCTTCGACAAAGCTGCGCCGTGGATCCAATGCGCCGTAGTACTGATCGTAACTCTCGACGATGGCATCCCAGTCCCTGTCGGGCGTGTAGATGGACAGACGCGGGGCGTTGCGCAGTGCATCCCAGCTGAACATATGGAATACATTGGCGCCCAATGATTCGGCGACTGTCTGAAACACCTGCAGAAAGCCGTCCTCCCGGACTGCGGCCTCATAGAGGTCCCCGATGAGATGATCCCTTGGCAATTCCCCTTCTCCCCAAAGCTCTCTAATTCAGCGATTGCCTGATTGTCGCGACGCTGACGGTCTCTTACGGACCCGCCTAGCTTGCCCAAGCTGTCAGGGGATTTATGCCCCTCTCATTGGGGGTATCTGCAGATTTTCATCTGAATGAATGATGCGCGTCGATCTGCGTTCTTCGCAGAATCACCCCCCGGGTGGTTTCGATCGCCCACAGGGAACGGGTGAGGCAACGAGCTTGCATTCATTCATACGACAGGGGGAAATCAAAGCCATGAAAATCAGACTTCTAATATCCGCTATTGCAGCGGCAGCACTGACCGCGTGCGGAGGTGGGTCCTCGGACACCCAGTCGTCGGCGCCATCGACGCCGTCGACGCCTGGCACACCGGCCACCACCATCGCGGGAACGGCCGCCGTGGGTGCCGCGTTGCCCAATGCCACGGTCCAGGCCAAGTGCGCCAACGGCAGTGGTACCGCCACCACAGCCGCCGACGGGACGTTTACCATCAGCATTCCCGACGCCACGCGTCCGTGCGTGCTCAGCGTAACGACGCCCGACGGCACGATCCTTCACTCCGTCGTGGAAGCTGGAACCGGCACCACTGCCGCCGCAAATATCACGCCTCTCACCGAACTGATCACTGCGTCGATCGCCGGTGGCAGCACCCAGGATTTCTTCAACAGCTTTGACGCTCAGGCACAGGCGAAGCTGACCACGGACGGTGTATCCACTGCGGTGGAGTCCGTCAAACTGATCCTTTCCGGGACGGTCGATCTCGCTGGCGTGGACCCGCTCAAGGGCACGCTGGTCGCCGCGCATGGCGACACGCCGGGCAATGCGCTTGACCAGAAGCTCGATACGCTCGGCGCCGCGCTCGAGTCGTCGCAAACCTCCCTTTCCCAGCTGTCTGCTGCAGTCGCGTCCAATAGCGGCTCGGCAGCCGGCGTGCAAACCATTCTCCAGCCCGCGTCAGCAACCTGCGCGACGTTCCGCAGCGGCAAGTACCAGAAGATTGGCCTCACCGCCAACAGCGTGCAGCGGTTCACAATCGATGCGGTCAAGCTGACGCAGACGAACGATACGACCGGGGCGGTCGAACAATTCCAGGCGAACGACACGCAGGCCTGCCGCTTCGGCAACACCGACGCCAGGCTGCTGGTCTCCAAGTCCGGTATCGGCCTTGAGCGCCGCAACGGCCCATCCAGCCTGGTGATTCCTGACCAGACCATTCCGCTGAGCGAAGTCACCGGAGACTGGATCGCCATGGGCTTCGAACGGCCCGAGGGCGGTGGCACGCTCGCGCCGGGGCTGATCAAGTTCACCGTGGCCAGCACTGGAAAGTTCGCCAGCGGTGCCGACTGCGGGTTGAGCGGCTGCTCGCCCTGGCCTGCGGAAGACCTACCCGTGGTATCGGTCAACGCGGATGGCGGATTCAATGTCACGGATTCGACAGGAACGGCTCGAGCGTTCGCCTTCAAGGGCGTCGAAGGCGGCGTCGCGGTTGTGATCGTGCACCAGGGCGGCTTCATGATCGCAAAGCGGCCGACGCCGCGTGGTCTGCCAGCCGTGGGAGCTGTCAACGCCTATTGGGATGCTGTGATCAATATCAACGGGGGGACCGATATCTCGGAGTATTCGAACACGGTGACGTCCGTCGACACGGCAGCAAATACCTATACTCGTGAACGTAACGACGGTCGCGTCGATCTTTGGCATAACAACGTGCCGTCGGATGGCCTGCGTTATCGCCCTGCCGCACCAAATGCTGCCGAGGTTATCGGCATGAATGTGGCAAACACCGGCCTGAGCGTGGCGATCAGCGTGAATCCGGCCAATAAGTTCTACGATATTTCGGTTGACCGGCCGTAAGGCGACTTGCCAGCAGTTCGGCCTGGCCCCACGTAACCCGTGGGGCCTTTTTATTTCTCCGGAGCCTTGACAATGACGGCTTACGCGAGCACGTGGAACCGGCGTTGGAAGGCTACGGACCCGGCGTCCTGCCCGGGCGGGGCTTCCGCAGAGGGCGGAAGATCCAGCAGCGCGCGCACGTCCCGTTCGACCGTTGCGAGCGAAGCGGACCTGGACAGGGCGCGGGCAAACCGGCCGTCGAGGCCTGGCGGCAGACGCAGCCACATATTGTCCGAGACCAGCAGCAGGCGCCTTGGCTTTAGCACCAGGCTGGCCAGGCGCAGCAGGTGCCAGCCGTCGGCAAGATCCGGCGGCATGCCGAACACAAGCAATGCCGGAGCCGCCAGGCGCGCCTTGCGTGCCGCCAGGGCGTCCGTCTCCACGAGTTCCACCCGGCCAATGCCCGGCATTTCGCCGAGCAGGCGCATGACTCCGTGCCGGAACACCGGCATGTCGTCGATCACCACGGCATGTGCCTCGCGGCTGCGCCCCAGGACTTGCTCCCAGGCGGCCGCTCCACGGTTCGTCCAGCTCATCCTTGCCTCCTCCGGTTTGCCGGCGTTGGCTTCGTGGCCAGCGCCTTGCATCGGAACCAGCAAGGGCAATGCCAGCTCTGGCAAGGCCGCCTCGTGCCATCGCGCGCAAGCGCGGTAGCCAGGCCCGCTGCGGGTTTCCGGGAGGCTGGCGCAGACCTGCCGGCCTTTGCGGGCGACTGGCAGCCGCGGGGGAAGCGTTACGTGTAACGTAACGTGTTACGCGACCGACCCCGGCCGGAAGTTGGCGGCTGTCGAAACCCTCGTGCCGCGCTGAGCACGACGCCAATGAGCGAAAGCTGGTGCTCAATTGCGATCGGTCTCAATTCGCCTTAACCTGTCACGGAGCCCCAACCTGGAACCGTGCGATGCAAGCCCATCCCTTACGCCTCGCTCCCGGCGACGATCTGCGTGTCGCCCTTGAAGACGTGCTGAGTCAGCTCAAGCTGCATGCGGCCTTCGTCATCCAGGGCATCGGGAGCCTCAGCGTTGCCCAATTGCGATTTGCCGGGGCCGAAAGCCCTACCGAACTGCGTGGCAATCTGGAAATCCTGACGCTCGCCGGATCCCTGTCACCGGATGGAGCGCACCTGCATATGTCGGTTGCGGACTCGCGCGGGCGAGTGTTCGGTGGTCATGTGGCACGCGGTTGCACGGTCCGTACAACCGCGGAGATATTGCTGGCGCTGCTTCCCGAACATCGTTTTGCCCGGGAGTACGACCAGAGCTCAGGGTTCATGGAACTGGTGGTACGGACTGAACAGCCCATGGAGTAGCCTCGAAACAACACCCGGGCAGCGTAGATGAATGAGGTCGTTCGACCCGTTTCAGCCAGTCGGTGCCAGTGCTCGGGCGACCGCCTTACGCATGAAGCCTATGCCCTGGCACACTTGATGACCGTGTCGAGCGTGCGAGTGGTGATGTCCTTTCCGAACGAGCGTTCGAGCAGGCGCATGAACACCGGGCCTTTCTTCGGGTCCGGCACGTAGGCGCTGAAGACCTCCGTGGCACTGGCCTTGACGATGCTTGCGCCGTCGCGCTCGATGGGCAGCTTCACGTCTGGCGGCACTGGGCTGCGGAGAAAGGTGACAACCCGCTTGGCCGAAGGCGCAAGGCTAAGCTCGGCGAAAGGGTTCGAGTCGATGAGGTCCTGGAGATAGCGGGCCGGCCGGACGAAGGTGTCGAAGCTGCGGCCCAGTTCAGACTGCATCGCCTTCTCGGCGCGTCGCTCCAGGCTGGCCAGTGACGACGATCGCGCGTCGAACACGACATTGCCGCTGGAGAGCAAGGTTTTCACTTCGGAGAAGCCCGCGGCCTCGAAGCAGCGCTTGAGTTCGGGCATCCGGGCGTTCATCGGGCTGACGCCGCGAAGAAAGGCAACGTATCGGGACATGGCTATCTCGTCATCGCTGGCGAGCCGCCACACGGCTTGCTGTCAAGGGTACATGCAGGGATACGGTAATGGCTGTCAATAATACCAATTATTATGCGAATCCCGATGTCCGAATAAACCTCTAGTGGAGGAATAAGGAAAGTGACAAAAAGCAAGATTTTCCCCGCAGAAGGTGGTTGTGCTTGCCAAGCCGTCCGATATCGCATTGAAACAGCGCCTCTGTTTGTACACTGCTGCCACTGCCGCTGGTGCCAGAGAGAGACCGGGGCATCATTTGCCCTCAATGCAATGATTGAAGCAGACCGAGTCTCGCTCTTGTCTGGAGAGCCGGAGGTTGTCGACACCCCATCGGCAAGTGGCCAGGGGCAAAAGATTGCCAGATGTCCCAAGTGCCATGTGGCCGTGTGGAGCAGCTACGCAGGTTCGGGGCCGATACTGCGCTTTATGCGTGTTGGCACTCTAGACAATCCAGACTTGCTTCCCCCGGATATTCATATCTACACATCATCGAAGCAACCTTGGGTCATCATCCCAGATACCGTGCCATCTGTTACCGAGTACTACGATCGTGAGCAGTACTGGTCAGCGGAGAGTCTGGAGCGGCGCCTGGCGATACTCCCAAAGATTGAGGCTTATCAAGCCGAGCGTCAGCGGGCGTGAGCTTGCTTCACCAAGCGTCCGATCCCCCTTATCGGGGGCCGCGCGAGCGACGATCAGATGGTGGAAGGACGCAGCCAGTCGACGGTACAGCCGGCATGGGCTTATCCGGCAGCGTCAGTGTCTCTTCCTGCCACAAGCCATGTATGTAGCTCACCGATGCCCTTGACATCGATTGCTCCTCGCGCTTCCAACACAAATGGCTTCCCCAGCATTTGCCGGGTGGCTTCCGTGACCTGCACACAGCCAGCTATACCGTGGGACTCCATCCGGCTCGCAATGTTGACCGTTTCGCCCCACAGGTCATAGATGAATTTTCGCCTGCCGATCACGCCGGCGATGACCGCGCCGCTGTGAATGCCAACCCGCAACTGCAGGCCGTAGCCGCTTCGCGCATTGAACCGACTCAGGGACTCCATCATGTCCAGCGCCATATGCGCGGCCCGGACTGCGTGGTCTGCCGCGGGGACGGGCAGGCCGGCAGCGGCCATGTATGCGTCACCGATCGTCTTGATTTTCTCGAGCCCACGGTTGTCGGCGATATTGTCAAAGTCAGCAAATATTTCGTTGAGTACCGCCACCAGTCTCTCGGGGCTCAGGCCGGGAGAAAATCGGGTGAACTGCACGAGGTCGGCAAACAGCACCGAGACCGTCTCGAACCTGTCGGCGATGACTTCCGGCGGGGTGGCGTCGATGAGATCGGAACGCAGCTTCAATCGCTCGGCGATGGGAGACGGCAGCACATTGAGGAGCAGCCGCTCGGTGACCCTTTGCTCGCTAACAAGCTTCTCGTAAATGCGCCTGAGTTCATCGCTCTGGCGAACGATTGTCTCCCGGCTCGCTTCCAGTTCGTGCACCTTGCGCTCGAGCTCCTTGCCGTACTGCAAGGACTCACTGTGCAGCAGGCGCACCTCCAGCATGTTCCGCACCCGCATCAGTACCTCGCCGAGATCGAATGGCTTGCTGACAAAGTCCTTCGCGCCAGCCTGCAGTGCGCGCAGTTTGTGATCGGGTTGGGCGGTGACAACGATCACCGGAAGGTAGCTGTCCGGCTGGACGACCTTGAGGTTCGCCATGACCTCGAACCCGTCCATGCCAGGCATCTGGAGATCCAGCACGATCAGGTCATAGTGGTTCTTGCCGTGAAGCTCGGAAACCATGCGCGGATCGGTGGTTGATTCGACGCTGGTATATCCGGCCGCGTGCAGCATCCTTTCGAGCAGCAGGACATTGGCCTCCAGATCGTCAACGACCAGGATTCTTGCAGCCAGGATGTCCGATGGGTGGATCATGGCAAGCCAGTTCGCGGGACTCGGTGCTAGCCCTGCGCAATCAATCCTCGCGGCTGTTCCAGTGCGGCGTTCAGTGCATCCATGAATTCATGGATCCTGATGGGCTTGGTCAGGTACCGGAAGAATCCTGCCTTCATGCCCCGCTCGATGTCGCGTGGCATGGCATTGGCACTGAGCGCGATGACCGGAATATGCATTGTCATCGGGTCTTCGCGCAGGCGTCCCAGTGCTTCGATGCCATTGATGTCCGGTAGATGGATATCCATCACGATCGCATCGGGCAGGGAAGTGCGCGCGAGCTCGACTCCGAGAATCCCGGTGGCCGCGGACAGCAAATGCACGTCTGCCCGGCGGGCGAGGAGTTGCTCCAGGAGCTTAAGGTTGGCGGGGTTGTCTTCCACATACAGCAAGGTGTGCATCGTGGACGGGGCTTCGATTGGCGACCGGACAGGTGCGGCGGCCTCCGCGCTCTCGCCAGCCATTGCGGGAGGCGCGGCAGCAGGCAGTTCGACCCGGAACACGCTGCCCACGCCAGGCGTGCTTTCGGCGCTGATGGTGCCTCCCATCAACTCGGCCAGCCGCTTGGCCACCACGAGTCCGATGCCGGTGCCTTCCACGGGGCCTGCCTCATGCCCCAGGCGGTTGAACGGCTGGAATAGCTGGGCCAGCCGTTCCGGTGTCAGCCCTGCTCCGGTGTCGCGCACGCTGAAGCCTACGCGATGTCCCGTCGTCGTCACCTGCACATCGACTGAGCCCTGGTCCCGGTTGTACTTGATGGCATTGGAGAGCAAGTTGAGGAGGATTTGCTTCAGGCGGGTCCTGTCGGCACGTACGAAGCAGGGTGGTTCGACTGCGGGAAACCGCATGCGGACCGTGCGTTTCAGTGCTTGCTGCTCAAGCATTGCCTGGCACTCGTGCAAGGTGTCGATGACCGATACCGGCTCAGGGGACAGCGATGCCTGACCAGCTTCTATCCTGGCCAGGTCAAGGACTTCGTTGATGAGTTCCAGCAAATGCCAGCCCGCTTTCAGGATATGGTCGATGCTGGCCTGCTGCGACGCAGTCGGAGGCGGAGACTCGGAGGCCATCAGTTGCGCAAAGCCGAGGATGGCGTTCAGCGGATTGCGCAACTCATGGCTCATGCTTGACAGGAACTCCGACTTCGCATGGTTGGCGATCTCGGCAGAGGCCTGGGCCTGCTTCAGCGCTTCGATGTCGGTGCTGGATGCAAGCCACTTTACGATGTTGCCGTCAGCGTCCTTCAAAGGTGACCCGCGTTCGAGGTGCCATCGGTAGGCGCCATCGGATGCCCGTTTCAGGCGATATTCAATTTCGTACTCGCAGCCTCTCGCCACCGCGTCCGCCCAGTGGGCGATATTGCGCGCGAAGTCCTCGGGGTGGATGGCCGATTTCCAGGCGCCAGACCGGGTTTGCTCGAGACTGAGGCCGGTATAGCTCGTCCACCGTCGGTTGCAGTAATCGATCCGGCCATTCGAGTCGCCGGTCATGACCATGTGAGGGATGCCGTCGGCGAGCAGCCTGAAGTGCGGCTCGCCCTGCTTGAAGTCGAGGGCGGAAGGACGATCCTTTCCCGATCCGTCATGAGGCTGCCTGCGCATGATTTGCCCCCGCAGTCGGCGGTCTGGCGCCTGCGCGCAAGAGGCGATGGCAGGCCGGCCGGAATCCGCGTCATGAAGGAAAGCATACTCGCAGCCACTGCCGGTGCAAACCGGCATGCGCGGGGAAGTCCCCGATCAACTCGCGAGTCGACAGTGCGCCACTTGGGGCGGCTCAGCCGAGGCTGGATGCCACTTCAATGCCGCGCAGAACATGGATACGGCTCAACATGTCGCTGGCCTGGCTCAGGAAGCCCTGGCGTGCGCGTCCGGACAGCGTGACGGGTTTCATCAGCATGACGCTCAGCGGGTTCTGCGGCACGTCGTTGAAGCGAAGCTCGTAGTGCAGATGCGGTCCGGTTGCCCAGCCGGTCTGTCCGACATACGCGATCAGTTGCCCCTGCGTGATGCGCTGGCCGGGCTGGATACCAGCGAAGCCCGACAGGTGCGCATAGTACGTCGAGTAGCCGTCAGGATGCTTGAGGATGACGATATTGCCGTAGCCCGTCTGCTGGCCGACAAAGTCAACAGTCCCGTCCGCTGTGGCGAAGACCCGGGTTCCTGTCGGGGCGGCAAAGTCGACACCCTTGTGCTGGATCCATTGGTGGTGCACCGGATGGTTGCGCCAGCCGAAGCCCGACGACAAGCGCGAGAACTCGACCGGCGAGCGGAGAAACGGGCGCGCCATGCCCCGTCCGTCGAAGGTGTAGTAGACACCGGAGTTGCTGCCATCTGCGCCGTCATACCACAGGGCCTGGTAGAGCTGGGCGCGGTTGACGAGTTCGACGGCCACGACGCGACCGTTGCGCACCAGCGCACCGTCACGGAAGCCCGCCTCATAGACAATGCGAAAGCGATCGCCCTGGACGATGTCGTGCTGGAAATCGACCACGCCCGAGAAGATCGAAATCATCTGCCGGACGATGTCGTCGGGCACATTCGCTGCGTCCATCGTCCTGAAGAACCCGCTCGCCGTGATAGTGCCGGAACGCATCTCGTAACGCAGTTCGTTCCTGACCGCCTGCAAGTTCGCGTTAAAGGCGGGCTTCTGGAAGCCGCCGGATCGCCGGATCAGCAGTTCGCGCGAGGCAGTGGTATTGCCGGCAACAGGGGCGCGCAGCGAGACTAGCAGCTTGTCCTGGTCGACCTCGGCCCGGACGACCTGGTCCGGCTGGAGGTTGAAAAGGGTGCGCGCCGCAGGATCCCTGGAAATGAACTGCTGTGCGTCGGGATCTTCCACGCCGAGCCGTCTGAGCAACGTGGCGATCGTGTCGCCGCGTCGCATGGGCTCCTCGTGGACGTAAGTTGCACCGGCATCCGCCAGCTTTTCGAGCTGGTCGCGCACGTCGGGCAGTTGCAGGGCTTCCAGCCGGCGTGGCGCACCAGGGTCATGGTAGGCGCTGCGCGGCGCCACGCCCATGGCTGCCGCCATGCAAAGCATGAGGACAGCCGCCACGCCGGCTGTCAGCCAGGACGGTGTGTATCCGTGCATTCCCCGTCTCCTGTCTGACCCGCGCATCTTGCCGACTACCCTTGCTGCGCCGTCGGGCCCTATCGGGCGCCGATCTCCCGGCGCTCAGGCGACATCCTGGCCAGGTAGCGGGCCACTGCCGGGATGTCTTCGTTCGACAAGGCGGCGGCAATGCTGTCCATTGCGCCGGACGCGTCATGGCGCTTGCCGCTCTTGAACGCGGCGAGCTGTTGCCCAAGGTAGCTCTCTCCCTGGCCGGCGAGGCGTGGTGCCAGGTCCTTTCCGGTCAACCCTTCGGCATGGCAGGCCTGGCAACTGCGCGCCTGGACCACAGCCTTGCCGCGCGCCTCGAGCGCGGCGCTGGCCGTGACATCCGGGCTACCCGTGGGCGCCTGCTTTGCGTAATAGGCTGCCAGCAACCCGATCTGCTCATCAGTCAGGTTCCTGGCGAGCGGCCCCATGGTCGGGCTGTCGCGCTGCCCGCTGGCGAAGGCGCGCAACTGCGCCTCGATAAAAGCCGCCGGCTGGCCGGCCAGGGCAGGGTACTCCGCATTGCGGGACTTACCGCGCGGGCCATGGCAGGTGAAGCAGGTCTCCGGGAATTGCGGCCAGGGTCCACCATCGGTCTGGCTGGCCAGGGCCTGGTTTTCGAGTGCCGTTCCGAACCGGTGATAGTCCACGAGATCGGGAACGATGAAGGCGGCCGCAGCCACCACGGCCGCAGCCACCACGAGAACAGGGCGCTTGTATTTCATTCATGCCTCCCGAACCGGGTATGCCAGGGCGCCAAGCGCCTGCAGGGCGGCGCGGTGACCGGAACGCACGGCACCATCCATGGCGCCGGCCCAGATGTCGGCCGTCTCGGTGCCAGACCAGATCAGCCGCCCTGTCGGCGGATGCAGGTACTGGCCCAGCTTCGTCCAGAAGCCCGCCGGCATCGGGTTGATGCAACTCATCGACCACGTATCGACCTTGCCCCAGTCGAGGTCGTGGTACTGCGTCGGCTTCAACGCCTTGTCCCCGAACGCCTGGGCATAGATAGCCGAGAGGATGCGTTCGGCAGCCTTGGGGTCGGCGGGCAGGAAGCCAGGTTTGACGAATGCGCTGATCACGCCGACCGAGCCGTCTGGCGGCGTGTTGTCGATCGACCAGATCAGCGGACCGTCCAGCGGCACAACCTGCCCGTTGAATCCCTTGTCGCGCCAGAAGGGCCGTGCATAGACATGCGCCGTCTTGCGCATGGGCGCGTGCGCGGGCCAGAGCCGATGCAATTGCGCCCGTCCCGCGGGCAGCGGTGGATCGAACACGACCTGCTGGCATAGCGCTGGGTTGAGCGCGGCGATCACGTGGCGCGCCCGCACCACGCCCTGGTCGGTGTGCAGCTCGACAATCTCGCGATTCCAGCCAACGATCTTGCGTACCGGGCAGGACAGCCGGACCTTGTCGCCAAGTTCCCGTGCCATTTGGATGCTGAGGATCTGCGAGCCGCCGACGAAGCGCGTCTCCTGGGCGCCGCCCTTGATCTTCTCAAGCGTGTCGTAGTCACAGTTCGCGCTGTTGATCACCGACAGGTAGTGCAACAGCCCCAGCTGCGCCGGTTGCGCGCCGAGCGACAGGGTTGCGGCCATGCTGAAGGAGAATCTTTCCTCGTTGCTCAGGTCTTGCCGCGCCAGCCAGTCGCCAAGCGACAGCTTGTCTAGTTCCGCCGCGTTTGCCGCTGTCCAGGGTGCGCCGCTGGGTACGCGGCGCGCCAGCTCGCTGAGTCTGGCGGCGACCTTTCCCTGAGCACCGACGCCGCCCTGGAGATCCTGCGTCACGCGGACATCGCCAGCCAGGAACACGGTCTTGCCCTGGTAATAGGTACCGAAGGTGTCGACGCCGAGCTCGCGCGCCAGGTCGGCAATGGCGGTCTGGCCGGGCCCGATCCACTGCCCGCCGGCTTCCGAGACCACGCCGTTGCCCAGGTCATGGTTGTAGGTGCGGCCGCCGACACGGCTGCGTGCCTCAAGGACGACGAAGGTGTCACATCCGCCGCGTTTCAGGTCACGTGCGGCGGTCAGGCCCGCCAGCCCGGCACCGATGATCGCGACATCGAGCACGTCGCGCCCCGCAGATGCGGCGTCGGCGCCCTTCGCCCGCGGCGCTGCACTCGCTGTGCGTGATGTGCCTGCCAGAAGCGTTGCAGCGCTTGCTACCGCAGCCACGCCGAGGAGCCGGCGTCGGGGCAGTGCGACTGCGTCGCGGTTCATGATGTTCGCCGGTACGGCATCGGCGCCTGTCGCATCTTCACGTGTGTTCGCGTGCTTGGACATTGTTAGGACAAAAGTTAAATGATTGATATGCTTGCGCAGAATATAGGTCAACAACACAAACAAGTCAAAATGATGAACGCGGTGGCCGACTCGATCCGGGCATGGGCAAGACAAGGCAGAAGAATAGGGAATACCCTCCCTTTTACTTTCGACTTATCTTTGTCATCATGACCTAACGTTGGTATGTAGTTCTACAAACGAAGCGACCGGAAGCGCACGCGGCCGGGCGCCGGGCCTAATGAAGAATCAGGAGAGCATCCATGGATGAATCCAAGCGCAGAGCCTTTGAAGAGGACGGTGCCGTCCTCATCGAAGGCTGTCTCAACGCGGAACAGTTAGCCATGTGCAGGCAGGTCTTTGACTGGGGCATCGAGAACCCGGGGCCCAACGCCCATAGCCTGTTTGACGGCTCCGTGCAACGGTCACACGTCGATAACGCCAATCCTTTCGCAAAAGGAAGGCTGGATGAGCTGGTCGCCTCGCTCCCATTCGGCCAGCTGTTCGCCGACCTCTGGGGCTCCAAACATGTCTGGTACTTCGCGGAGGAGTTGTTTCTCAAGCAGGGCGGCCGGGCCGGGCGTTCGCCCTGGCACCAGGACACCTCCTACCTGCCGTGGGCGGGTAAGCACTTCGCCAACGCCTGGATCAGCTTCGAAGCCGTCCCCAAGCACAATGCGCTGGAGATCGTCAGGGGCTCGCACCTCGGTACGCGCCACGACGGCAGCACCTTCCGGAACGCAGACGACCCGACCGAGCCATTGCACGGCGGTGGGGTCTGGCCGCGGCTGCCGGATATCGAGGCCGAACGCCGCACCGATCCCAATGCGTACGACATCCTCTCCTGGGCAACGCAGCCCGGCGATGTTCTGCTGCTGCACCCGGGTTCGCTGCACGGCGGGGGCGCTGTCGACGCCGATTTCCCGGACCGCCATACGCTGGTCTTGCGCTTCTTCGGCGACGACGCGGTCTTCAGTCCCTTGCCGGACCACAGCGATTCGGGTTTCACGCCGGCGGGTGTGCTGTACGTCGAGGAGCTGGCATCGCTGAAGGCAGGGGATCCCTTCCGTGCGCCATGCTTCCGCCAACTCATTTGATAAACGATACCGACATCATGACAACCATGACGATGAAACGGCAGCCGATCATTCCGCCCGGCACCCAGCCGCTCTACGACGCCTACCATTTCGCCCCCGCAACCCGCGTGGGCGACACCATCTGGGTGTCGGGCCAGGTAGGGCTAGACGCCGCGATGAAGCCCGGCGAGGGCATGGAGGCACAGGCACGGCTGGCCTTTGCATCCCTGAAAGCGGTCCTCGAAGCGGCAGGCGCAAGCCTGGAGGATGTTGTCGAGCTGACGACCTATCACACCAACCTACGGCAGGAAATCGAGGCCTTCACGAAGGTCAAGGACGAATACCTGCCGAGCCGCTATCCGTCGTGGACTGCGGTGGGGGTGACAGAGCTGGCGCTTGCCGAGTTGTGCATCGAGATTCAGGCGGTGGCGGTAACTGGCAGCGGCGGCGCCTGAGCCTGGTTGTCCAGCGCTCGCCTCGAGCGCAGTCGAAGTCCGTGGATCACGATTTCCAGAGCTGGGCAGGCGGGCCTGTACTGCCGGGACGGTCAACACCTGTGCCCCGGCCGTGCAGCCCTGAGGACCTGTGTATCTCCAGCACAGCCTCGGGCGGCATGGGGCATCGCCGGATCACTACGGCGGTCCGAATGAAAGCGTTGGCTTGCGGCTTCCGATGCCACACCAGCAGCCGTGCCTCGTGCCAGGTTCGCCGCTGCGCAAGGTACCGGGCGCGTTTGCGAGCATCGCATCCGAACGCGCAGGGAATACCCTAGCTCTTTTTTTCTTTTGTTCTTTGTCATTGTTACCTAATTTAGGTAACGTGTTCTACAAACGAATGACGCGAAGCGAAGCACTTCGTTGCCATGCCAGACAGGAGACTCAGATGAGATACAAGACGTTGTTCCTCAGCGTGACCCTTGCGTTCGGCGGAGCGGCCTATGCCGCGACCTCCGAGCAGGATGTGGGCCGGCTCGGCAAGGACCTCACTCCGGTGGGTGCCGAACGGGCCGGTAACAAGGATGGGTCGATTCCGGAGTGGACCGGCGGCGACATGAAGGCACCGGGTGGCTGGAAGCCTGGTACGGCGCGCCCCGACCCGTACGCGAATGACAAGCGCGTACTTTCGATCGACGCGTCCAACGTCGACAAGTACAAGGACAAGCTTGCCCCCGGACAGATCGAAATGGTGAAGACGATCCCGGACTATCGGATGGACGTCTATCCGACGCACCGTTCCTGCGGCTTCCCCGACTTCTTCTACGAGCGGACGAAGAAGAACGCGACGACGGCGAAGCTTGGCGCCAACGGCCAGGACCTCGCCGAGGCGATCGGCGCCGCCGTGCCGTTCCCGATTCCGCAGAACGGCGCCGAAGCCATGTGGAACCACAAGCTGCACTGGAAGGGAGAGGGCTTCCAGATGAGCTATGCGGGCTACATCCCGCCGAAGGGCACCGACAGCATCGGCGAGCCGCTCGGCCAGCAGGAATGGCAGATGTCGCCGATGTGGTCGCCGTCGAACAAGGGCATCGGCGACGCCCGCGGCATCGAGAGCCTGTACCTCAACACCTTTACCAGCCCGCCGTCGATCGCGGGGGATGCCACCCTGACGCAGTACAAGTTCTCCGAGGCCAACGACGTCTGGCTGTACTTCGCGAGCCAGCGCCGCGTGCGTCGCGCGCCGACTTACCAGTACGACGCCCCGCAGCTCAACACCGAGAACCTGCTGACCGTCGACCAGTACATGCAGTTCAACGGCCCCCTCGACCGCTACGACTGGAAGCTGGCCGGCAAGAAGGAGATGTACGTGCCCTACAACACGTACCGGGTCAACTCTTCGGCGAACAAGGTCGACGAAGTCGTCAAGCCGAAGTTCCTCAGCCGCGACCTGACGCGCTATGAGCTGCACCGGATGTGGGTGGTGGAGGCCACGCTCAAGCAAGGCATGCGGCATACCTTCCCCAAGCGCGTGTTCTACATCGACGAGGACACGTGGACGATCCTGGTGGAGGACATGTACGACGCGCAGGGCAAGGTCTGGCGCACCACCGAGATGGGTCCCTACATGGCCTGGGAAGTGCCGGCCTGCGTCTGGGCGGCCAATACCAGCTATGACCACCAGACCCGCCGCGCCGTGCTCGACCGCGTCGTCGCCGGCCACAAGGAACCTGACTGGCTCGCCGCAAGGGAAGGGCGCCTGAAGGAGAAGACCTTCGAGCCGGACGGCCTGCGCCGGTTCACCACACGATAAGCCAAGAAAGAGAACCACGGGGAGACAGGCATGAAACTGCGTAATGTTGCGGCAGCGGCGGCGCAAGCCGCCGCGGGGATGCGAATGGAACGGAAACTGGCCCGCTCGGTGATCGTAGGCCTGCTGGCGAC
Organism: Cupriavidus sp. GW821-FHT07C08; assembly: GCF_059419025.1. Classification (NCBI taxonomy): domain Bacteria; kingdom Pseudomonadati; phylum Pseudomonadota; class Betaproteobacteria; order Burkholderiales; family Burkholderiaceae; genus Cupriavidus; species Cupriavidus sp. GW821-FHT07C08. Next base: position 108,197 of record NZ_JBWKQZ010000026.1, read on the forward strand.
CGCGGATGCCGGCTCGGCTTACGCTGCACAGTGGACGCTGGACAACGGCTGGGCGGTGGCCTTCGACTCGACGGTCTCGTTTGGCGCGGCGATGCGAACGTCGAAGACGAACTGCAGCTTTGTCGGCAACGACAACGGCGGCTGCGTCGGCGACGCGCCTACGCCGCTGCAGAAAAGCAACCCGTCTGTCTTCTCGTCGAACCTGGACACGCTGCGCCTGAATCAGGACGACGGCAACCTGAACTACAAGCGCTGGCAGCCGGTCTCGGCCAATGCGCAGTGGACCAGCGACCTCTATGTCAAGGGCACCGACGGCTGGAGCGGGCTGGTGCGCGGCGTCGTCAACTATGACTTTGCGACTGCCCACACCAGACGAACCGATCTCGACTCGGAGGCGCGGAACTTCGCCACCAGCGACCCGCGCCTGCTCGACGCCTACATCACCAAGGAATTCGACGTCGGCGACCAGCAGGCGCGTGTCCGGGTCGGCAACCAGGTGCTGAACTGGGGTGAAAATCTCTACATCCCGGGCGGTATCAACGCGATCAACGCGATCTACCTGCCGTCCGCGCACCAGCCGGGAACGCCGCTTAAAAATCTGTTCATCCCCGCGCCCATGGTCTCTGCGAGCACTTCACTCGGCAAGGACCTCGGCCTGGAGGCCTTCTACCAGTGGAAGTGGAACAGCTTCAAGTTCGACGCGCCCGGGACCTTCTTTTCGACCAGCGACTTCCTCGGCAAGGGCGGACGAGGCTTCTATATCCCGACTTCAGCCGTCAATGGCGCGCTGGCTGCGTCCGGGCTGGCCCCGCTTCCAAACGGCACGATCGGCGACACGGGGACCCGGATCGTCGGCATCAATCCCGCGACCGGGATGCCCTACAACCGCCGCCTGAGCACCGGGGAGCTGGCGAACCCCAATACCAATCCGGTTGGGCCCCTGGTCGGAACCGGCACCTTCATCCCGCGCGGCCCGGACAACAACCCGAGCAACAACGGGCAAGGGGGGATGGCGATGCGCTACAAGTTCCCCGACAGCGGCAACGAACTCGGCCTCTATTACTACCACTACAGCGAGAAGGTGCCGTTCGTGAGCTACCAGGTGGTCAACACGACGAGCAACCCGTTCGGCTGGCAGGCGTCGCTCGACTACGGCAAGAACCGCGACCTGTTCGGCCTCTCGTACAACTTCCAGGTTGGCGAATGGGCGATCGGCACCGAACTGTCGTACCGTCCGCGGGACAGCGTCGCCATCGATCCGACCACGGTCATCGACCCGGGCAACCCCTACTACTGCAACGCGCTGGCCGATTTTGCGGTCAAGCCGGTCGGAAGCAGTTGCCGCGGGGCGATCGACACGCAGCACTATCAGCTCCACCTGACCGGCATCCACATCATGTCGCCTTCGGGCTCGTTCGGCTGGCTGCTGCGCGCGCTGGGCGCGACCGAGGGCACGATCACGGCGGAAGGTGCACTGGCGTACTACCCGAAGCTCAAGCTCAACGCCGGCATTCCGTATGCGGTCACCGCCGACTACACGCTGCCCACCAAGTTGTCGGCGGGGATGGTGCTGGCAGCCTCGGTGACCTATCCCAACATCTTCGGCACGCGGGCGTCGCTGTCACCGGACATCGCCGTCATGCAAGGCATCGGAGGCTATTCGGCCACGGCGCTGCCTGGCTTCATCCGGGGCGCGGGCGCCGCGGTGATCGGCGCGACCCTCGACTTCAAGACGAAGCCGGAGACAAAGATGCGCCTCGACTACACGCACAACTGGGGCGGTAGCGGCAGCAACCTGCTGCGCGACCGCGATTTTGTCTCCCTCAGCATGACCACGTCCTTCTGATGCTTTCACGCCTGATAACCCGTCTGGAAGCGGCCCTGTTCGGGCACCGCCTTCCTTTCCTGCTCGCACTGGCAGGATTCACCGCCTTGATGGGCGTGCTCGGCGCGAAGCTGCACCTCGAAGCCGGCTTCGAGAAGCAGCTGCCGCAAGGCCACGAGTACATCAAGACCTTCGAGCAGTTCCGTGACAAGCTCTTCGGCGCCAACCGGCTGACCATTGCCGTGCATGCCCGCAAGGGCGATGTCTGGAATGCGGCGACACTTACCCAGGTCCTCAAGGTGACGGAGGCCGTCACCTATCTTCCGGGCGTGGATCGGACCAGCGTGACGTCGCTGTGGACACCGAATGTCTTCTTCACCGAGATCACCGAGGACGGCTTCCGGGCAGAGGCGGTGGCCGGCGGGGATATCGTGCCGGAAAAGCTCTCCGCCGATGTCATCGACAAGATGCGCCAGCGCACCATGGCCGGCGGCCATGTCGGGACGCTGGTCGCACGCGACCAGTCCAGCGCCCTGATCACCGCCGAACTGGCCGACGTCGATCCCCGCACGGGCAAGAAGCTCGACTATATCCAGTTCAACCGCTTGCTCGAGGAGCAGATCCGGCGCCCGTTCGAGAACGACCAGGTCGAGATCGAGATCATCGGCTTCGCCAAGCAGATCGGCGACATTGCCGACCGCGGAGCGGATGTGACGCGCTTCTTCGGCATCGCCTTCCTGCTCACCGGGCTGGCGGTCTACTGGTACTGCCGGTCGGTGCGCCTGACCCTGCTGCCGCTCGGCTGCTCGCTTGTGTCCCTGGTCTGGCAGTTCGGCACGCTGCGCCTGCTGGGCTATGGGCTTGACCCGCTCGCCATCCTGGTGCCGTTCCTGGTGTTCGCGATCGGTGTCTCACACGGTATCCAGCAGATCAACTTTATCGTCCGCGAGGTCGCCCAAGGCACCGACTCCGCCATTGCCGCCCGGCGCAGCTTCACCGGCCTGCTGATTCCCGGATCGCTGGCGCTGATCACCGCGCTGGTGAGCTTCGTCACGCTTATTCTCATTCCGATCCCGATGATCCGCGAACTGGCGATCACTGCGGCCATCGGCGTGGGCTACAAGATCGTCACCAACCTGATGATGCTGCCGGTGGCGGCGTCGTACTTCCGGTTCACGCCGGAGTTCGCGAAACGGGCGCTGGCGCGGCGCGAGCGTCATAGCGGGTGGCTGGGCGCGGTGGCCCGGATCGCCCAGCCGCGGAACGCACTGATCGTGACCATCGCCGGCGCAGTGGTTTTCGGCCTTGCGTTCTGGCAGAGCCAGGGCAGGCACGTGGGCAGTCTCCAGGCCGGGGCGCCGGAATTGCGCGCGGATTCCCGCTACAACCTGGACGTTGCCGCGATCGTCAACCGCTTCGACGTCGGCCTGGACTGGCTCACCGTGGTGTTCGAGGCCACGCCCGATCGCCATGGCGAGGTTTGCTCCCGCGCCGACGAGTTCCTGTTCGTCGACGACTTCGCCTGGCGCATGGGCAGCGTGCCCGGGGTGGTGTCCACCGATTCGCTGGCAGCGCAGCTCAAGCTCTACAACGCCGGCATGAACGAGGGCAGCCCGAAGATGGCCACCGTGACGCGAGACCCGCGCGGGCTTGGCTCGCAGTTCCAGGGCGTGAACAACCGCATCGCCGGGCTTTCGTCGAGCGACTGCCGAGTACAAGGCGTCAACCTTTATCTGCCTGATCATCGCGCCACGACGATCAAGACCGTGGTGGCGGCGGTCAGGCAGTTCCGCGAGTCCAACCGGCTCGATGGCGTCAAGGTCAGGCTGGCAAGCGGCAATGCAGGTGTCCAGGCGGCCACGAATGAGGTGCTGGAGGCCAGCGAGCTGCCAATGATGCTCTACGTCTACGCCGCAATCCTCGTTCTGGTCTTCCTCGTGTATCGGGACTGGCGGGCGATGGTTGCGTGCTGCCTGCCGCTGACCGTGGCCACGTGGATTGGCTACTGGTTCATGAAGGAGCTTGAGATCGGCCTGACCGTGGCGACGCTGCCGGTGATGGTGCTCGCGGTTGGCATCGGCGTGGACTACGCCTTCTACATCTACAACCGCCTGCAGGTACAACTGGCAAACGGGCTCGCGTTCACCGACGCGCTTGCAGTCGCGCTGAAGGAGACAGGGCTGGCGACCGTATTCACGGCCATTACGCTCTCGGTCGGTGTGGCGACCTGGATGTTCTCGAGCCTCAAGTTCCAGGCCGACATGGGCGCTCTGCTGACCTTTATGTTCCTCGTCAACATGGTCATGGCCATCACCCTCCTGCCCGCGTTCGCGGCGGTGCTGGAGAAGTTCTTCCCCCGGCGCGGCGCGGTGCGCATGCCGGAAATCCTGAAGCATTGAGACGCAAGAAGGCGTCAATCTCCCATGAACCTGCACCGATTCCTACCTGTTGTCGCGATCGCCTTGGGCGTGGTGTGCCCGTCGCGTGCGGCGGAGACCGCTGCCGCGGCACCGTGGCCGACCCTGGAGCCCGCCCGACAGGTCTCCAATGCGGTCGCCGCACCGCTGCTGGCGTCTGCGCGTGCCGGCAAGCGTGTGGTGGCCGTCGGCGACCACGGCGTCATCCTCCTTTCCGATGACGGCATCAAGTTCCGGCAAGCAAGGATGGTCCCGGTCCGCTCGCTGCTGACTTCCGTTCAGTTCATCGATGCGCGGCGCGGCTATGCGGCCGGGCACGATGGCGTTGTGCTCGGCACGCAGGATGGCGGCGAGACGTGGATGCTCTTGCGCGCCGAGCGGGGTGCAGAGCAGCCGGTCCTTTCGCTCCACTTCGACAGTCTGGAGCACGGCATCGCCGTAGGGCTGTACGGCTGGGCAATCGAAACCCGCGATGCCGGCCGGACCTGGTCCGAGATCAAGGTGGAAACGGGCGAGAACGCCGACCGCCACCTGCTGCATATGTTCGGATCCGGCCGCGGCTCGCTCTTCATCACTGGCGAAGGCGGAACCATCTTCCGCTCTGCCGACAGGGGCAAGTCGTGGCAGGCGTTGACCACCGGCGACAACGGCTCGCTGTGGTACGGGCGTTCACTCCCCGACGGCTCCCTTCTGGTCTGCGGCATGCGCGGACACCTGTACCGCAGCAGCGACGACGGTATGACGTGGCAACGCGTGGACTCGCATACCACCCAATCGTTGACCGGGATCGCGGAGCTTGCTGACGGCCGCGTCGTCGTCGTCGGCATGGCCGGGACCGTGCTCGACAGCAAGGACGGCGGCAAGACGTTCTCGGTCACGCAGCGCGCAGGGCAGGAGTCCCTGACTGCAGTGCTCGCGGACGGTTCGCGGCCGCTGCTGATGTCAATGGCGGGTCCGTTGCGGGACGACGGTCCGGCCAGGCGATAGGCACCCACAAGCATTTTCCAGTCGCCCCGTCAGAGGGCGGCGTTCCTTCCAACCACCCAATCACTTGTCAGACATAACTCTCAAGGAGACAAACCATGGCAAAGCACCCCGTCGTCGTCTATGGCGCAAGCGGCTACACCGGCATGCTGATCATGGACTGGCTGATCGACCAGGACATCCCTTTCACGGCCGTGGCGCGCAACGCTGGCCGGGCGAAGGAAATGATGGCGCAGCGTGTCGTGCGCCTGGAATCGGCAAACTATGAACTCATCGAGGCGGAACATGACGTCGATGCCCTGGTGAATGCATTCCGCGGCGCGAAGGTGGTGTGCAACACCGTGGGACCATTTTCCACGGTCGGTCTGATTGGCGTCGAAGCGGCGCTCAACGCGGGGTGCCATTACCTGGACACCACGGGCGAGCAGCCGCACATCCGCCGGGCGCGCGATGAATTCGGCGATCTGTACCGGCAGGCCGGGCTGCTGTTGTCGCCGTCCAATGCCTACATGTACACGTTCGCCGAGATTGCCGCGGAGCTGGCGCTGGAGACGCCCGGCGTCGATGCGCTGGAAACAGCGACGTTGACGCGCGGCCCGCGTAGCGGCGGTGCCGGCGTGAGCGTGGGCTCGACCGCGACGATCTTCGAAGGCTATCGCCACGAGGCTTGCTACCTGTGGGAGAAGAAGCTGGTGCCATATGCGGCGGATGCGTCGTTCAATGTGGTCGATCCTGCCTTCATGCAACCGGTGTTCTGTCTGCCGTGGGGCGGTACGTCGCTGCCGGTCCACTTCGAACACGATCCGCGCGTACGCAGCTGCATCTCCAGTGTCGGCTTTTACGACAACAACGCGATGCAGATGGTGCATGCGCTGGGCAAGAAGTGGGAAGCCGAGTACAAGCACCTGCCCCGCGAGCAGCAGGACGCGGTGCTGAAGCAGATCGTTGATTCGACCACGCCGGCCATGCCGCCACGGGAACGCACTACGCTGCAGCGCACCGTCGATTTCGCCATCGGCCGCGGCCAGATCGCTTCTGTGCGGGCGACCGTGCATGGGACCACGCCATACATCGCCACCGGGGCTATCCAGACGGCAGGCGTCATCAAGCTGCTCGACGGCGACACCGCAAAGGTCGGCTTCGCATCCGGCTCGAAGGCCTTCGGGCACCGCTACCTGCTCAGCTTCCTCGAGCAGCGCGGGCTGGCTCGTGCGACGGTTTCGCATCTGTAATTGCCGTGCCGCCCCGGCCTGCTCTTCAGGTCGGGGCGGGAAAAATGCACCGGCCGCTTTGGCGCGTACACGGACGGCTGGCACCGCAACCCGGCCGAGCCGTCACAGATTCTGAGGACTACTTGAAATGGCAATCATTGATTTTTTTGACCGCGGGTTGCGCATCAATCCCCATGGCATCGCCTATATCCAGGGCGAGCGCAGCTACTCGTTCCGCGAGATTGGCGAGCTTTCCTGCCGCATCGCCAACGGGTTGCTGGCGGAAGGATTCGGCAGGGAAACCAAGGGAGCGGTCTGGGCAGATAACGACGTGACTGCCTGGAGTTGTGCGCTGGGGCTATGGCGAGCGGGGATGGCGTACATCCCCGTCAACGGGCGCAACGCGCCCGAGGAGAACCAGTTCATTCTTGATGCATTCGACTGCGAAGTGCTGTTCTTCCAGGAAGCGTTCGCATCGGTAATCGAGACGCTGCGTCCCCGGCTGCCGAAAGTCAGGCTCTGGGTGTGTGTCGATGCCGCGCTGCCGTGGGCGCCGTCGCTGTCTGGGTGGAGCGAGGAGCAGGGCTCGAGTGCGCCGCTCATCGATTACGACATGGACGACGTCGTGACCCTTTCGGCAACTGGCGGGACGACCGGAGCACCCAAGGGCGTGATGAACACGCACCGCGCTTACCAGACCTACTTCGCGCAGTTCATGATGGCGTACCCCTACCAGGGGGACGAGCGCCCGGTGAATCTCGCCGCCGCGCCGATGACGCATACCGCCGGGATGCTGTCGCTGCCCTGCACCGCGCGCGGCGGTACGGTTGTCGTGCTGCCGAAGCCGGACCCTGCAGCCTTGATCGGCGCGATTGCGCAGCACCGGGTCACGGAGTTCTTCCTGCCGCCGACGGTGATCTACCGGCTGCTGGACATTCCCGGGATCGGGAAACAGGACTTCTCATCGCTCAAGTGCTTCCTTTATGGTGCTGCACCCATGTCGGTGGAGAAGCTCAAGCGCGCGATCGAGGTGTTTGGCCCGGTCATGGCCGGCGGCTACGGTCAGACTGAAGCGCCGGCCTCGATCTCCTACCTGACGCCGGCCGAGCATTTTGTCGGCGGCGAACTGGCGTCCGACGAACGGCTGTCCTCGGTCGGCCGTCCCAACCCGCTTATCCGTGTGGAGATCATGGGTGAGCACGGCGAGGTTCTGCCGCAAGGCGAGACCGGCGAGATCTGCGTGCGCGGCGACCTCGTCATGAAGGGCTACTACAAGGCGCCCGACAAGACTGCGGAGACGATCGTCGACGGCTGGCTGCACACCGGCGACGTCGGTCACCTCGATGCGCAGGGCTACCTCCATATCACCGACCGCAAGAAGGACATGATCATCAGCGGCGGCTTCAACGTCTATCCGAGTGAAATCGAGCAGGTGATCTGGTCCCATCCAGCGGTGCAGGACTGCGCGGTGATCGGCGTGCCGGACGAGAAGTGGGGCGAGGCTGTGAAAGCCGTGGTGGAACGCAATGCGGGCTACGAGGTGAGCGCCGATGAACTCGTCGCCCTTTGCAAGCAGAAGCTCGGCTCGGTCAAGGCGCCGAAGAGCGTGGAGTTCGTCGCCGCACTGCCGCGAAGCCCGGTCGGGAAGGTGTTGAAGAAGGATCTGAGAGAACAGTACTGGCAAGGCCAGCAACGCAAGATCTGAACGAGGCACCCGGGAAAGAAGACATGAGCAACATTTACATCGCCGGCATCGCGATGACCATCTTCGGCCGGCATTTCGATCTGAGCATCGAGAGACTCGCCGGTGCCGCGCTACGCGGGGCCTTGCAGGACGCCGGCTGTAGTGCCGACGCCATCGGTGCGGCCTTCTACGCCGGCATCACCAATGGCCAGCTTCAGGGGCAGTTGTCGATCCCTGGCCAGGTCGTGTTCAGCAAGATCGGTATCGAAGGCATTCCGGTGTTCAACGTCGAAAATGCCTGCGCGTCCGGCAGCACGACGGTGCACCTTGCAGTACAGCACCTCAGGGCAGGCAGCTGCGACGTCGCGCTGGCACTTGGCGCGGAGAAGATGAACGTCGCTGACAAGGCGAAGTCGTTCGCCTTGTTCGAGGCGGGATGGGACGTATCCCGCGTCGAGGAAAACTTCGCGACGCTGGCGAAGCTGGGGGAAGGCATCGAGCCGCCGCCGGGATCGGAATCCGACCGGCCCTATAGCCGCTTCATGAAGATCTATGCCGCCTTGTGCCGGCATCACATGAAGACCTACGGCACCACGCAGCGCCAGATTGCGGCTGTATCGGCGAAGAATCACGGGCATTCGGTGCACAACCCGCATTCGCAGTTCCGCCAGGCTTTTACGGTCGAAGAGGTGCTCGCCGCGCCGCCGATCACTTATCCGATCACGCTACCGATGTGCGCGCCGGTCTCGGACGGTGCAGCGGCCGCCATCCTCTGCACGGAAGAGGGTCTGCGGCGCATTGGCGCCGATCGCAGTCGTTGCATCCGGATCGCGGCGAGCGTGATCCGCAGCTTTTCGCATCGGCGCATCGACGAGCCGGAGAAGAACATCGGCCGCCTCGCCGCGCTTCAGGCCTATGAGCAGGCCGGCCTGGGCCCGGGGGATATCGACGTGGCCGAGGTACACGATGCCTCGGCGATGGGCGAGATCATCCAGGCCGAAAACCTTGGGCTGGTGCCGCTCGGCCAAGGCGGGCCGGCAGCGGAGCGCGGGGAATTCACACTCGGCGGGCGCATTCCGATCAATACGTCTGGCGGCCTCGAATCCAAGGGCCATCCGCTAGGTGCGACAGGGATTGGCCAGCTCTACGAACTGGTCACGCAATTGCGTGGAGAAGCCGGTGCGCGACAGGTTTGCGGCGCACGTCACGCGATTCAGGAGAACGGTGGCGGCTTGCAGGGCGTCGAAGAGGCGGCGCTCGCAATTCATATTCTGAGCAAGGAGTAAAGGTGGCAGATATGGATGGGTTTAACTGGCAAGGCGGACAGGCGTATCGGCCACTTGGAGGCTGGGTGGAGCGGCCAGATGACCTGCAGCCGCAACTCGACGGCGACGTCAGCGCGGATGTGGTCGTTGCCGGGGGCGGCTTTGCCGGGCTGTCTACCGCGCTGGAGCTTGCCGCGCGCGGGGCGAAGGTGATCGTCCTCGAACGCGAGTTCGCCGGGTTCGGCGCGAGCGGGCGCAACGCGGGCTATCTTGCGGGTGGGCAGGGGCTGGAGTACGACCTGTTTCTGAAGCGCGTGGGACACGAGCAGGCCAGGGATATCGTGCGCTTCTACGATGAGGGCGTCGACTATGTGGAGCGCAAGCTTGCAGAGTACGCGATCGACTGCGACTACAACGCCTCGGGCATCATCCGCGCGGGCGTCCATCCGTCCCAGGAAAGGAAGCTGCGCAAGAGCATGCGTACCGGCGTGCAACTTGGCTCTCCCGGGGAGTTTCTGGACTACGCCGCGATGCGGGCACGGGGCATCCCGCCGGCGTTCCTGTTCGGATGTCATGTCCCTCGTGGCGGTACGCTCGATCCCGGCAAGTATGTGCTGGGCCTGCGGCGCGCGGCGCTGCGCGCCGGCGTGAAACTCCACGAGAACACGCCGGTGCTGTCCTGGGACAAAGGTCCCGCCGTCCGGGTGCGGACCGCGAAGGGCAGCGCGAGCGCGCCGTTTTTGGTGCTTGCAACCAACGCCTATACGCCGCAACTTGGCCTGCTGCGGAACAAGGTAATGCCGCTGCGGGTGTCGGCAATCGAGACTGAGCCGTTGTCCTCGGCGCAACTGGCGTCGCTCGGCTGGCCACGGCGCGAAGGCATCGTGACGTCGCACTGGACCATGGAAAGCCATAGGCTGACGGCGCGCAACACGCTCGTACTGACGACGAAGCGGTTGCGCTACGTCTATGGTGCGCAGACACCGAATGTGCCGGACGAAGTGTCCTACCGTGCCCTGGCCAACGCGCTGCATGAGCGGTTCCCCATGCTGGGAGACGTTGCCATCCGGTCGTGCTGGAGCGGGTACATCAGCTTTGCCTACGATGCGCTGCCCGTGGTCGGCGCGACCGGCGCCGATCGGAACATCCTCTATACCGCCGGGTGTTCCGGGCATGGTGTAGGTACCCAGTCGCTGATGGGACTGCTGCTGGCCGAACGGATACGTGGCGCGGGGCATCCGCTACTTTCGGCGTTGGACCACAAGACGCCGTCGACGCTGCCCGAACCGCTGCAATGGTGCGCCGTTAACTCCGCGCTACGCGTGGCCAACATGATGGACGATCGGGTGAACCGCAAGGCACGCTGCGCAGCGCTGTCATAGGCCTCGCCGATCATTGCCGTCGCAGTCAGGACAAAGGAGGTAAGCCGCTGCCGAAGCGACCCGGGCGCCACGTGCGTCGACGGGCGTCAGATATAATGATGCCCGCCCAGCGTACCGCTGGCGCGATCCCTTACAAAGGGCTGAAAAGCCCTGAATCAAGGCAGACAGGATGACAGTGCCCATGGAGCAGCGCACCACCAGGAAGCGGCGCGCATCGAGCGCAGCCGCCACAGGAGCCGACCCCGACAGCTTGCGAGCCCAGGGCTTGCGCACGCGCAATGCCATCGTTCGCGTTGCCAGAAAGCTGTTGCTCGAGGGCGGCAGCCTGGAATTCTCGCTGCGTGCCGTCGCCCTCGGCGCCGGGATCAGCATCAGCAATCTCCAGTACTACTTTCCCACCCGGCAGGCCGTCCTGCGGGCGATCATGGCGCCGATCATCGACGCCTATCTCGAGGACCTGAAGCGCGCGCTGGACAGCCGTGTCTCGCCGCGCGAGTCGCTCAACGCACTGCTGGATAAGGCGCTCAGCGACGCGAGGAATGCCAAGGACTCGGCGTTGTGGTGGCACTTCATTTCGCTGGCGTCGACCGATCCCGAGTGCGCCCGCATGTTTGAAGAGTGGTATGACACGCTGACGCGCGGCATTGCGGAACTTGTGCGGGCGATAAATCCGGAACTGAAAACGGCTGACAGCCTGCACGCTGCCTCGCTGCTGATTGCGCTGGCCGACGGCCTCGCGCTGCAGCTCGGCGCGGGCCGGCGCAAGCGTGATTCGCGCGGGCTCGACGCGGCATATCGGACCGCTGTTGAGCAGATCATATTCAAGGAGCGGTCGACCGAAGTGGCCGGCTAGCTGCGGCAAAGCGGCGCTGCCGCGCGCGAACGCCAGGAGACAGGGAATACCCTGTCTTTTTTTTCGCTTGCATGTTTGGCAACATGACCTATGTTTTGTATAGTGTTCTACTAAATATGCGAGTGGGGTGCCGTATCCACGGCAAGCCGCTACGCATGCTTCCACGACAGGAGGAGACCCATAATGATTCGATTGCACACGACCGCGGCGTTGCCGGTAGTCGGCCTGACCGGATTCGAAACGCCGCTGAGCGAAGAGGAGAACTCAATCCAGCAGACTGTCCATCGCTTTGCGCGCGATGTGCTGCGGCCGATCGGCCGGGAGCTTGACCGCATGGCGCCGGAGGACGTCATCGCTGCGGGTTCTCCGTACTGGGCGGCGATGATGGAGAGCGCGAAGCTCGGGCTCGATCCGCAACTCATCGCACAGTTTCCGCCGGAGGTCGCGGTGCGCATCGAGTCGCTGATCGGCGAAGAGCTTGGCTGGGGGGATTCGGGCCTGGCCGTTTCGCTCGGCGCTGCGACCATGCCGCTGACGATGGCGCAGTCGCTCGGCAATCATGAACTGATCGAGATGTGCACTGGAAAGATCGGTTGCTGGATGAACACGCAGCCTGACCGTGGCTCCGATGCCGCGATTCTCTACCGCGAAGAGCTGAGCGCAGGCGGAAAGCAGCCGGTTGGCAACGTGACCGCCAGGGTCGGTGCCGACGAGATCGTCATCAACGGGCAGAGCTCGGCATGGGTGTCGAACGGGTCGGTGGCGCAGGTCGCGCTCGCTTACATGGCGGCAGACTATGGCGACGGGTTCCACGGGACGGATGAGCACGGCGCGTTCACCAACGGCATCGGCCTGATCCTGCCGCTCGACCTGCCGGGCATTTCGCGCGGCAAGCCGCTAGACAAGATCGGCCAGCGTGCGTTGCCCCAGGGCGAGATCTATTTTGACAACGTCAGGGTGCCCAGGCGCTTCGCCATCGCGCTGAAGGACGAGTACCTCGGCAACCTGGCTTCTACATGGTCGTTCGCAGGTACTCACATGTGCCAGGTCTTTGTCGGTGTGGCCCGCGCCGCGTTCGAACTTGCGCTTGCCTATTGCCATGAGCGCAAGCAGGGTGGGGCGCTGCTGCGGGAACACCAGATGACCCAGTTGCGCGTGGGCGAGATGCTGCGCCGGCTCGAGATGGCACGTGCCATCGCCCGCCGCAGCCTGGCATTCGCACGACTGTCTCCGCAGAGTCACCCGTATGCGACTGCGCAGGCCAAGGTCAGCGTAACCGAGGAGGCCATGAAGATCACGCACGAGGCGTTCCAGCTCTTCGGCGGCAACGGCACGACGCGCGAGTTCCCGATCGAGAAGTTGTTCCGCGACGCACGCTCGGCGCTGATCGAGGACGGCGAGAACTACGTGCTCACGTCGCGGCTGGGCGTGCTGGCCGGGCGCCTCTACCAGAATGGGTGGGCGCGGGAGTAGGCGCCTGGTCAAGCGCGGGATACCGGCCGTCGCCGCAGGCGGCCGGAGCGCGCCAGACCAATCAGCCATTTGCATGGGAAAGCCGCGATGACGTCAAGCTCCTGCTCGACCACGACCGCCTTCGGGCATCAGCCTGGCTCCAGTGAGCTGCTCCACTTCATCCGGGCATCGGTGGCAAGGATTCGAATGGACGCCGCGGACGGTGCCGCCATCGAGCGCCGCTTGTCGAGCCTTCTGCGGCACGCGCTCGCGACAGGCTCGCCATTCGATATCGCGCTCGTATTGGGGAGCGCGGCCGAACTCATGCTGTTCCCGGAGCAGGAAGTGCTGGAGCAGTGTACAGCCGCAGTCCAGCAGGCCGATCAACAGGCGCTGCGTGGGCTCGTCTGGGCTGTCCGGCACAGAAGCATGAGAAGCGGGAAGAGCGTCCGCAGGTTCGCGCTCGACCCGCAATGAGATGACAGGAAACAGCGAAGCACTATGGGCAAGATTTCGTCCTCCGACACTTCAATCAACACGCAGCGAAGGCAATTGCTGAAAATGGCCGGCGTCTCCACGGCGGCAGGAACCATCGGCTTGAGCCCGGAGCTGGCCAGGGCGGCCAAGGCCGGCACGCCCGAAGACGTCCTCGACGTCGCCATCATCGGCGCGGGACTGGCTGGCCTGACCGCCGCGAGGGACCTGCGCCAGGCAGGCTGCGAGTCCTTTGTCGTGCTGGAAGCGCGCAATCGCGTGGGCGGACGGACGCTTAACTACGATGTGGGTTCGGGACAGGTTTCCGAAGTCGGGGGACAGTGGATCGGCCCCGGCCAGACGGCGGTGGCCGATCTGGCGCGCGAACTCGATGTGGGCACGTTTCCCAGCTACTACAAGGGGAACACGGTCATCCTCGGCGGCGACGGTCGTCTGGAGGTCGACCTGAAGGGCACATTCGGCAGCGATGAGGCGATCGGTGGCAGGCTCAGCGCACTTTCGCGCGACGTGCCGTCGGGCGCGCCGTGGAAATCGCCGAAGGTCGTGGAACTGGACAAGCTGTCGGTCGGCGACTGGCTGGCGAAGCAGAACATCAAGACCGAGGACCGAACGGGGTGGAATGCGAGCATCGCGCTTTCCGGCGGCGTGATGCCGGCAAAAATGGGGATGCTCCATTTCTTGTCGATGATCAATTCGGCCGCCTGCGACTATATGCAGCTGGACAGCATCAAGCACAGCGCCCAGGAAACGCGATTTGCCGGTGGTTCGCAGATCCTCTGCGTCAGGATGGCGCAGGCATTGGGGAAGAGGGTGCGCCTGTCGAGCCCCGTCCGGCGGATCTCGAACTGGGACCGCGAGGTCGTCACGCTGCACACGGACCAGGGCGAAGTGCGTGCGCGCCAGGTCATCATGGCCCTGAGTCCACCGTTGTGCGAGCGGGTGCAGTTCGATCCGCCGCTGCCGCAGAAGCGCGCCGCGCTGCAGCGCGCCTGGCCCGCCCATTCGCCAGCGCGGAAGACGGCGATGGTCTATTCCCGTCCGTTCTGGCGCGACAAGGGGCTGAACGGACACATCTTCCAGGTCGACGGGCCCATCCTGTGGGCCTTCGACAACTCGCCGCCGGGGGGCGAGATCGGCGTCATCAACGCCTTCATCTCGAATGCGTCGGTTCCCTCGGATCACAAGGCGGCGCAGCGGTTCCTGTCAGAGATCTATGCGCAGGCCTTCGGCAGCGAAGCCTTGTCACCGGTCTCATACCACGATCACGACTGGGGCCGTGCCGATCCCTGGACGATCACCTGTGTCTCCGCCATTCCGCCGGGCTTCTGGAGCACTCACGGCGAGGCATTGCGGCCGCCCTGCGGCAAGCTCATCTGGTCGGGCACCGAGACGGCCGAGATCTGGGCCGGCTACATGGATGGCGCCGTGCGCTCTGGCCATCAGGCCGCCCTCCAGGTTCTCAATGCCTTGCGTCGCGCCTAGGAGACGGAAATGAAGAAACGCATATGGCTGGGCGTCCCCGCTATTGCTGCCGCCGGGTTGCTCGCCTGGTTCGGCCCCGACCTCCTGGGGATGTATCGCCTCGACCGCTATATCACGGCGTCGGCTGCCGCTTATGGCGCCGATGGCAGCCCATGGCCACGGGTGACCGACGCCTGCATCGGCTGCCACGGGACCAAGGGCAATTCGCTGCACCAGGGCTATCCGAGCCTCGCGGGCCAGCCGGCACCGTACGTGGCGACCCAGCTTCACAAGTTCGCCAGCGGGGAGCGGTCCAATCCGATCATGGGTCCGTTAGCCAAGACGATGAGTGAGGCGGAGATCAACGATCTTGCCGGCCACTTCGCCAGGCAGCCAGCCGGCGCCAACCGCTACTTCACGCCCGATGCCGGATTGCTGGAGAAGGGCAAGCGGCTGGTGGCGTCGGGAAATTGCGCCGCGTGCCACGGCAGCCAGCTGATGGGACACGACCAATTCCCGCGCCTCGCGGGCCAGGGCTACGAGTATCTGCTGGCGCAGTTTGATGCGTTTGCCACCGGCACGCGCGGCGAACCGACCGGGATGATGAAAAGCGTGGCCGCGGCGGCGTCACCGGAGGACCGCAAGGCGATGGCCACCTATCTCGCCAGCCTGGCGCCGCGAAAGCCGTGAAGAATCCAAACCTGCAAATCGAGCCCTGGGAGTCGTAATGGACCGCAATCTCTATCTTCTCTGTTTTGCCATGTTCGTCCTCGTGACGACGTCATTGATCCACGGCCTGAAGTTCCTCGGGAAGGGCAACTACCTGCTCGGCTTCGAATGGCTGATCGTGACCTTTTCCGCGTCGAATTTCCTGCTATTTGCCCTGGGCGGCGTGCAGTTCTCGTATCGCATCTCATACTTTTGCGATGCGTTCTCCCGGGGCTTCGGCATCCCGGTGGTTGCCCTGGCCGGGCTGATGTTCGTTACGCATCGCTACAAGCCGTCTGTCCTGATGGATGTCCTGTTCTTCGCGGGGTCGATCGCGGGGACGGTCGTGCTGGTGTCGGTCGATGCGCTGGCGCAGCCAAGGCCGTATTTCTACGTGGTGATGTGGTCGGCGTTTTCAGTGTACCTGGCCTGGTTTGCCTGGAAGTTGCTCAGCGCCGGGGAAAGCTGGCACGCCTTTGGCGTGTTTCTCGTCCTGCTGACCGCGCAAGCCATTGCCTGCATCTACGACTTCCACACGATTCCCGGCGACGACGAGCAACACCTGATCTTCTTTACGCTCGCTTGCCTGACGTGGTCGTTCATGTGTGTCGAGCTGTACTACGCGTACTGCGCGCTGGATCGCGCGGAGAAGAATGCGGGGTCGCTGGCTCCCATGCCGGCGCTTCGATAAGCGGGGCGACCGGATGAGCAATGCTTCTTCAGCGTTCGCCGGCACGCGGCCGGCAAAGGAGACACTGGGCTTTGACCCGGGCGGACTCGAAGCCTGGATGGCGCGCCATGTGGACGGCTTCGCCGGCCCGCTGACCGTTGAGCGGTTCAGCGGCGGCCAGTCCAATCCAACGTACAAGCTCATCACGCCGCGCCAGGCTTACGTGATGCGCACCAAGCCGGCGCCGAAAGCAAAGCTACTGCCGTCGGCGCACGCGATCGAGCGCGAGTTTCGTGTGATGGTGGCGCTTGCCGACACCGAAGTGCCCGTGGCCAGGATGTATGCCCTATGCGAGGACGAAGCCGTCATCGGTCGGGCCTTCTACATCATGGAGTTCGTTAATGGCCGCGTGCTATGGGATCCCGCGCTGCCTGGCATGAGCAACAGCGAACGTACGGCGATCTACGATGAGATGAATCGCGTGATCGCGGCGTTGCATCGCGTGGACTACAAGGCCATCGGCCTTGCGGACTACGGTAAGCCCGGCAACTATTTCTCTCGCCAGATCGAACGATGGAGCAAGCAGTACAGGCTGTCTGAAACCGAATCGATCCCGGCGATGGATGCGCTGATTGCATCGCTGCCCGACCAGATCCCGGAGGAAGCGGAGGAGCAGGTCTGCATCGTGCACGGTGACTACCGGCTCGACAACCTCATGTTCCATCCCACCGAGCCTCGCGTACTCTCGCTGCTCGACTGGGAGCTGTCGACGCTGGGTCATCCGATGGCGGACTTCAGCTATCACTGCATGAGCTGGCACATTTCACCGGGCCCGCTACGCGGCATGGGAGGTGTCGACCGGGCCAGCCTGGGTATCCCGGACGAAGCGGCCTACCGCCACGCGTATGAGCAGCGCACCGGGCGCAGGATCGGCGGGAACTGGAACTTCTATCTCGCGTTCAGCATGTTCCGAACCGCAGGCATCCTGCAGGGGATCATGAAGCGGGTGGTGGATGGCACGGCGTCATCGGCGCAGGCGCTCGAAGCGGGAAAGCTCGCCCGACCCATGGCCGCGATGGCCTGGAAATACCTGCAGAAGCAGGCGCGATGACCAGCATCCATGGGGCCGCAGCCGCGGCTTCGTCCGAGTCAATCAGCCCAGCGCGATCACGAATTCCTGTTCTACGCCAGAAGCGGGGAACGCTACTGCGCCTGGGACGACCTGCGTTGACTCCGGTACTGACACCACTTCTCTACATCGCCCAATCATGACGAATTCCAACTCTCCCCTCGCTCAGCCCCGGTTCGCCGAGTCCCTCGATTTCACCGGCAAGACCGTGCTGGTCGTGGGGGGCTCCAGCGGCATAGGCAACGGCATCGCGCAGGCATTCCGGCAACTCGGTGCAGAGGTTCACGCCTGGGGCACGCGTGCCCAGGCGTCCGACTATCGCCTCGACGAAGGTTCAGATCTTTCCGGCCTGCACTACGCGCAAGTGGATGTTTCCGACCAGGTGGCCGTCAACGCCGTACGGCCCGCCTTCGAACGCCTGGACGTGCTGGTGCTGGCGCAAGGTACGATCCAGTACAAGCGTGCCGAGTTCGAGATGGTCACCTTTGACCAGGTGCTGCACGTCAATCTGTCCAGCGTGATGGCCTGCGCGGTCAAGTTCCGGCCGATGCTCCATGAGAGCCAGGGTTCGCTGATTACGCTGAGCTCGATCGCGGGCTTCCGGTCCGTGCGGGGAAACCCGGCTTACGCCGCATCCAAATCCGGCGTGGTGGGCTTGACCCGTACGCTGGGTGAAGCGTGGGCGGCCGAAGGTATTCGCGTCAACGGCATCGCCCCTGGCCTGGTGGACACAAAACTCACCAAGGTGACCACGGCGTCGCCGGCTCGGCTCGATGCAACGCTTTCGCGCGTGCCTATCGGCCGCATGGGCTTGCCGCACGAGATAGCCGGGGCAGCCATCTTCCTGGCCTCTCCCCTGGCCTCCTATATGGTTGGCGAGACCCTTCTCGTCGACGGCGGCCTGACGCTCGCCTGACGTCGGGCGCCGCGCAGTCATCATTAACCATGATTGATGTCTTGTCCTGCTAATGAAATGAACTGGAGTTCGGCCATCTGGCGGGCTTCCGGTGCAAGGGGATCTATCGATATGCAAATTGGTATTCCGCTGGAAACACTACGAGGCGAGACTCGCGTCGCCGCCACCCCGGAGACAGTCAAGAAGTACGTCGCCCAGGGCCACAAGGTGGTCGTGCAGGC